>JAAXGQ010000031.1 GCA_012271265.1 Vicinamibacteraceae bacterium
GGGCCGGAAGAAGTCCGGGCGGTCAGGCGTCGGCAGTGAGAGCGAGCTGGCGGCTGAGGGTTTCGACGGTGACGATCCCCACCAGCTGGCCCTCGTCCAGAACGGCGACGGAACGGCGCTTGCCGGTCAGGATCGGGAGCGCGCGAATCGCTGCGTCCTCCGGCCCCAGCACCTGCTTCACGATGTCCGTGCTCATGAGCTGCTCGGCCGTCACCTCGTCCCACTCCGAGACGGGGCGCCGATACAGGTCGGAGAGCCGGACCGATCCGACGAGTTCCTCGTCGTGAAGCACCGGGATCTCCGCGTTGGGGGTCTCCAGCGCGGCCATTTCGTGGCCCGAGGCGGTGCGCTGCACCGGAAGGATCCGGTAGTCGAGAAGGTGAGCCGCGGTCACCCCGCGCAGTTGCTCCGAGAACCAGAGGTGACCGGTCACCTGGCGGGAGACGCGCCGCAGGCGGATACCCATCAGGATGAACCAGGTTCCGAAGGCGAGCTGCGCCACGCCGCCAACCCCGACAGAGAGGAGCGCAAGCACCCCGAACCCCACCATGAGCAGGCCGAAGGAACGCCCGCAGACCGCAACCGCCCGGGTTCCCGCCGCCGGGCTGCCCCAGATCGCCCACAGCACCGCCCGCAGCATGCGGCCGCCGTCGAGGGGCACGGCGGGGATCAGATTGAGCAGCAGCAGGAGGCCGTTCATCAGCCCCAGGTTGAAGGCCGTCGACACCGCAGCCTGCGGGAGAACGCCCTCCGGCAGGAGAGCGACGGACGCCAGGACGCCGCCGATCATGAGGGTCGCCACCGGCCCGGCCAGCGCGATGCGGAGTTCGGTGGCCGGCGTCTTCGGATGCTCCCGCAACTCGGTCACGCCGCCGAAGACCCGAAGGGAAATCCCGGAGACGGTGAGGCCGGAACGGAGCGCGGCGATGGCGTGGGCGAGTTCGTGCACCAGCACCGAACCGAGGAGCCCCACGCCGGTGGCGAGGCCGTAGCCCACTGCGGCCATCGTTCCGAGCTCGGGATAGCGCCGGGCGTAGAGCGCCGCGAACAGCGCCGCAACCACGCCGGCAAGGAGTCCCCAACTGGAGTGGATCCGGATCGGAAACGGTCGGAAGCGCGAGCGCGGCGCTTTCGCGGCGGCCGTCTCGCTGCTCACGATCCGTCCTCTCCGTCACGGACGACTACGAGCACCCGGTCTCCGGCGTCGAGCCGCGAATCGAGCCAGTCCCGGTTCAGTTCGAAGAGAGCGGCCAGTGGGGCAGCGGCCGCCCCCGAGGCGGCCCGTTCCTCGAGGGCGGCGCGCGCCGGACCGGCCTCGTCCACCGGGACCGCAGCGAGCCGCCGCCAGCCCGGGAGCGGGGGTCGGAACATCCGCTCCGCCGTCCGGATCACGGCGAGAAACTCCGCTTCGCAGACCGCGAAGGGACGGGGACCGCAGGCGAACCAGAACTCCACCGGCGGACCTGGCGTTGCGAGCACCGCGGCGAGACCGGCGGGCATCCCCGGGTCGGCGCTGGCGGGCGGGGGACCGTCGCGCCAGCGGGCGCGCACCCCGGTGAAGCCTCGTACCCGGATGGCCTCCAGGGTGTCGAGGGCGCGCCCGGCGCTCGCCGCCGATCCGGAGAGCAAGTCGGCAAGCCGACCGAGAAGCGCGCGCTCCTCCGCGGGGCTGGGGAAGTCGCCCCCGAATCCGTCCCCGCCCGGTTCCGACCTCGCGCCGGCCGCCGGCGCTGTCGGGGATCCGAGGCCCGCGTCGGCACGCACTTCGAGAGCGGGGAGGGCTTCCTCGCCCGTCGCGAGCCCCGCGAAGTGGCCGCGGCCCCGGGGCTCGAGCCGCATGCCGTCGGGAACGGTGAGCCGAAGATCGGCGAGGGGAAGGCGCAGCTCCCCGCCGATCGCCGCGCCGAACTCGGGAGCATGCCCGTAGGGAAGCCCGTCGAGGAGTTCCAGCCAGGCCTCCCGACTTTCCCCGAGGGCGGCAGGATCACCTTCCGGGATCACGAGACGCAGCGGCTGCGCGACCAGTTCCCGGTCCGGCCCGGGCCGGAACGCGCCCGAGAGATACAGCCTCGAGGCCTCGCCGAGGAGCGCTTCGAGCCGGTCCATGCTGCCGAGAGCAGGGAGAAGCCCCCGGGTGAGGTAGATCGCGCCGTCGGCGAACAGGTAGGCCTCCTCGTCCGGGCTGTCGAGGAGCACGAGCTCCCACGCCGCCTCCGGCCAAGGCAGCGCGGGGAGGACGGCCCGCCCCATCCGCTCCAGCGCGGCGGCCGACGTCCCGGAGGCGACGCGGAGCCGGCCGGTCTCGAAGTCGGTGCGCGCCGCCTCCCCCGCCGACCGGGCGGAAACATCGGGGAAGGTGATGGCGGCGCCGCCGGAGACGCATCCCGACAGCGCGGCCGCGGCGAGGACGGCCGCCGGAACGAGGCGCCGGGGACCGCGAGGACCACGAGGACCGGGGAAGCCGGAACCAGGCGCCCACCGGCGCCGCCGGATCAGAGGTAGAACTCGGCGTTGATGTCCCGGTACTCGTCCCACTCCTCAGGAAGCTCTTCATCCGGAAAGATGGCGGTCACCGGACAGGCCGGTTCGCAGGCGCCGCAGTCGATGCAGGTGTCCGGATCGATGTAGAGCTGCTCGACCTCTTCGAACTCTTCCTCTTCCTGGGTCGGATGGATGCAGTCCACCGGGCAAACATCCACGCAGGCAGTGTCTTTCGTGCCGATGCAGGGCTCAGCAATCCAGTAGGACATGACGAAGTGCCTCCTAGAGCAGGCGAGTCAGACGGTTGGGGATTCCGATGTCAGACAAGGTCGAGCAACTGGCGGGACACCCGGGTGAAACCGTCCAGCGCGTTCCAAAAGAGTAGCCCAACCAGGTTGGGAATGGCGAGCAGCGCGAGCAGCACCGCATCGAGGCGGCTGAAGGCGAAGGCCGGCGGGGACGCCTCGCCCGGCTCGATGACCATCGTCATCACGACCTTCAGGTAGTAGGCCGCGGCCACCGCGACATTCAGCCCGCCCACCACGGCCAGCCAGACGAGGTCGGCCTGGATCACCGCAATGAAGACGTAGTACTTGGCGGCGAAGCCCATGAACGGCGGCATCCCGAGCAGCGACAGGAGGAAGACCACCATGGCGATGGTGAGGACGGGCGAGCGCTTCCAGAACCCCGCGTAGCTGGCCAGATCGAAGCTGCCGGTCACCCGATGGGCCAGGATGACAACGAAGAAGGCCCCCAGGTTCATGAACAGGTAGACGACCAGGTAGACGCCGATCGCGTGCACCGCCTCCGAGGACAGGGCCGCGGCCCCCATCAGCATCGTTCCGGCGTGCCCGATCGAGGAATAGGCCAGCAGCCGCTTCAGATTCGTCTGGAGAAGCGCCGCCACGTTGCCGAGCGTCATCGTCACCACCGACAGGACGATCAGCAGGGTCTGGGCCTCCGAGCCGGGGATCGGGAGGAAGCTGCCGCCCTCCGGAGTGGCCAGGCCGGAGTAGAAGAACCGGATCAGCACCGCGAAACCGGCCGCCTTGGGGCCGACCGAAAGGAAGGCGGTGACCGGAGTGGGCGCTCCGGTGTAGACGTCGGGGCACCAGAAGTGGAACGGGACCGCGGCGATCTTGAAGCCGATGCCGCCGGCGATGAGCACGAGCACCAGGAGCAGCTCCGGCCCGTGCGCTCCGGACGCAAGCGCTTCGCGGACCCCGTAGAGGTCCAGCGTCCCGGTCATCCCGTAGAGGAGCGAGAGGCCGAAGAGCATCGCGCCGGTGGAGACCGCTCCGAACAGGATGTACTTCAGCGAAGCCTCGTTCGAGAGCCGCTCCGAGCTCAGGTAGCCCACCATGAGGTAGGAGGCGACCGAGACCGTCTCCAGCGACAGGTAGATCATGACCAGGTTCACCGAACCGGCCATCCACATGAGCGCCGCCGCGGTGGTCACGATGAGGGCGACCATCTCCCCCATCCGCACCGACTCCAGCTCCCGGGCGCGGAGGCTGAAGAGCAGCACGAAGAGCGCGGTAAGCGCGAACACCGGGCGCAGCACCGCGAGCAGTCCGTCGTCGGCGATCATGGACGCGAACAGCGCGCCGCCGCCCGGGGGGCCTAACGAGGTGAACAGAGCGACGAGCAGCCCGCCCCCGGCGATCCAGGTGAGCAGGCTGTTGGCCCGCAGGGTCTCCCAGCGCTGGGTCAGGAGGTCGGCGACGATCACCACCGCCAGCGTCCCGACGAGCGCCAGCTCGGGGATGAACCGGGTCAGGCTCAGGGCCGCGTCAGACACGAACGCCTCCTTCCCGCCGTGACGAATGGTTTCGCGGCGTCATCCCCTGAGCTCCGAGGCGCGGTCGATGTTGACTTCCTTCAGGAGGCGGTAGAGCGACATGACGATCGCGAGCGCGACCGCCGCCTCGCATGCGGCCACCACGATCACGAGGAGCGCGAAGACCTGGCCCCCGACGGCGCCCTCCACGTAACGGGAAAAGGCCACCAGGTTGATGTTCGCCGAGTTGAAGATCAGCTCGATCGACATGAGCACGCTCACCGCGTTGCGCCGGGTGAGGACCCCGAAGACGCCGAGCGCAAAGAGCGCCGCGGCGATATAGAGGTAATGCTCGAGCGGAATCACGATCCGGACCTCCGGCGGACGAGCATCGCCGCGCCCATGAGCGCGATGAGGAGCAGGACCGACGCGATCTCGAACGCCAGCACGTAGTCACCGACCAGCAGCCGGCCGAGGGGCTCGCTGCTCGGTCCCGGGTCGCCGGTGTCCATGGCGCCCCAGTCGACCGCGCCGATGATCCAGATCAGGAGCGCGAAGACGAGCCCGGAGGCGAGCGCGCCGGGGAGCACCTGGACCTTGCCGGTCCGGATCTTCAGGTCGTAGATCCGGTTCGTCAGCATCACGCCGAACAGCAGCAGGGTCAGGATGCCGCCGACGTAGATCAGGACCTGGGCTCCGGCGAGGAAGTCCGCGCCGAGATAGACGTAGAAGACCGCTACGCCGAAGAACGCCGCCACGAGCGCGAATGCGGCGTGAACCAGGTTCGACCCGAGCACCACGTACAGCGCCGAGGCGAGGACGAGGGCCGCGACCACGTAGAAGATCGCCTGGGCGGCCATGGACTCCATCGGTTGTGATCCTTCCGGCTTGCTGCCTCTGCCCTGCCTGACCGGTTCCTCAGTTCGCCTCGGCGGGCGCCGCGGCCCGGCGCCGGCGGACGACCTTCCTGCGCGGCCGCGCCTTCGAGAGGGCGCCCTTCTTCCGGACGAACTTCTTCCGCGCGAACTTCCTCCGCACCGGAGGCTTCGGCGGATTCGGATCCCGGGGCTCCTTGGCGTAGCGGTAGAGCAGGTCGCCCTTGCGATCGCCGCCGAACTCGAAATCCGGAGTCATGAGGATGCAGTCGGTGGGACAGGGATACACGCAGAGCTGGCAGTAGCAGCAGAGCGACATGTCGATATCGAACTGCACCACCGTCTGCTTGATGGCCTGCCCGTTCGCCGCGAAGATCGGCGGAGCGGTCTTGAGCCGGCGCTCGTTCTCGATGTGGATGCAGTCCACCGGGCAGGCCCGCTCGCACTGCTTGCAGCCGATGCAGTCCTCGATCTTGACGTGGAGCTTCATCCGCGAGCGGTCCTGCAGGGATTCCTTCGGGATGTCCAGGGGCGAACGCCAGCGCTCTTCGGGAAGCTCGTCGGCGGTGTACTGCTGGGTCACCGACGGCGTGAAAACGTGCCGGAAGGTGACGCCCATCCCGATCAGCACGGTGCTGACCGACTCGTAGATGTCCTGGAAGTACTGCTTCATGCCGATCACCAACCGGCCCCGACGCCGCGCACGCCCGCCACCACCAGCAGCAGGAAGAATGAAATCGGGATCACGTATTTCCAGCAGACCGCCATGAGCTGATCCACCCGGAGACGGGGCAGCGTCCAGCGCAGCCACATCTGGACCACGACGAGGCCGAAGCCCTTGACGAAGAGGAGCAGCGGGTTGGAGCCGAAGGGACCCACCCAGCCGCCGAGGAACATCAGCGCCGCCAGCATGGAGACGAGCAGCATGTTCCCGTATTCGGCGAGAAAGAAGAATGCGAACCGCATCCCGCTGTACTCGGTGTGGAAGCCCGCCACCAGCTCCGACTCGGCCTCGGGAATGTCGAACGGCGTGCGGTTCGTCTCGGCCAGCCCGCAGATGAAGAAGAGGACGAACCCGATGAGGTTCAGCGGGAACATCTGGAAGATGAGCCAGTCGCCGATGCCGAGGAAGCCGCCTTCCTGCGCCGCCACGATCTCCGGAATCGAGAGCGTCCCCACCTGGGCCACGACGAGCAGCACCAGGATGGCGGTCGGGATCTCGTAGCTGACCATCTGGGCCGCGGCCCGCATCCCGCCGTAGAGCGCGTACTTGTTGTTCGAACCCCAGCCGGCCATGAGGACCGACAGGGCGCCGAGCGAGGTGATCGCCACGAAATAGAGGACGCCGATGTTCAGGTCGGCGACCGCGAGCACCGCCCCGTCGCTGCGGACACCCCAGGGAACGATCGCGAAGGCGGCGAAGGCGCTCACGATGGCGAGCATCGGAGCGGCCCGGAAGAGCACCGGGTCCGCGTTCTTCGGGACCAGGTCCTCCTTGAAGAGGAGCTTGATGCCGTCGGCGAAGCTCTGGAGCAGCCCGTGCCAGCCCACCCGCATCGGCCCCAGCCGATCCTGGACGTGGGCCGCCACCTTCCGCTCCAGCCAGATCGCGTAGATCGGGTTGAGCGCGAGGATGCCGATGAAGCCGGCGCACCCGACCGCGACGGTCACCAGGTGCTGGAGTCCCGGTGGGATGAAGTCCTGCGTCAGCTCGGAGATCACCATCGCCAGGACCGGCAGCGCGGCGATCGTCCCGAGGACGGCCACCGCGAGCACGATCGGGATGGCCGTGAGCGGCCCCATGAGCCGCATCTCGACCTGACGGAAGCGCGTGATCACCGGTCGATCTCTCCCAGCACGATGTCGAGGCTGCCGATGATCGCGATGATGTCCGCGATCATCTCGCCCCGGGTGATCTCGTGGAACAGCCCCATCGCGACGAAGCAGGGGGACCGGCCCTTGACGCGGTAGGGGATCGGCTTCTTCGGCTCGGCGACGATGTAGAAGCCGAGTTCGCCGCGCGGCGCCTCGGTCCGGAGGTAGGCCTCACCGCCCTTCGGACGCACGAACCGGGGCACGTTCTCGTGGACGTCGCCTTCGGCCGGAAGCCGCGCGAGCGCCTGGCGCACGATCTTCACGCTCTCGTACATCTCCCGGACCCGCACGAAGTACCGGTCCCAGCAGGACCCGATGGGACCGTGCTCGCCGGTTCCGGTGATGACGTCGAAGTCGTAGCCCTCGTAGCCGAGGTAGGGATCGTCGCGGCGGAGGTCCCAGTCATGCCCGGAGCCCCGCAGGTTCGGACCGGAGAGCGCGTAATCCACCGCCATCGGGGGCGGAATGACGCCGACATCGGCCGTCCGACGGATGAAGATCCTGTTGTGCGACAGCAGGCTGTCCACTTCGTCGAGCACCGGGACGAACTCGTCGAGAAAGCGCGTGCAGCGGTCGGTCCAGCCGTCCGGCAGGTCGTGGGAGACGCCGCCGACCCAGTTGTAGTTGTAGAGCAGGCGGGCGCCCGAGAGCCACTCGAAAAGGTCGAGGACCCGTTCCCGCTGCTGGAAGCAGAGCAGGAACGGGGTGAACGCCCCGATGTCCATGCCGTAGGTGCCCATCGCCAGCAGGTGGCTCGCGATGCGCTGCAGCTCGGCGGTGATCACCCGGATGCCGGCCACCCTCTCGCCCACGCCGATGCCGAGGAGCTTCTCCACGGTCATCGCGTAGGTGAGGCTGTTCCCCATCGATCCGACGTAGTCCATCCGGTCGGTGAAGGGGATGACGCCCTGGTAGTCGATGTTCTCCGCGTGCTTTTCGAAGTTGCGGTGGAGGTAGCCGATGTGGGGCCGGGCGTCCTTCACGATCTCGCCGTCGGTCTTGAGCTCCACCCGCAGCACGCCGTGTGTCGAGGGGTGCTGCGGCCCCATGTTGAGGATCATCTCGTCCTCTTCGAGCTCCTCCGGCGAGAACGCGTAGGAGTTGTCGGGGGGCAGTTGCTCGTCGTAGAGCGTGACGAGGGGTCCCCCGTCCTGCCCGGTGGCCGCCTTTCGGTCCATTACGCGCCTCGTGTCCGCCGTCGCCATCCGTCTCGCAGTCCTGGCGCTCAGTCGAACGGCCCCACGCCGGTCATCTGGCCCTTCTCGGCGCGGTCGGTCATCTGCCGGCCCGGTTTCACCGGGATCTTGTGCCAGGTTTCGGGCCATTCCCAGTCGCGCAGCAGGGGGTGCCCCGGCCAGTCGGCGGGGAGCAGGATGCGCCGGTGGTCGCTGTGGCCTTCGAAGCGGACCCCGAAAAGGTCGTAGCACTCGCGCTCATGCCAGTTGGCCGCCTTCCAGACGTTCTCCAGGGTCGGAAGGCAGCCGCCTTCCCTTGGGACCCGCGTCTTGAGCACGATCCAGTGCTTCTTCGCCAGGGAGAACAGGTGGTAGACCACCTCGACCGCCGGCGGATCGTCCTTCGGCCAGTCCACCCCGGAGAGGCAGTGGAGGGTGTCGAAGGCGAGGTCGGGATCCGCCTTGAGGATCTGCGCCGCCTCGACCAGGCGCTCCCCCGGGATGCGCACCCAGGGATCCGCAGCGGCCAGATCGGTGTCGAAATCGCCCTCGCCGAGTCCGAGCCCCGAAACGAGGCGCTCCACGATCGCTTCCGCGCCGAGCCCGCCCATCAGGCCGCGCCCGCCGCGATGGTCCGTTCCGGCCTCGGGTCGTCAAGCAGCGACTTCTCCCGGATTCGGTCCTGGAGCGCCATGATCCCGTAGAGGAGAGCCTCCGGCCGGGGAGGACACCCGGGGACGTAGACATCCACCGGGATGATCTGGTCCACGCCCTTGACCACGTGGTAGCCGTACTGCCAGTACGGGCCGCCGTTGTTCGCGCAGCTCCCCATGGAGATCACGTACTTCGGTTCCGGCATCTGCTCGTAGAGCGTCTTGATCCGGATGGCCATCTTGTGGGTCACCGTGCCGGCCACGATCATGAGATCGGACTGCCTCGGCGTGGCCCGCGGGATGAGACCCAGCCGGTCCCAGTCGAAGCGGCTCGCGCCGGTCGCCATCATCTCGATGGCGCAGCAGGCGAGACCGAAGGTCATCGGCCAGAGCGCAGACAACCGCGCCCAGTTCACCACCGCGTTCACGGTGGTCAGCGCGAACTGGTTCTTTCCGACCGCGCCGATCAGATCCATGGATTCCCCCTGGTCCCGGACAGCTTCGGAAGCGGGTGCGCCACGGAGAGGTTCAGGCTGCCGCCGACGCCGACTGCCTCCGCCGGGCCTTGAGGGCCTGCCGCTCTTCCCGGCGCACCCATTCCAGGTCGCCCTTGACCCAGACATCGGCCAGTCCGAGCACGAGCATCCCGATGAAGATCAGGCCGGCGACCAGAGCCCCGGTTCCGAGATCGAGGTAGGCGAGCGCCCACGGCAGCAGCACCACCGCCTCGACATCGAAGATGAGGAAGACGAGAGCGAATACGTAGAAGCGGATGTTGAACTGGACGCCCCACGGGGTGCCGACCGGGTTTTCCCCGCACTCGTAGGGCTGCTCCTTGGCCGCCGACGGCAGCGAGGGACGCACCAGCGACGAGACCAGAAGCGTGACCGAGACGAACAGAACGCCGGCAATGATGGCGAAGAGAGGCCCGAGGTATTCGCCCATGAAGCGTCGTTTTCCTGAATCGGAAGCGGGTCCTGGTCGCGGCGGAAGTGGCGGCGGGGCGCGCGAACCGGACCCCGGAAACGGCCAGAATTCTACCCGCCGCAAGGCGCGGAGGTAAAGACCTGTCCGGATCGGAACACGCCGCTCCCGGGGCGGGCGCGCTCTGCCCGAAGACGCCGGCGCGGAGGCGGTTGAGCGTTGTCATCCCCACCCTCGAGGAGGCGGAAAACGTGGCCGCGGCGATCCGTTCGGCGCCCCCGGGGGCCGAAGTGATCGTGGTGGACGGCGGCAGCCGCGACGGGACGGCCCGGGTGGCTGCCGACAGCGGAGCGCGGGTTCTCCCGGCGCCTCGGGGACGCGCCGTCCAGCTGAACCGGGGGGCGCGGGCCGCCGGTGGGGAGTGGTTGCTCTTCCTGCACGCCGACTGCCGCCTCCCCGAGAATGCGGCCTCGGAGATCCGGAGGTTGCTCCGGGCGCCGGGTGTCGTCGGGGGGTGGTTTCCGCTGCGGATCGCATCCGCGGGGAGGCTGCTCCGGCTGGGCGCGCGCGGATCCAACCTGCGGGCCCGCTGTCTCCGGCTGCCCTACGGGGACCAGGCGATCTTCGCCCGCCGGAAGGCGTTTCTTGCCGCGGGCGGCTTTCCCGACGACCCGATCATGGAGGATGCCGGCCTGGCGCGCCGCCTTCGCCGCCTCGGCCAACTCGCCCCCGCCGCCGCGGCGGTGACCACGAACGCCGGCCACTGGGAACGCCTCGGTCCGGTTCTGACCGCGGTCCTCGACTACCTCGCTCTGGCCGCCTGGCTCCTCCGCGCGCCCCCGCGCTGGATCGCCCGCGTCTACCTCCCGCTGCAGCGCGGCCCCCGCCCCCGCCGCTCACCGTAGCTGCCAGGCCCGGAGCGCCGGTGCGCCCCGCCTCCAGACTTCCCTATACTGGGGCCAACAGGATGCAAGGTCTGCAGCAGCAGCGGGGAACGCCCCTGACAGTCGCCGTGATCGGCGTTGTCCTCTCGTTCGCCGTCGTCTGTCCGCTCATGGCCGCGCCCGGCGTGCCGTCGGGACAGGCGTGCCACGGCGCGGAGAGCGACCTCCCCGAAGAGCGTTTGAACGTCTGTTGCGCGTCGGTCACCGTTCCCACGGTGGCCGTTTCGGCCCCCGTATGGGCGGCCGAGCTGGCCGCCCCGCCGAACCTCGCCGGCTCCCTCCCCGACCAGGGCAGCGGGAGCGCGGTCGCGCGGCTGAAGCGGGAGATGGGGCCACCGCTCTTCCTGCGCCACGCCTCGCTCCGCTGCTGAGCCTCCTTTCCCCGCTCGTTCGCTCCGGCCAGGTCGGCCACCCCAGTCGAACGGCGGCCCGCGTGCCTGCCACGCGGAGGGTCCCGGGACGATCGCCGCCCGGCGGCCCGAGGGAGGCCCGAGGGGCGCCGCCCGAGCCGTCACAACCCGGCGATGGTTCACCGCATCGTGCTCTTGCGACGATCCTCAGCCGTTGGCGGGCTGACGGCCTTGCTGTCGGTCCCGGCGGCCGGCGGCATCCAGCCCGGCTCCGCGCCGCCCCCGGACACCCACGCTCCCGAACCGGCACTGCGAAGCTGCATCGGCAGCGCGCTGGCGACCAACCCGGTCCTGCTGGCTTCCCGCGCCGGGGTTGAGGCCAGCCGGCAGCGGATTCCCCAGGTCACCGCCCTTCCGGATCCGACGGTCAACCTGAGCCAGGCGATCCGCCGCCTGGAAACGCGGGTCGGGTCCCGGACCGGTGGCGTCACCGTGACCCAGGCGTTGCCCTGGTTTGGCGTCCGGGAGCTTCGGGGTCGGGTCGCGCTCTCGGAGGCCAGCGCCAGGGGGTTGCTCCACCGGGCTGAGGAGCGCGAAGTCATCGTCCGGATCAAGCGCACGTTCTACGACCTCGCGTACGTGGACGCCGCGATCCGGATCCTCGACGAAGAGCAATCCCTCCTCGGCCACTACGAAACCCTGGCCGGGGCGCGCTACGCCACCGGCCAGGGACTCCAGCACGCGGTCATCCGGCTGCAGGCCGAACTCGCTCAGATCAGCCACCAGCGGCAGCAGCTCGTTGGACGGCGGCGCGCCCTCGGAGCGCGTCTGAACACGCTCTGCGGGCACGCACCGGAAGCCCCGGTCCCCTCCGTCGCCCCGATCGCGCTGCCGTCGGTGCATCGCGACCGCGCCCTCCTCCTCGCCCTGGGAGAGCGGAACCGACAGGAACTTCGCGCGGCCGCCGCCCTGGTGAGCGCCGGCGAAGAGTCGGTCGAGCTGGCGGCGACCAGCTTCCGACCCCGGATCACCGCGAGCCTGGCGTTCGTGAACATCGCGGCCCGCGACCCGGGGGATGTCGCCGGGCCGCTCCCTCCCGACGAGGGGAAGAACTCCCTCAGCCTCTCGGTCGGGGTGTCGCTGCCGGTGTGGAAAGAGAGCTACCGGGCGGCCGTCGAGGAGGCGGGACACCAGCTGACCGCGCGCCGCCGCCAGCTGGAGGCGGCGCGCGACGCCATGGAGGACGCGGTGGAGGAGGCCCTGATCCGTCTCGAAACCCTCGAGGAGCAGATCGCGCTGCTCGATGGGGTGCTCATTCCGCAGAGCGAGGAGACCCTGCACGCCACGGAGGCGGCCTACCAGACCGGCGAGGTGGGGGTCCTCGAACTGCTCGACGGCGAACGCGTCCAGCTCGAGGTGCGCCGAATGCGGGCGCGGTACGTCTCCGACTTCCTGATCGCCCTCGCCGACCTCGAACGCGGCGTCGGCGTCCGCGTCCCCTCAGGCGACGGGAGGACATCATGAACCGCACCTTCGCGGTCGGCGCCGGCGCCTTCCTCGCCGGCGCGGCGCTCTTCGGCCTGGTCATGCTCGGCTTCGGGGGCTGGGAGTGGCCGCCCGGGTCCCCCGCTCCGGCGCCGGAGGAACGGCGGATCCTCTACTGGCGGGCGCCGATGGATCCCGGGTTCACCTCGGACCGGCCAGGAAAATCCCCCATGGGGATGGACCTCGTCCCGGTGTACGCGGACGAGGCGGGTATCCCGCCGGAAGGCGCCGTGCGGCTCGACCCCACCTTCGTGCAGCGGGTCGGCGTCCGGACCGCACCGGTCGAACGGCGGCATATCTCCCGGACCATCCGGACGGTGGGCACTCTCGCCCACAACGACCGGCAGATCGCCTGGATCAACACCAAGTTCGACGGCTGGATCGAGAACGTCGCCGTGAATTACCTCGGGCAGACGGTCGAACAGGGACAGGTGCTCTTCGACATCTACAGCCCGCAACTGGTGACCACCCAGGACGAATACCTGCGCGCGCTCCACTACGCCGGACGTCTCGACGCCGCGAAGTTTCCCGACGTGGCGGAGCGGGCCCGCTCGCTCGTCGAATCAGCGCGGGCGCGGCTCCGTTTCTGGGACGTGACCGACGAGCAGATCGAGGCACTCGAGCGGGAAGAAACGCCGAGGCGCACGCTGTCAGTGGTCTCCCCGGTCACCGGGGTCGTGGTGGACAAGCTGGACGAGGCCCTCGACGGCATGTACGTCCAGCCGGGCATGAACCTCTACAAGGTCGCCGACCTGACCACGATCTGGGTGGACGTCGAGATCTTCGAACACCAGGTGGGGGCGATGCGCGTCGGCCAGCGCGCCGAAGTCGAACTGCCCCATGTCCCGGGAGGGCCCTACACCGGTTTCGTCCGATACCTCTACCCCCACTTCGATCACGAAACCCGCACGATGACGGTGTCCATCGAGCTGGCGAACCCGGACCTGACGCTGCGGGCAGGGATGTACGCCAACGTCATCTTCGACGTGGCCGTGGCGCAGGACGCCCTGACCGTGCCCGAAACCGCCGTGATCCGAAGCGGAACCCGCGAGCTGGTCGTGCTCGAACTGTCCCCGGGCCTCTTTCGGGTGGCCGAGGTCCGCGTGGGAGCGGACGGCGACGGGATCCTCGAAATCCGCGCGGGGATCGGCGAGGGGGATCGGGTGGTGGTCTCGGGCCAGTTCCTGATCGATTCCGAGAGCAACCTGACCCAGGCTCTCGAAGCCCTCGAGGCGGAACCGGCGGAGGAGGACACCGAAACGCCGGCCACACCCATGACGCATCACCACCACTGAGGATGCAGGGCTGACCGATGCTCGCCAGGACGATCGAATGGTCGCTTGAGAACCGACTGCTGGTCGTCGTGCTGGCCGGGCTGGCCGGACTGGCCGGCTACCAGGCCCTCCGCGCGACTCCGCTTGACGCGCTTCCCGACCTCTCGGATGTGCAGGTCATCGTGTTGACCGACTACCCGGGACAGGCGCCCCAGGTGGTGGAGGACCAGGTCACCTACCCCATCACCACCCAACTGCTGGCGGTTCCGTCCGCCACCGGGGTACGGGGCTATTCCTTCTTCGGCGTCTCCTTCGTCTACGTGATCTTCGAAGACGGCGCCGACCTCTACTGGGCGCGGAGCCGGGTCCTCGAATCCCTGAATTACGTCACCGGCCGGCTGCCCGAAGGCGTGACGCCGACCATCGGCCCCGACGCGAGCGGCGTGGGCTGGGCCTACATGTACGCCCTCCGCTCGGAGGAACACGACCTGGCCACGTTGCGGTCGCTCCAGGACTGGTTCCTCAAGTACGAGCTCACCGCGGTGCCCGGCGTTTCCGAGGTGGCGAGCGTCGGCGGCTTCGTCCGCCAGTACCAGATCACCGTCGATCCCAACCGGCTGCGCGCTTACGACATCCCGCTCTCACGTATCCGGGACGCCGTCCGCCGCAGCAACGTCGATGTGGGAGGCCGGGTCTTCGAGTCGGCGGAAACGGAATTCATGGTCCGGGGGGAGGGGACCATCGCGGGACTCGACGATGTCCGGCGCATCGCGCTTGGGGTGGACACCTCCGGAACGCCAGTCACCGTCGAGGACGTGGCGACGGTGCAGTTTGGCCCTGACATCCGCCGCGGGCTCGCCGAACTGAACGGCGAGGGCGAGGTAGTGGGCGGCATCGTGGTGGTCCGCTCCGGCGAGAACGTCCACGACGTGGTGACCCGGGTCAAGGCCCGCCTCGACGAACTCCGTCCCGGACTGCCCGAGGGGGTCGAGGTCACGCCGGTCTACGACCGCACGGTCCTGATCGAGAACTCGGTCGACACCCTCCAGCGAAAGCTGCTCGAGGAGATGGCCGTGGTGGCCGTCGTCTGCGCGGTGTTTCTGCTCCACCTGCGCTCAGCTCTCGTTGCCGTGATCACCCTCCCCCTGGCCGTGCTGATGGCGTTCCTCGTCATGTACATCCAGGGCGTCGGCGCGAACATCATGTCGCTCGGCGGCATCGCGATCGCCATCGGGGCGATGGTGGACGCCGCGATCGTGATCGTCGAGAACGCGCACCGGCATCTCGCGCGCGATCGGGGAAGGCTCCCCCACTGGCAGATCATCGCGCGCGCCTCGACCGAGGTGGGGCCCACCCTGTTCTTCGCCCTGCTGGTGATCACGATCTCCTTCGCGCCCATCTTCGCGCTGGAAGCGCAGGAGGGCCGCCTGTTCCGCCCGCTGGCGTTCACCAAGACCTACGCGATGGCTGCGGCGGCGCTGCTTTCGGTCACCCTGGTCCCGGTTCTCGCCGGGACGTGGATCCGGGGGCGCGTCCGGCGGGCGGCGGGCAACCCGGTGACCCGCGCCCTGCGGGCCCTCTATCGGCCCGTGCTCGGCCTGGTCCTGAAACGGCGGAAGCTGGTGTTTGCTCTAGCCCTCGGGGCGGCGGGCGCCAGCGTCATCCCGGCGTCGCGCCTCGGATCGGAGTTCATGCCCCCGCTCTGGGAAGGCGACCTGCTCTACATGCCGACGACCCTGCCCGGAGTCTCCATCACGAAGGCCCGCGAGGTGCTGCAGCAGACGGACCGCATCCTGCGGGAGTTTCCGGAGGTCGACCAGGTCTTCGGCAAGGTGGGCCGGGCCGATACCGCCACGGATCCGGCTCCCCTGAGCATGATCGAGACGACGATCCAACTGAAGCCCCCGAGCGCCTGGCGCCCCGGGATGACCCCGGAACGCCTCATCGAGGAGATGGACGACGCCATCCGTTTTCCCGGGCTCACCAACGCGTGGACGATGCCCATCAGGACCCGCATCGACATGCTCTCCACCGGGATCAAGACCCCGGTCGGAATCAAGCTCGCCGGTCCGGACCTCACGGTTCTGGAGGACCTCGGGGGTCAGGTGGAGGCGGTGATGCGCGGGCTTCCCGGGACGCGCTCGGCATATGCCGAGCGCGCCATGGGCGGCAACTACCTGAACTTCAACGTCCGCCGGGACACGATCAGCCGCTATGGACTGACGGTGGGCGACGTGCAGGACGTCATCCAGTCCGCGATCGGCGGGATGAACATCACGACCACCGTGGAGGGTCTCGAGCGCTATCCGGTGAACCTCCGCTACAGCCGCGACCTCCGTGACAACCCTTCCGAATTGGGGGACATCCTCGTCCGGACCCCGACCGGGCAACAGATTCCGCTGGCGTTTCTGGCAGACATGTCCTTCTCCAAGGGGCCGCCGGTGATCAAGAGCGAGCAGGCCCGCCCGAACGCCTGGGTGTACGTGGACGTGGAGGACGCCGATATTGGCGGGTTCGTGGAGACGGCCCGCGAGGCCGTCGCCCGCGAGGTAGAGATCCCCGCCGGCTACAGCCTGGACTGGAGCGGCCAATACGAGTTCCTGCTCCGGGCCCGGGAGCGGATGGAGATCGTGGCGCCCATGACGCTGCTGCTCATGTTGCTCACGATCCACGTGAGCACCCGGTCGCTGTCCCGGACATTCCTCGTGGTCCTGGCCGTGCCGCTCTCGCTGATAGGGACCTTCTGGCTGCTCTACGCCCTGGACTACAGCCTGAGCGTCGCCGTCGCCGTGGGGATCATCGCCCTCGCCGGGCTGAGCGCGGAGACCGGGGTCGTCATGCTGCTGTATCTCGACCGGGCCTGCGTCGCGGCAGCCGCCTCGGGTCGCCTGCGGAATCGCGCCGAACTCGCCGAAGCGGTGTTCCACGGGGCGCTCCGGCGCGTCCGCCCGGTGACGATGCTGACCGCCACGACCGCCCTGGGCCTGCTGCCCATCCTCTGGAGCACCGGCGTCGGCGCCGACGTCATGAAGAGGATTGCCGCTCCCATGGTGGGAGGGGTGATCACCGCGGCGCTCGTCGTGCTGACCGTCTTCCCGGCGATCTACTTCACCTGGCGGGCCCGCGGTCTCCCTCCCGAGACCACGAAGGCGCCCTGATCGCCCTGGCCTAACGGTCGAAGAGCGGTGGGTGACCCAGGTTGTCCTGGGCTTCCACCACGGCTATGGAGACCACGTTGACGATCTCCTCGACCTCGGCCCCCTGCTGGAGGACGTGCACCGGCTTGCGCAGGCCGGTCACGATCGGACCGATCGCCTGGGCCCCTCCGAGCCGCTGGAGCAGCTTGTAGGCGACGTTGCCGGCTTCGAGGCTGGGGAAGACGAGCACGTTCGCGGCGCGCTTGAGGCGCGAGAACGGGTAGTTGTCGTGGAGCAGTTCGTCCACGACCGCGGTGTCCGCCTGCATCTCGCCGTCCGCCATGAGCTCGGGGTCCCGTTCGCGGAGGATCTCGACGGCTCTCCGGACCTTGTTCGACCGCCCGTGCGGGGCGCTGCCGAAGTTGGAGAAGGACAGCATGGCCACCCGGGGCTCCACGTCGAACCGACGGGCCACCGCCGCTGCCTGGAGGGCGATGTCGGCGAGCTCCTCCGGATCCGGATCGATGTTCACCGTCGCGTCCGCGAAGAATTTGATGTCGTTCTCGAAGACCATCAGGTAGACGCCCGCGACGCGGCGCACGCCCTTCCGCATCTGGACGACCTGGAGCGCGGGGCGGATCGTGTCCGGGTAGTGCTGGGTGAGGCCCGCCACCATCGCGTCGGCGTCCCCCACGGCCACCATCATCGCCCCGAAGAAGTTCGGGTTCCGGATCAGCTGGCGGGCCTTCGCGAGCCCCACGCCGCGCCGACGGCGGATCTCGAAGAGTCGCCGGGCGTAGGCGCGCATCGCCTCCGCGCGGCTCGGGTTCACGATCCGGGCCCCGGGTATCTCCACTCCCAGCGCCGTGCATCGCTCGCGGATGACTTCACCGCGGCCGAGCAGAATGGGACGGGCGATGCCGTCGTCGAGAAGCTGCTGCGCAGCGCGGAGGATGCGGGGCTCCTCCCCCTCGGGAAAGACGACGGACCGGGTGGACTTCTTCGCCCGGCCGATCACCTTGCGCATGACCTCCCGCTCGAGTCCGAGCCGGGCTTCGAGCGCGTGGACGTACTCGTCGTGGTCGATCCCGATCCGCGCCACACCGCTCTCCATCGCCGCCTTCGCCACCGCTGGCGCCTCCCACAGGAGGACCCGCGAGTCGAACGGGGAGGGAATCAGGTACTCCGGACCGAAGCGCATCCGCTCCTTCCCGTGAGCGCGCATCACCGAGTCGGGGACATCCTCCTTGGTGAGCGCCGCGAGCGACCGGGCCGCCGCCAGCTTCATCGCCATGTTGATGGTCCGGGCGTGGACATCGAGGGCGCCCCGGAAGATGAACGGGAAGCCGAGGACGTTGTTCACCTGGTTCGGGTAGTCGGAGCGTCCGGTGGCCATGAAGACATCGCCGCGGGCGTCCATGGCGTCGTCCCAGGTGATTTCCGGGTCCGGATTCGCCATGGCCATGACCAGCGGCCTGTCGTTCATCGAGACCACCATCTCCTTCGAGACGGCGTCCTTGACCGAGAGCCCCATGAACACGTCGGCGCCCCGCATCGCATCGGAGAGCGTCCGGGCCGTGGTGTCCTGCGCGTACCGCTCCTTGAACTCGTTCATCCCGGCGCCGCGCCCCCGGTAGATGACTCCCCGGGAATCGCACATGAGGATGTTCTCGTGGGGAACCCCCAGGTGTTCGGCGAGGTCGGCGCAGGCGATCCCCGCGGCGCCGGCGCCGTTGATCACGATGCGCGTCTCGGCCGGGTCCTTGTCGGTCAGCTCCAGCCAGTTCAGGAAGGCCGCCCCGGAGATGATCGCCGTCCCGTGCTGGTCGTCGTGGAAGACGGGGATGTTCATCTCCTGCCGCAGCCGGGACTCGACGTGGAAGCAGTCAGGCGCCTTGATGTCCTCGAGGTTGATCCCCCCGAAGGTGGGTTCGAGCGCCTTGACGACCCGGACCACCTCTTCGGGGTCGGTGACGTTCAGCTCGATGTCGAAGACATCGATGTCGGCAAACCGCTTGAAGAGGACGCCCTTCCCCTCCATGACCGGCTTCGCCGCAAGGGGGCCGATGTTCCCGAGGCCGAGCACTGCGGTGCCGTTGGTGACCACGGCGACCAGGTTGCCCCGGGCGGTGTAGTCGAACACCTTCGCGGTGTCGGCGTGGATCTCGCGGCAGGGCTCGGCGACCCCCGGGCTGTAGGCGAGGGTGAGGTCCCGCTGGGTCTGGGTCGGCTTGGTCGGCCGGACCTCGATCTTTCCGGCCCGGCCGGCGGCGTGGTAGTCGAGAGCGTCCTGCTTGCGAATCACCGGGAGACTCCTTCGGCGGCGGCTCGTGAGGCGGGTTCGTCCGGGGGGCGCGTTCGTCCGACGAATCCGTTGCGGGGCCCGCCGTCAGGATGCCTTCCCGCGGCAGGGAGCGCCGAAGTCTAGCGATGGCCCGGCCGGACCTCTGGCGAGGACGGTCAGCGGCCGATGACTTTGTAGATGGCGGGGATGACGAGGAGGGTGAGCGCGGTGCTGAGGACAAGGCCGCCGATGACGGCGGTGGCCATCGGTGTCCTGAGTTCGCTGCCTTCGCCGAGGCCGATCGCCATGGGGAGGAGGCCCAGGACCGTGGTCGAGGTGGTCATCAGGATCGGGCGAAGACGGACGCGACCGGCTTGCTGGAGGGCGTCGAGCTTCGCCATGCCGCTCCGGCGGAGGCGATTCGTGGTGTCGACCAGCAGGATGGCGTTGTTCACCACGATGCCGGCGAGCATGATGACCCCGATCAGGACCACCACGCTGACCGTCACGCCGAAGAGCCACAGGGCGGCGATCACCCCGATCAGGGAAAACGGGACCGCGAACAGGATGACGAAGGGGTGGAGGAGGGACTCGAACTGCGAGGCCATGACCAGGTAGACCATGAAGATCGCGAGGGCGAGCGCGAACAGCATGCTGCGGTAGGAGGTCTCCATCTCCTCCTGCTGGCCTCCGAGGCGCCAGAAGAAGCCGGCGGGCAACTGCATGCCGTTCATCGCGGTTTCGATGTCGGTGGCGACGCTCGCGAGGTCGCGGCCGACCACGTTCGCCGTGATCGTGGCGACCCGCTCGCCGTCGGCGCGGCGGATCTCGGCCGGGCCGGTCACTTCCTCCACATCGGCGACTGCGAGGAGCGGGATGGTCGTCTCGCCGCCGTCGGCGATGTTCAGGTTCGCCAGATCCCGCACGCTGTCGCGGTAGGTCTCGTCGGTCCGGAGCCGGATGTCGATGGACCGGTCCTCCCGCTGGATGTCCGTCGCGATGTCTCCGAGCACCTTGGACCGGATCAGGTTGCCGAGCTGGTTCGTGTTGTAGCCGAGCGCCGCCACCCGCTGGCGGTCGAAGCGCACGTGCAGCTCCGGATTGCCGCCCTCGGTCGAGGCCTTCACGTCCTCGAGGCCCGGAATCCGGTCGAGCAACGTCACTGCCTCGTCGGCCACCTGCTGGAGCAGGGTCAGGTTGTAGCCCCGGATGTCCAGTTCGACCTCGGTGCGGAAGCTGAAGTAGGAAGGACGCCCGAACAGGTAGACCAGGTCTTCATCCGCCTCGAACTCGGGGCGGAAGGCGGCCATCGCCGCCTCTTCCCGCTCCCGATCCACCGGAGGGTCGAGGACGACGGTGATCTGGCCGATGTTCTCCCGGAGATCGCCGGCGGCGCCGCCGTGGGTGCTGCTGGTGCCCGCCGTGGAGTACACCGTGCGGGCGCCGGGAAGCGTGGACGCGACCCGCTCGAACCGTTCCAGCCGGCGGGAGTTGATGTCGAGGTGGGTGCCCGGCGGCAGCTCGGTGTTCACGAAGAACTCGCCCTGGATGAGCTCCGGCACGAGCTCCTGGCCAAGGCGGGGATAGATCCAGCCGGCCCCGGCCAGGAGGACGACCGCGAAGCCGATGACCCGCAGCGGATGGCGGAGGGCGGCCCGCAGGACGGACGGGTAGGCGCCGACGATCGCCCGGAAGCCGAACTGGAAGACGTGGCCAGGCAGCCAGAGGATCGCGCCCACCAGCCACTGGAGCCCCTTCATCACCGCCCCGAAGGCGACGGCGCCGGCCGTGCCCACGCCGGCGAGCACCCTGCCGACGACTCGGCCCGCTTTCGTGCGGAACGTGGCCTGCTCCTCCACCGCGGTCCTGCGAAACTCGCGCGAGGCGAGCATCGGGATCAGGGTCAGGGCAACCAGCAGCGAAACGCCCAGCGAGAACGTGACCGTAAGCGCCTGGTCCCCGAAAAGCTGGCCGGCGATGCCTTCCACGAACACGATCGGGACGAAGACGCAGATGGTGGTCATCGTGCTGGCGACGACCGCCTGCCCCACCTCCCCGGTGCCGATCCGGGCGGCATCGACGAGGTCGAGCCCGTCCTGACGTTTCCGCTTGATCGCTTCGAGGACGACGATCGAGTTGTCGACCAGGAGACCGATGCCCAGGGTGATGCCTCCGAGCGACATGATGTTCAGCGACACGCCGGACACGAACATCAGGAAGAAGGTGCCGATGACGGAGATCGGGATCGAGATCCCGATGATCAGGGTGGAGCGGAGCTCGCCGAGGAAGAGGACGAGCACCAGCACCGCCAGAACGCCGCCGTAGATCGCGGTCTGGAGCACCTCCGAAACGGACTGGCGGATATAGCGGGCCTGGTCGGTCACCAGCGTCAGTTCGAGGTCCTCCCCCACCTGATCGAGCCGAGGGCCGAGGGAATCCACCCGCTCGATCACCGCATCGGCCACGGTGACGGTGTTCGTCCCGCCTTCCTTGTAGACCGCGATCTCGATCGCTTCCCGGCCGTTCATCCGGGTGATCACCTCGCGTTCCTTCACGCCCCGCCGGATCGTCGCCACGTCATCCAGGCGGATCACGGTCCGCCCCACGTCGACCACGACGTTCCGCATGTCCTCGGGACGCTCGAACTCGTTGATCGTGCGCACGAGGTACTCGGCGCCGCCGTCGAGGAGCCGTCCGGCGGTGAGGTTCACGTTCTCCTGGGAGAGGCGGTTCACCACCGCGGGAACCGAGAGCCCGAGGGCGGCCACTTTGCGCTCGTCGATCTCGACGTGAATCTCCTCCTCGAGACCGCCGGTGACGAGGACCGCCGCCACGCCCTCCACGCGCTCCAGCTCCCGCTGGACCTCCTGCTCCGCGAGGAGCCGCAGCCTGACCAGGTCCTCCTCCCCGGTCAGACCGAAGCGGAGAATCGGATCAAGCGAAGGGTCGAACCGCAGCAGAGTGGGGCGCGGCGCGTCCAGCGGGAGGCGCACCAGGTCGAGCCGCTCCCGCACGTCGAGGGCGGCCACGTCCATGTCCGTGCCCCAGCCGAACTCCAGGGTGACCTCGCTCAGGTCGGGGCGCGACGAGGAAACCACCCGCACCACGTTGTTCACCACGCCGACCCCGTTCTCGATGGGCCGGGTGATCAGGTTCTCGATCTCCGACGGGGCAGCGCCCTCGTAATCGGTCTGGACGCTCAGCGACGGGTAGGTGATGTCCGGGAGCAGATCCACTGCGAGCCGGCTGAACCCCACGCTCCCGAAGACCACGATGGCGATGAACAGCACCAGCACCGTCACCGGACGGCGGATGGAGAACTCCACGATGCGCACGCCGCAATCTCCTCAGGTGGTCAGGCGTTCGGGGAAGAGCGCCGGGTTCAGCGCGGCTCGCGGAGTCGGGCCAGCATCGCGTCGATGCGCTGGTCGGGAACGCCCCGCGCGCGGAGACGCTCGCGAAGCGCCTCAACCTCTTCCTCGCCCATCGCAGGAAGCGCCGCGCGCTCTTCGGGGGTCAGGAGCGGCGTGCGGCCACCCCCGTCCGGAGCGCCCCCCCAGCCCCGCCGGAGCCGCTCTTCGATCTGCTCCTCGCTGAAGCCCATCGTGCGGAGCCGCTGCCGGATGCCCTCGCGCTGCTGCGGCGAGAGGTTTTCGGCCCGACGCCCGCCGGCAGCCGGCGTCGCGCCCGCGCGTGCCGGGGGTTCGCTCCGGACAGGCTGCACGGACGCAGGAGACGCTTCCTCAGGCGTCGCCGCCGGACGGCGGGGCGCGGAGAGACGCTCCTCGATCTGGTCGTCGGTCATCCCCCGCTCCCGCATCCGGGCGCGGATCGCTTCCCGGCGCTCCTCGCTCATCCCGCCGACGTCGGCCGCGGTGCGCGTCGGGGCAGCCTCTTCGGCGCCGGGACCCACAAGAATCTGGACGGCGGAGGCCTCGGTCAACCCGTCCTGACCCACGACGATCACCCGATCCCCGCGTTGCAGGCCGCTCAGCACTTCCACCCGGTCCCCATCCTCGTAGCCAAGCGTCACGTCCCGGCGGTAGGCGGCTCCTTCCTCCACCACGAAGACCGAATCGGCGAGGCTCTCCAGCGAGAGCGCGCGCTTCGGCATGATGAGGGCGTTCTCGCGGACATCGGTGACGAGGCGCACCGTCGCGAACATCCCCGGGCTCAACCGGCCCTGCCGGTCCACCTCGAGGGTGACCCGAACCGTCCCGGTAGCGGCGTCCACGACCGGGCTCACCCGAAGCACCTCGCCCCGGAACTCTTCGCCGGGGAAGGCCTCGACCTCGAGGAGGGCCGGCTGCCCGACCGAGAGTCGGCTCAGGTCCCGCTCGGGAACGGCGATCTGGCAGAGCAGCGGGTCGAAGTCCGAGATGCGGAAGAGACGCTGCCCGTTCGTGACGGTCTCGCCGTGCTTGACCGCCCGTTCGATGATCAGCCCGC
The DNA here is from genome assembly GCA_012271265.1 of Vicinamibacteraceae bacterium. GTDB lineage: Bacteria > Acidobacteriota > Vicinamibacteria > Marinacidobacterales > Marinacidobacteraceae > JAAXGQ01. The sequence continues at coordinate 23,747 of JAAXGQ010000031.1, forward strand.
CAAACGGAGCCCGCACCTGGGTGTAGTCCAGCAGGATGCGGTTTCCGGACAACTGCGCCGTCGCGGCTTCGAGCGCCGATTCGGCGCTGTCGTGGACCTCCTGGCTGATCACCTGGTTCAACAGGGACGCGCGGGCGCGCTCGTAGGCCACCTCGGCCTGGCGGACCTGAACGGCGGAAATCTCCACCTGGGCCCGCTGCTCGGTCCCGTCAATCCGCGCGAGTGCCTCGCCGGCCTCCACCATCTCCCCCTCTTCCGTGAGGATCTCGACCAGCGGCCCGCCGATCCGGGCGACGATGTCCACCTCCCGTTCGGCCTCGAGGGTCCCATTGGTCTCGATGTAGGCCGCGATGTCCCCGGGAAGGATCTCCACCACTTCCACCGGGACCGCGGAACCGCCGGTGGCCGGATCGCCGCCCGGGAAGCCGCCGCCGAAGCCGCCCGGCCCGCCGCCCTTGCCCGGGGGCGCCGCCTCGTCGCCGCCCGAGCCGCACGCCCAGGCCATGGCGACGAGCAGCAGCGGGAGCAGGGTGTGCCGGAAGGGAGGGAGGTGGTTCATGGAAAGCGGAGCGGACAAAGCGAAGGGATCGCGGGTGGGGAGGACCGAAACGGGTCCGTCAGGACGCGGGAGACGTGGAGGGAGCGGGGGAGGTGACCGCCTCGACGGCGACCGGAGCCAGCGCCTTCGGCTTCGAGGTGAACGGCCAGAGGAGCCCCTTCAGGGTGTCGGTGACGGCATAGATCGTGGGAACGAGCAGGAGGGTCAGGAATGTCGAGGTCGGCAGACCACCGGCGAGGACCAGTCCGATGGGAGCCCAGTTTCCGGCGCGCCCGTCCACGGACCCGAAGAGCCCCGGCAAGAAGTAGGGAGCAGCAAGCGGCATGAGCCCGCAGAACGTCGTGAGCGCCGTCATGATGACCGGGCGCAGCCGGTGTTCGCTGCCCAGGACCAGCGCTTCGTCGCGGCTCAGACCTTTCCTTCGGAGGTCGTTCACATGCGCGATGAGGACGATCGCGTTGTTGACGACGATCCCCGCGAGCAGCGCGAGGCCGAGCATCGCGGTGTTGTCCAGCGTCTGCCCGGTCAGCTTCAGGGTCATGGCCACCCCGATGAAGGAGAAGGGGATGGCGAACATGATGACCGCCGGGTGGAGGAAGCTCTCGAAGAGGGCGACCATGATCAGGTAGATGAGCAGCAGCGCGAACGCGAAGGCGAACCCCACCTGGGAGAAGTCCGCCTCCCCCATCCGCGACCAGCGGTCGAAGCTCCACTCGTAGCCGGGTGGCAGGGAGATCCCGGCCAGAACGGTCTGGACTTCGCCCATCAGGCGGAAGGACGCGCCCCGGGTCGTCGTGTTCGCCCGGATCGAGAGCTTCGGCCGCCGGTCCTCGCGCTCGATGCTGCGGGGACCGCTCACCGCCTGGAAGTCGGCCATGGCGCCGATGGGCACCTGGCCGTCGCCGGCGGCGACCGGCAGCCGCGCGAGCTGCTCGAGGCTCTCCCGCTCATCCTCCGGGAACTGGACGATGATGTCCACTTCGCGGCGGTCGCTCTCGATTGTCCCCACCGGGCGCGAGGTGAGGGCGCTCCGCACGCTCTGGGCCACGGCGTTCGTGGAGATCCCCGTCGCGAGCGCCCGCTCCGGAAACACCGAGACGTGGAGTTCCTCGGTGCCGCTCTCGAGGGAGGTGTCCACGTCGCGGACCCACGGGAGTTCCTGAAGAGCCTCGACCACCCGGTCGGCCACGAGTTCCAGAACGGCCGAGTCGTCTCCCTTGAGGTCAAGGCTGACCCCGCCGCCGCCACCCCCCGGGCCGCGCTGGCGGGCCTGGGCGATGCGGAACGTCACGCCGGGAATCGTGGGCAGCATCTCCCGGATTTCCTCGTTGATCTCCTGCACGCTGCGCGTCGACTCGGTCTCGTCCTTCAGGTAGAGCTCGAACCGCCGCCCGCCGCCGCCATAGCCCCCCCGGGAGCGGCCTCCTCCCTGGCGGAACTCGTAGACCACGTCGGCGATCTCGAGCTGCTCGCGGCGCGCCTCGATCAGCCCGGCCACCTGCTCCATGACCCCGCGGGTCTCGTCGATGGAGTACGCGGTGGGCACGTCCACGTTGATCGTGACCTCCCGGGCCACGGTCTGGGTCTGACCGGCGCGCTCGATGCCCTGGTAGAGCCACCAGGCGAGGCCGAGCATGCCGACCGCGACGAGCAGGGAGACGAAGTTGTGCCGCAGCGTGAGCCGGATCGTCCGGCCGTACCAGCCGGCGAGCCAGCGCATGGCGCGGGAGTAGCGGCGTTTCTCGTTCCGCAGGACGACCCCGGCCATCATCGGCACAACGGTCAGCGCGACGAGCAGCGAGGCGACGATGACCACGCTCAGGGTGAAGCCGAAGTCGATGAAGATGCGGAAGAAGCCGCCCATCGTGGTGCCGAGGAAGACGAGAGGCACGAAGACGCAGAGCGTCGTGGCGGCGCCGGCGATGATCGGCATGGTGACGGCCGAGGCCCCCTGGATCGCCGCCGTCCGAGAGTCTTGCCGGTATTCGGTGAAATGGCGGGAGATCGAGTCGATCACCACGATCGCCGGATCGGCGAGCATGCCCACCGCCACCATGAGCCCGAACAGGCTCATCACGTTCAGCGTCGTGTCCACGAGGCCCGCCTGGCGCCCGAGGTAGAGGATGACGAAGGTGGTGATGATGGAGAGGGGGATGGCGACCGCGACGAGGAGCGTGGTGCGGACCTTCTGCAGGAAGAGCAGCAGAATGAGGATGGCCAGCCCGCCGCCGAAGAGGCCGGCGCTCGTGAGCTGCGACAGGCCTGCCCGAACATCGAGTGAGGAATCCCGCATGTAGCGGACCCCGATATCCGCATAGCGAGGGGTCGCCGCGATCTCGGCCATCTCTTCCTTGACGCCGTCGGCGACCTGGAGGACGTTCGCGTTCGAGGCCTTGTAGATGCGGAAGGTGATCGCTTCCTCGCCGTTCAGGTAGTCGAACGAGGTCTGCTTCGGGTAGTCATAGGCCACGTCGGCCACGTCGGCGATCCGCAGGCCGGTCGTCCCGATGGGGGTGTCCCGGATGTCCTCCGGGCGGCGAAACTCGCCGATGGTGCGGACCATGAGCTTCCGCGAGCCTTCGATGATCTCGCCGCCAGACACGTTCACGTTGTTCTGGCCGAGGACGGAGGCCACGTCCCGGACATCCACCCCGAGCGCCGCCATCCGCTGGGGGTCCATGGTGACGAGGAGGTCCCGGCGGCGAACGCCGCGAAGGTCGACGCTGGCGACACCTTCCAGCCGCTCGAGGCGCGGCTGCACGATGTCCTCCGCGAAAGCGAACAGGCGCTCCCGCTCCCACGGCGCCCCCAGGTGGAACTGGAGGATCGGAATGTCGGTGCTCTGAAAGCGGCGGATGTTGATCCGCTCGATGTCGTCCGGGAGCAGGTGACGCACGCGGTCCACCCGGTCGCGGGCCTCGACGACCATGAGGTCCATGTCGACGCCCTCGTCGAACTCGAGGCTGACGTTGCCGCTGTCCGCGTTGGCCGAGGCGGAGAGGACGGTGATCCCCGGAATCGTCCCCAGGCTCGCCTCCAGCGGGCGCACGATGAGGCGTTCGGTCTCCTCGGGGGAGGAGGACTCGTAGCTGACGCTGACCCAGAGGCTGTTGGCCCCGAACGAGGGCAGGAACTCCAGGGGGAGCCGGGTGAGGGAAACGTAGCCGAGGACGACGAGGCCGAGCGCGACCATCGTCACCGTGACCCGCCGGTCCACGGCGAAGCGGGCGAGGCCGCTCCCTTCGTGGCTCGGCGGGGAGGAACCGGCGGGCTCTCGGGATTCAGACATGGTCATGGTGCGTCGGATCCATCGGGTTCGGGGTGCCGGGCGGGGTTCGTCACGGCCGGGACAGCTCCCTGCCCTCTCCACGATCCCGGTCGGAGGGGTGTTCCCCATGCTCTTCGTCGCGGTCCCCGGGGTGGGAGGCATCGTCGTCCGGGTCCGGCTGTTCTTCAGGTTCGGCGCCCTGGATTTCGTCATCGGATTCGCGGCGCGCGTCGCGGGGCTCGCGCCCCTCATGGCGCTCCATGCGGTCGATCAACTCGCTGAACCGGGCGCTCTGGGCTTCCGTCAGGATGCCTCGGATCTGCTCCCGGAACGCCCGGCGCAGCTCGCGGTACCGCGAGTAGGTGTCGTCCCAGAAGGCACTGGCTTCCGCCCGGTTCTCGACGAGAAAGGCGTCGAGCTGCTCCTGTTGCGCCTCGGTAAGAGCGAGCTCTTCGCGAAGGTGCTCGCGAAAGCGACGCTCGCGATCCGCGCCGCGCCGGTCTCCGTCCCGGCGGCCCTCGTCCCGGACGCGCTCACGGCCCCGTTCGACGGAGCGCCCCTCGGCGCGGTCGCGGTGGCGCGCGATCCTGCCGAGATGGGACGCAATCACGCCCGCGCCAAAGCCGAAGAGGACCAGAAGCGCCCCCGCGACCAGGCGCCAGCGGCGGTTTCGGACGGGCCCGGAAGCTGGGGCTGGATCTCGGGTCACGGGTGGGCGGCGGGCGGGAGGGGCATGACGAAACGCATGGGGAGGAAGGAGGGGATCAGCGCCCCGGGTCGGCGGGGAGGGGAAGACCGGCGCCCACGGCGATCAGCAGCACCGGCTCGGGATCCTCGCCCGACCCCGCGTCGGGGAAGCGCCCGCCCAGTTCCGCGGCGAAGGGCGCGAGCAGCTCGCCCTCCAGCACGGCCAGGGGGTTCGCGTCGGCGATCCCCACGGGGAGCGGCGCCCCATCTCCAGCCGAGCCTTGCAGGACGGCGAGCCCGGCGGCAAGGAGACAGCCGGCGGTGGCGAGGGCCAGCCGGAACGTGAGCTGGCGCCAGGTCCAGCGCGGAACGACGGAAACGGCCGCGCGCCGGGCGCGGTGGCGAACCAGGAAGCCGGGATCGGGTTCGACGGAAACGGCGAGCGCCCGTGAGACCCGGGAGAAGGACTCGACCCGGGCGCGGACAGCGGGATCCCGGGCGAGCTCCGCTTCCAGCTCGCGGGCGCGGGCAGAGCGCAGCTCGCCGTCCATCCAGGCGGACAGCTCCTCGCCCCGGCGGGCGCCCGAGCGGGGGCTCACCGGTCTTCTCCCCCCAGCGCCCGAGCGAGCCGGCGGCGGGCGCGGTGGATCCGTGACTGCACCGTGCCGAGCGGCGTTCCCGAGGAGTCGGCGATCTCGCGGTAGGTCATGCCGGCGATCTCTTTCAGCAGAAGGCCTTCGCGCTCGGCCGGCGGGAGGCGGCGGAGCGCGCTCGCGAGTTCGGCGCGGAGGCGCAGATCCGGAGGCGCGGAGCGCGGCGGCGCGGCGCCGAGGAGGTCAGCGAGACGGCGGCGCCGTTCGAGCCTCCGGAGCGATGTCTGGGCCGCGCGCACCGCGATGCGGCAGAGCCATGCTCCGACCGGCCCATCGCCCCGATAGCCGGAAGCGCGCCGAAAGGCGCGGAGAAACGCCTCCTGGGCTGCATCCTCGGCGGCGGCGGGGTCGCGGAGGAGGGCCAGCGCGACGGCGCGCACCCGGGGCTCGGTGCGGCGGACCAGCTCGTCGAACGCCGCGCGGTCGCCGGTGTCGCGGAAGCGCAGGAGGAGCGCGCGCTCGTCGCGATTCTGGAGGGCCCGGTCGGAGAGTGGGTCGCCCGGGGCGGAAACGTCATCGGGAGAAAGACGCCCCGAGTCCCCGGTTTTGTTCGGGCCGCCGGTGGGCAAGATCGGCCCGGCAGTCTAGTGCGACGACTGTTTCCGCAAACAGGCCGGCGTTGCGTCATGGAGTTGAGTAATTTGGAGGGGTGAAGAAACTGCGGATCGAGACGCGAAGCGTGCATTCGGGGGCTGCGGGGCGCCACTCCGCGCCGGTGGCGCCACCAATCCAGCTCTCCACGACCTTTCGCCGGGGTGCGGACGGGGAGCTGGAGTCACCCTGGATCTACAGCCGCAGCGGAAACCCGAACCGCGCCGCTCTCGAGGCCGCGCTGAGCGATCTGGAGGGGGGAGGCGAATGCGTGGCCTTCGCCTCGGGACTGGCGGCGATCCACTCGGTGCTGCTCGCGCTTTCCCCGGGGGACCTTGTGCTCGCTCCCGGCGACGCCTACCACGGCACCATGCACATGCTGCGCGACTTCCTCCACCGGTGGGGAGTGGCGACCCGCTTTACCGACTATCTCGACCCGGCAGACCTCGACGCGGCGCTCGGCCGGAAGCCGGCGCTGGCCCTCCTGGAGACGCCCTCGAACCCCATGTTGCGGGTCACCGACATCCGGACGGTGGCGGGGCGCTGCCGCGCCGCCGGCGCTCTGACGGCGGTGGACAACACCTGGATGACGCCCGTCCTGCAGCGGCCGCTGGAACTCGGCGCCGATCTGGTCATCCACGCCGCGACGAAGTACTTCGGCGGCCACAGCGACGTGACCGGAGGCCTCGTGGCGGGACGCGCCGGATTGCCGCTGATGGATCGCTTGCGGGGCATCCAGACCGAGACCGGGCCGGTCCCCTCGCCGTTCGACGCCTGGCTGCTCGGCCGGGGGCTGAAGACGCTGCCGCTGCGGATGCGCGCCCAGTCGGAGGGCGCCCTCCGCCTGGCACGCTTTCTCGAGGCGCACCCCCGGGTGGTCCAGGTGTTCTACCCGGGTCTCCCAACCGATCCCGGCCACGAGGTCCAGACCCGGCAGGGAGACGGCTACGGGGCGATGCTCTCCTTCCGCGCCGCCGGGGGCGAGGCGGGAGCCCGGCGGGTCATCGCTGGCGTGCGGCTCCTGACCCGGGCCACGAGCCTCGGGGGAGTCGAAACCCTGCTGGAGCACCGGGCCATGGTGGAAGGACCGGACACGCCGACGCCGCGCGACCTGATCCGGGTATCGGTCGGACTGGAGCACCCGGACGACCTGATCGCGGACCTGGACCAGGCCCTCTCGGGCAGCAGCGCGTAGCCTGGCGGAGCGCCCCCCGGCCAGAAGGCGCAACAGGGGGCGCCGGCAGACTCAGGTCTGGAGCTGGTCCTCCGAGGCCGCGACCACGGTGGCCACGGTCATGTCGCCGGTGACGTTCGTCGCGGTCCGGATCATGTCGAGTATCCGGTCCACGCCCAGGATCAGCGCCACCCCGGCGGTGGGCACGCCGATCGCCTGCAGAATGATGACCAGCATGATGATCCCTGCGCCGGGGACCGCCGCGGTCCCGATCGACACCAGCACCGCGGTCAGCACGATGGACAGCTGGCCCTCGATCCCGATCGACATGCCCAGCGACTGGGCAATGAAAAGGGCGGCGGCCGCCTGGTAGAGCGCCGTGCCGTCCATGTTCACCGTCGCGCCGAGGGGCAGGACGAAGGAGGAAACCTCCTCGGAGACGCCGAGGTCCTGCTGGGCCCGCTTCATCGTCACCGGCAGCGTGGCGCCGCTGGAACTCGTGGAGAACGCGACCAGCTGGACCTGCGCGGCCGACGGGAAGAAGCGCTTCAGCCGCATCGGCGAGAAGAACTTCAGGATGAGCGGATAGACCACCAGCATCTGCGTCGCGAGACCACCGACGACCACCAGGCAATAGAACCCGAGCGCGCCGAGCAGCTGCACGATCTGCTGCGGATCGTCGCCCGCCATCCCGGTGATCGCGCGGGCTATGAGCGCGAAGACCCCGAGCGGCGCAAGGCGCATGACGATTCCCACGATCTCGATGACGACCGCTTCGAGCCCCTTGAAGAAGCCCAGCAGGGGGGCCCCCTTGTTGTCCGGGATCCGGATCAGGGCGACCCCGAAGATGAGGGCGACGAACACGATCTGGAGCATGTTCCGGTTGCTCGACGACGCGCCCACGACATTCGCCGGCACGATGTCCTCGAGCATGGCCAGCGGACCGCGCTCCTCCATCATCGTCGCCGCCTGACCCTCGCGGCTCTCCGCCGCCTCCCGGTACTGCTCGGCGAGTTCCCGCTGCAGCCCTTCCGGCACGTAGTCGCCGGGGCGAAGGGCGTTCGCGTAGCCGAGCCCGATCGTCACCGAGATGGCGGTCGTCGCGATGTAGATCGCGATCGTCTTGCCGCCGATCCGGCTGACTTTCCGCATGTCGCGGAGCGAGGTCACGCCGAGGATCAGCGAAGCGAAGACCAGCGGGACCGCGATGAGCTGAAGTCCGTTGAAGAAGACCGTCCCGAAGGGGGCGATCCAGTCGTTCGTGAACTGCGACCAGCCCAGGCCGGCCGCCGCCACGCCCCACACGACGCCGAGGGCGAGGCCAAGGAGGATCTGCGCCCACGGCTTGCGATACCAGGGGAGGCTCGTCATCGAATCACTTCCTTTCCGGCGCGGCGCATCCTACGCGATCTTCCCGTTTCGGAGCGTGCCGGGCTATTTGCGCCGGGAGTTGCGCGAGCCGGAGTCGCGCAACATGAAGCGACCAAGGCGGCCGAGCCGGGCCAGCCGGATTGGCGGCATCCCTCCCTCCGCGTCGCCGGCTCCCACCTGGATGACCGCCTTCCCGGAGAGAATCAGGAGGAGATCCTCGCCCAGCACCTTTCGGCGGAAGCCACTGAGCGTGCGTACCCCCTCCGCCTCGCCGGGGTAGGCCGCGGAGAGGGCGCGGAGCTCCTCCTGGGTCGCCAGCAATTCGGGAGCGACCTCGTGCTGCGCAGCACGGAGCTTCAGCCAGGTCTCGAGGAGAAGAGACAGTGATTCGGCCGCTCCACGGCGGCGGTGCTTCGGCGGCCCGTCCCATGGAACCGGGCTCTTCGCGCCGGCGGCGACCAGCTTCAGGATCGTCGCGGCGTTCTTCGTGAGGATGGTGCGGGTCTGCTGCAGCGTCCGGGGATCTCCCTTCGGCGGCCGGCCGCCGGCGCGCTCATAGGGCGCCATCAGCTGCCCCCGGTTCCGGGGCTGGCGGCGGGCGAGGTCGCGGACAACGCCGTCCTTCATGATCCAGCCGCGGGGAAGGTTCGCCTTGCGGGCCTTCTTCTCCCGCCACACGGCAAGCTCCTTCAGGACGCCGCGCTGCATCGCGTTGAGGCCGGCCCCGTCCAGCGGACGGTAGGCGTCTTCGACCGGGGGCAGGCCGTAGGCAGTCGCATCGGTCAGCGCCTCCATTTCCTCCGTCAGCCACTGCATCCGGCCCAGCCGCCTGGCCTGCGCGGTCAACTTGTCCCTGAGTGGCAGGAGGTAGCGGACATCGGAGATCGCATACTCGATCTGACGCGGGCTCAGGGGCCGCTTCAGCCAGTCCGACATCTGCTGCTGCTTCGAGAGCTCCCGGTTCATGAATCCGGCCACCAGCGCGCGGAGCGCGATCTGCATCCGCTTGCCGTGGCCGATGACCGCCGCCGCGACCTGGGTATCGAAGATGTTCCTCGGGGTCACGCCGGCCAGGTTGTGGAACAGGTCGAAGTCGTGCTTTCCCGAATGCACCACCTTCAGGATCCCGGCGTCCGCAACCAGCGCGTAGAGCGGTCCGAGATCCTTGACCGCCAGCGGATCGACGACCGCCTCCACGCCTTCGGAGGCCACCTGAACCAGCCCGAGTTCGGGCACAAGCCGGTTTTCGGGAATGAACTCGGTGTCGAGCGCAAACTCCCCGGCGGCGCGGAGCTTCGCGACCAGCCGCTCCAGGTCCCCGGCGTCGCAGACGGTCCAGACCGTGGGGGCGTCGGTCGTCCGGACGCGGGAGGCCCCGGTCGGACGCCGCCCGCGCGAGGAGGTTCCGGACGGCTTTCGGCGCGGCCGGCGCCGGCGGGAGGCCTGTTTTGGTTCGGACAAGAATCGCGTGCTTTCGTCGGGCAGAATTCTATTCCGGCCAGCCGGACCGGAAGGCGGGCCGCCAGACGGACGGAGGCGACGTGTCGTGAGCGAACCCGGTTTCCTGAGCGTGCTGCCCCCCCTGCTCGCCATACTGGTGGCTCTCCTGACCCGCCAGGCGGTCCTCGCGCTGCTGGCCGGGGTCCTTTTCGGCGAGCTCGTACTCGGCAGCGGCGCCATCTTCGGAGCCCTCGCGGGAACCGTGGACCGCGTGGTCCAGGCGTTCGCGGACAACCCCTCGATCCTGCTGTTCAGCACCCTGGTGGGGGCGGTTCTCACCCTCGTCGGCCGCATCGGCGGCGTCAGCGGCTTCGCGAAGTGGATGGTCCGGCGCGGTCTGGTCAGCTCCGGCCGCGGCGCCCAGGCGCTGGCCCTGCTGCTCGGGCTGGGAATCTTCGTGGAGTCCAGCATCACCTGTCTCGTCAGCGGGACCGCCGCCCGCCCGCTCTTCGACCGCTTCCGCCTGTCGCGAGAGAAGCTCGCCTATCTCACCGATTCGACTTCGGCTCCGGTCTGCATCCTGATTCCGCTGAACGCCTGGGGCGCGCTGGTCATCGCCATCCTGGGGACCCTCGGGATCGAAAGCGGCGTGGCGCTCCTCGCCGCCAGCATTCCGCTCAACTTCTACGCGCTGGCCGCGCTGGCGCTGGCGTTCTTCTTCGGCCTCTCGGGGCGCGACTTCGGCCCCATGAAGCGCGCCCAGACGCGAGCCCGCGAGACCGGCCAGGTGCTCCGCCCCGGAGCGCGCCCCCTGGCCTCCACCGAGGTGCTCGGCGCCGGCCCGGCTCCCGGCGCCCGGGAGCAGCCTTCCAGCATGGTGGTCCCGCTCGCGGTCCTGCTGGTGATGATCTTCGTCGGGCTGCTGATCACCGGCGAGGGCAACCTGCTCCAGGGCAACGGAGGCACGTCGGTGCTCTGGGCGGTGCTCGCAGCGACGCTCGTGGCGGCAGGGATGGGATTGGCCCAGCGGGTGATCAGCCTCCAGGACACCGTGGACCTGGTCCTCAAGGGCGCGGGGGGCATGGTCCCGGTCGTCACCGTGCTGCTGCTCTCGTTCGCCATCTCCGGGGTGGCGCGCGACCTGGAGACCGGCGTCTACCTCGCCGGGATCGCCGACGCCGCCATGCCCGCCTGGCTGGTCCCGGCGGTGCTCTTCGTGGTCACCTCGGCCGTCGCGTTCTCCACCGGGACCTCGTGGGGGACCTTCGCGATCATGCTGCCGATCGCGATTCCGGCCGCCGCCGCACTCGGGCTCGACGCGCCGCTGGTGGTGGGCGCCGTGCTCTCCGGGGGAATCTTCGGCGACCACTGCTCGCCGATCTCGGACACGACGATCATCGCCTCGATGGCCTCGGGGTCGGACCTCGTGGACCACGTGAACACCCAGCTCCCCTACGCCCTCCTCGGCGGCGGCGCCGCCGTGATCGGCTTCCTGGCCGCCGGCCTTCTGACCTGACGGCCCCGCTGCGCGCTGCCCGGGCGAGGGCGCTCGCGACGTGAACGATCCGGGTCGGTCCGTGGACATGGGAGCGCCGGGGGCGTAGGTCGTGGAGGCGATGGGCGCGACGCCGAAGTGCTGGCCTCGGGCGTAGGATTCCCGTCCCATGAACGACGCTGCGGTGGCCGAGATTCCGCCGGCGGACGCTCCCGGCGCGGGGCTGGAGCTGGTTCCCCTGGACCAGGATCACCCCGGTTTCCGCGACCCCGCATACCGGGCGCGCCGCAACGAAATCGCCCGTCTCGCTCTCGACTACGTCCCCGGCGATCCCGCTCCGAGAGTGGACTACACCCCGGAAGAAAACGCGGTCTGGCGGACGGTCCGGGAACTTCTCGAGCCTCGGCACCGGGATTTCGCGGTGGCCGAGTACCGGGACTCGGTGGACATGGTGGGGCTGGAGCGCGACGGCATTCCCCAGCTCGAGGACGTGAACGAGCGCATCCGGCCCCGGACCGGGTTCCGGATGCTGCCGGTGGCCGGGCTGGTTTCGGCGGGGGCCTTCCTCTCCTTCCTCGCGGACCGCGTCTTCCTGTCGACGCAGTACATCCGACACCCGAGCCGGCCGCTCTACACCCCCGAACCGGACATCGTCCACGAGCTCATCGGTCACGCCGCTTCCTTCGCCCACCCGTTCTACGCCGACCTCAGCCGCGCGTTCGGCCGGGCCGCGCGGCGGGCGAGCGAGGAGGGTGTCGAGCAACTGGCGCGTCTGTACTGGTTCAGTCTGGAGTTCGGCGCCGCCCTCGAGGACGGCGTCGCCAAGGCATACGGCGCCGGTCTGCTCTCGTCGGTCGACGAGATGGACCACCTCCGGAGAGCCGAGCTGCGGCGGTTCGACTGCGACGTGATCGCGGCGACGCCTTTCGATCCGACCGCTCTCCAGCCGTTCTACTTCATCGCCCCGAGCTTCGTCGAGGCAGTGCGGCAGATCGGCTCGTGGCTGCGCCGGTTCGAGTCCTGACCTGACGCGCTGCTCCCGGCGTCAGGGAGCGCGGAGGACGACCACCGTCGCGTCGTCGTCGGGGGCGCCGCGACGGAACCGGCGCGCGGCGCGCACGACGCGCTCGCAGACATCGGCGGCGGTGGCTCCACGCCCGCGCTCTCGCGACAGGAGGTCGGAAAGCCGCTCCCGGCCGTAGAGCTCCCCGTCGCCGTCGGATGATTCGGTGATGCCGTCGGTGTAGAGGGCAAGGAGGTCTCCGGAGTCGAGCTGCAGGTCCTGCTCGAAGTAGCGCGGCTTCGGGAACAGCCCCACCGGGAGGCCGCCGGCATGGATCAACTCCACCTCGCCGCCGGCGCGGACCAGGACCGGCGGCTGGTGCCCGGCGTTGATGTAGATGATGCGCCGGAGCGGGACGTCGAGCACGCCGTAGAAGAGGGTCGCGTAGCGGGTTTCCCGCACCGACTCGAAGAGAAGCCGGTTCGTCCGCTCCATGATCGTGCGGAGGGCAAAGCCGGAATTCGCCATGGCGAAGATCGACGCCCGGAGCGCCGCGACGAGAAGCGCCGCCGGGATGCCCTTCCCGGCCACGTCCGCGACCGCGATGCCCCAGCGATCCTCCGCGAGCGGCACGAAGTCGTAGTAATCCCCCCCGACCTGGGAACAGGGTTCGTAGACCGCGCCGACGTCCAGCCCCGCGAGCACCGGGAGGTCGTGCGGGAGGAGGTCCTGGAGAACCTTCCCCGCCACCTCCATCTCGGAGAGCAGGCGGCGCCCCTCCACCGCGGCCTCGTAGAAGAGGACCCGCTCGAGGGCCGGCGCGGCGCCGGCGGCGAAGTCGCGGAGGCGGGCCCGGTCCCTGCGACCGAATGCGTTCGCCGTCCCGGCCTCCGCCAGCAGTGCCCCGAGCCGCCTTCCCCCGGCGCCGAGCACCGGCACCGCGACAGCGGAAGCCGTCCCCGGCGTGAGGTCGGGATCGGCGGCGCCCGTCTCCACGAGGGCAATCCGTTCCGACGATCCGCTCGCCGCCACCCGCTGGATGATCCCGTTCTCCGCGAGCTCCGCCTCCGGGCCGCGGTGCAGCGCGGCCCGGTCGCCGCGCGCCCGCCGGCAGAGGACGCGCATCGGGTCCAGGCCGACGATCGTCAGGGAGACGCAGTCGGCATGGGGAATCACCAGGCCGGCGGCGGTGAGGACGCTCTCCGCCGTTCGCCCCAGTTCCAGACTGCGCCCGATCTCGCGAAACGCTTCGAGAAGGCGGCCCGTCGGGGCCGGTTCAGCCGGAGATGCGGTCATGGGCTCGGGTGGGCGGCGGGGACCCGGAACACAGACCCCGCGGCCCGGCGAACCCTAGCGATGCGCGAAGCAGTAAAACAGGCCGTCGCCTCCGGTCCCCCGGAGATCCTCCTGCCCGCAGCCCCGGGAACCGTGGGCGGAGTTCCAGGAGTTCGGATTCTCGCCACCGCCGATCCGGTCGTGGTGGCCGACGCGAGCGCTGCCGTCGGAAGCGTTCGAGGTCCAGTTCGAGCAGGTGGTGTCGCCGTCTCCCATGAACGCCGACCCGTCCATGCCGCTGCCGGTCAGGATGTCATGGCGGTTGACGTCGTCCCCGCGGCCGCTGATCACGTCGCCGGCCTCCGAGAGCGAGCCTTCCTTGCCGAGACCGGTTTCCTCGCTATGGAGGTGGTTGAGGTCCCGGGCGACCATCACCCCGTTGGCGTTGTGCCAGGGGCCGCTGCCGATGCGGTCCTTCGCGTGGACGACTTCGTCGCCCACCGTGCTCAGATAGGCGCGCCAGGTGAGCCCCGAAGCCCCGCCCCCTTCCTCCGCGAGGATCGCGCAGTGGGCGTCGGCCCCGTCCAGCCCCCCGAGGTTGGCCCCGTCGCCGGGACCACGGCTGGTCAGGAAGAAGGTCATGGTGTCAGCTTCCTGGACGCGCCTCGGAACGGCTTCGGGCGATGCTGCCGCGAGCGCGAGCGCGCCGAGACTGACCGGAACGAGAAAGAAAGCAGTCCGTCGCATGGCTTTTCTCCTTTGGCCGAAAACGGCCGGCCCGCTCATTCTAGGGGGCGGGGCAGGCGCGCTTCAGACGGCGTCGTCGCGGCGCGGGAACCGGCGCACGCCCCACCACAGGAGCGGCAGGATGAAGATCAGCCAGAAGCCGTAGGTAAGGATCCGGTAGCCGATGCCGATCAGGTCCTCGAGTCCAGCCTGGGCCAGGAGCACCGCGACCAGCAGCACGACGGTCGAGGTGAGCGGCCGCACGCGAGGGTCGAGCCGGCGGCCCTGCTCCTTCAGGGCATTCGCGACCCGCTCGTTGAAGGCGTGAATCAGGCTGGTCGCGGTCTCGATGAGCGTGGCGAACAGGACGACCTGGAACGCCACGAGCAGGATCGGGGACCCCAGGCGGGTCAGGAGGGTGAGCGAGGGCACCGTCTCATCCACCATCCCGGGGCCGAGGCCGGCGATGGCGATGAAGAAGAGGACCGCCGGAATGATCCCGATCGGGCCGGCGAGCACCCCGGCGATCACCGCGTCGCGCCGGGTGCGGAGGTGGTGGGCACAGAACAGGAGGGCCGGGAGGGTCCCCACGTTGTAGGCCATGTACTCGGCGCCGCCGAGCGCCCAGTCCGAAGTGATCTCCCCGGAGCCGAACGCCGCGGCGATCTGCGGTCCGAAGGCCCGGACGGCCGCGAGCAGAACCAGGGAATAGACGGCGTAGAGGGCCAGGGACCAGAAGGAGAGGAAGTTCTCCACCGTGGTCGTGCCTCGAAGAACCAGCCAGCCGACGGCGACCATGATGACCGCCACGCCGACCGCGTAGGGGATGCCGAAGGCCCGTGAGACGATTTCGCCCCCGGCGGCGGCGACGACCGACACGATGACGACGAGGGAGGCGAGATAGAGGACCTCGTAGGCCCAGTGGCCCCGCCCGAGGAGCGTTCGCGCGAACGTCCGGTAGTCCCAGGCCCGGGCCCGGCGCGCCAGTTCGAAAGTGAGGGCGCAGACCGCCGACCACAGCGGCACGGTGACGAGGGTCATCGCGAGGAGACCGCCGACAACTCCCTTGGTCAGAAAGAAGTCGACGAGTTCCCGCCCGGTGCCGTAACCCCCGGCGATGATCATCGACTGGAAGCAGAATCCCGGCAGCAGGACCCGCTGGAACCAGTCGGAACGGAGAGGGTTCCTCACAGGCGTGGCTCAAGAGGATAAGGGGCCGAAACCGCATAATCTCCGAACCATGCGGAAGCGAGGAGTCCGGGCAGTTCTCGCGGGGCTCGCCGCGGCCCTGTTGGCGCTGCCGGCGGCGGGGCGGCAGGAACCCGTGGAGGCCTCCGGACGGGAACTTGTGGAGCGCTGGTTCCGGCTGCTCGAAGACCTCGACGGGAGTGAGGAGCGGCGTGCGGCGTTTCTGAACGTCTATCGGGAGGACGCGCTCCACATCCAGGGCCCTTCGGGCGCCCACCAGCGGGGCACGACGACCTTCTGGGGACGGGAGAAGGTGGGCATGCTCATCGACCGGCTGCAGCAGGAGTGGGGGGATCACTCCGTCCGGATCGAGGTCACCACCGCCGCCGAAGTCTCCGCCGCGCTCCTGCCGGAGACCGACGGACCCTGGGGAGGGCCGTTCGTCGCTGCGGAGTTCGGCCTGTCCGGCACCCACCGCGAGACCGGGATCCGCTGGCACGTTCCCGGGGCGGCCTTCTTCCGGATCGCCGGCGGGCAACTGTCCCGGGTGCGGATCTATCTGGGGCTCGGGGAAGCCGCCGAAGTGGAACTCCAGTGACCCGCCCGGAGCGCGTGCCAGGCCGGCTCTGGCGCGGCGCGCTCCCGCATCCCCCGCCCGTGTCGCCCTCCACCAGGATCGTTGGCGTCAGCCCAGCTTCACCTGCAGGCGATCGAGACTGCCTATGGGACTGACGGTGCGGCGCAGGCCGGCGAGGACGCCGGCGCTCCATGGGGCCGATCCGTACGTCAGGGCGCACCAGTCATGGAGCGCCGGTGTCCTCACCGGCCCCTGCCGGTCGAGCGGGGTAGAACGGCCCTGGATCGGAGGGGAACGGGTCCGCGCGAGATAGCGTTGACGAGGAACCGCGCGGGCGAACCGCAGTCGGCGGATGGGTCCCATGCACAACACCGTCACCACGGACGTCCTGAGAGCGCGGCAGGGGCCGGTGCTGGTCCTCACCCTGAACCGCCCCCACCGCCTGAACGCCGTCACCGCCCCGCTCTACGAGGAGCTCATCCACGCCCTCGAAGGCGCGGATGCCGACTCCGCCGTCCGCTCGGTCGTGCTCACCGGCGCCGGACGCGCCTTCTCGGCCGGAGCGGACCTCAAGCAGCACCGGGAAGCCCCGCCGACGGGCGCCGGGCGCCGGCGCTACGCGGCTCTCGGCCAGACGGCGAACCGCCTCCTGCAGACGATCGGCATCCCGGTGGTGGCCGCGGTGAACGGCCCCGCGATCGGCGCCGGACTGGAGCTGGCTCTCTCCGCCGACTTCGCCATCGCTGCTTCGGACGCGAAGCTGCGCCTTCCCGAAATCGCGATCGGCACCTTCGTTGGTGGTGGGGTGACCTACACCCTTCCCGAGCGGGTGGGAACGGTCCGGGCCCGCGAACTGCTCTATCTGGGTGACTTCTTCTCCGGAGCCGAGGCCGCGGCTCTCGGCGTGGTGCATCGGGCGCTGCCGGCCGAGGAGGTGCTGCCCGAGGCCATTCTGCTCGCCGGGCGGCTGGCGCGTCGGGCGCCGCGCCCCCTGGCGAAGGCCAAGCAGCTCCTTCGCGCGGCTCCCTCCCGAAGCCGGGAAGCGGCCCTCGCCGCGGAACAGGCCGCGCTCGAGGAGATCTTCGGGACCGACGACTGGCGTGAGGGCGTTCGCGCCTTCGCGGAAGGTCGTCCCCCCCGTTTCCGAGGAACATGACAGCAGGCGGGGGTGGGCTTCTCCGTCTCTTCGAGCCGCGTTCCATCGCGGTCGTGGGGGCAAGCGTCCACCCGGAAAAACGCGGGCACCAGATCCTGCGCGCCCTGGACCGGTCCGGCTACGCGGGCCGGGTCTTTCCGGTCAACCGGGGTGGGGGGCGCATCGTCGGGCGGCGGGCGGTGCGCTCGGTCACGGATCTCCCCGAAGGCGTGGACCTTGCCGTCCTCTCGGTTCCCGCGGCGGCCGCGCCAGCGCTGGTCCGCGACTGCGGAGCCCGGGGCGTGGGGGCGGCGATCGTGCTCGCGGTCGGCTTTCGCGAATCCGGCGCCGCCGGGTCCCGCCTCGAAGCCCGGCTGCGGCGGGCCGGACGGGAGGCCGGGGTGCGCATTCTGGGGCCCAATACGTCCGGCCTCCTGAACCTCTCTCGCGGGATCAACCTGATCGGGGCGCCCGGCGTGCGCGCGGGCGGCGTCGCGCTGGTGGTGCAGTCCGGCAACATCGCCCTGGGGCTGATGGACGAGCTCGTCCGCGGATCAGGGCTCGGGATCTCGATCTGCTGCGGTCTCGGCAACGAGTGTGACGTGGGGTTCGCCGAGGTGCTCGACTACCTCGGGGGCCACGCGGGGACGACCGCCATCGTGATGCACTTCGAGGGATGCTGCGATGCACGGCGCCTGCTCGAGGTGGGAGCCCGGGTGAGCCGGGCGAAACCGGTCCTGGCGCTGAAGTCGGGGCGTACGGCGGAGGGCGCCCGGACGGCGCTGTCCCACACCGGCGCCGTCGCCGGGCCCTACGACCGACTGCGCGCCGGGTTCCGGCAGGCGGGGATCGTCGAGGTCACCCGCACCGACGAGCTCGTGCCGGTGGCGGCCGCCCTGGCTTCACAGCCTCCAGGGCCGCCGCCGACCGGCGTGGGGGTGCTGTCCGACGGGGGCGGACAGAGCACGCTGGTGAGCGACGCGCTGAACGAGCTGGGCGCCCCGACGGCGCGGCTCCGCGAGGAAACCTCGACGGCGCTCCGGAAACGGCTCGGACCCGCCGCCGCGGTGAAGACCCCGGTGGACGTGGCCGGCGCGGCGGACGCCGACCCCGGGGTCTTTCTTCCAGCCCTGGAGCTGCTCGCGGGCGACCCCGGGGTCGGGACGGTGCTGCTTGTGGGCATGTTCGGCGGCTACGCCATTCGTTTCTCCGAGACACTGGCCGCCTCGGAAGTCGCCGCGGCCCGGGGCATGGCCGCCGTGATGCGGGCAGCCGGGAAGGGGTTCGTGGTGCACTCCCAGTACGCCGGCCATGGAAGCGAGGCGCTTCTCGCGCTCGCGGCGGCGGGGGTTCCGGTCATCGGCTCGCTCGAAGCAGCCTGCCGGGCGGCGGCGGAACTCCAGAGCCGGGGGTCGGTCCTTGCCGGGCCCGTGCGCTGGCCGGGGCCGCGGCCCCGCCGGGGGCCGCCCGGGCCGGGTGGCGGAAGGGAGGTCATCGAGGCGGCACGACGCGAGGCCCGCGTGGGCCTCGACGAGCAGGAGGCGCGGACGCTGCTCGGGTCGGTGGATCTGCGCTTTCCGCCGCTGGAGGTGGTGGGGTCCGCCGGGGCAGCCGCGGCGGCAGCGGCGCGGGCCGGGAGACCGGTCGCGATCCGACTGCTGTCCCGGACCATCCTCCACAAATCCGATGCCGGCGGCGTGGAACTCGGGGTGTCGGGCGGGAATGCGGCGTCGGCGGCCTTCGAGCGGATTGCCGCCGCGGCCCGCTCCTGGGCGGCGGTGCGCGGGCTGCCGCCGGAGGCCCCGGCGGCGACGGTGACGCCGATGCTCGCGGCGCCGGTCGCCGAGCTGCTCGTGGGCGCGTTCCGGGATCCGCAACTGGGACCGGTGATCACGCTCGGCGCCGGCGGCACGCTCGTGGAGGCGCTCTCCGATGTCGTTCACCGAGTGGTTCCGGCAAGCGCGGAGGAACTCGACGCGGCTCTCGGCGAACTGGCGGTGGATGCGCTGCTTCGGGGCCATCGGGGGCGTCCGGCGGGGCGACGGTCCGCGGTGGTGAAGGCGGCCGCCGCCGTGGCGGAGTGCCTGCTGCGTTGGCCGGAGGTGGCCGAGGCCGAAGTGAATCCTCTCTTCGTCTACGCCCACGGCGTCGTTCCCGTGGACGCCCGGGTCGTTCTCACTCCCGATTCCCGACGCCCTACCCCAACCTGAGACAGGCGCTCGCGCGCGCTACCGGGGGCCGATGGACCCCACCACCCACGCGAGGTAAGGGGCGGCGCCGGCGGCGACGTCGAACGTCAGGAACTCCGGAGTGTCGTAGGGGTGGACGGCGAGGAGGCGATCCCGGAGAGCTGGAGTCCCGGCTGCCGTTGTCTTCATGATCAGCAGGATCTCTTCGTCCTGCTCGATCCGACCCTTCCAGCGGTAGACGGAGTTCACTCCGGGGACCAGGTTCACGCACGCCGCGAGACGTTCTTCGACCAGCAACCGGGCGATCCGCTCGGCCGTCCGGCGGTCCGGCGCGGTGGAAAGCGCGAGACGCACCCCAGGCATGGCCGGCTCGGACCGGAAGCTACCGGAGGGCCACCCACGCCGCGGCCGCGAACACGCCGAGCCAGACGAGGCCCTTCAGCAGGAAAAACAGGAAGACGGCGCCGGCGAAGCGTCGGGCGAACCGCCCCCACCGCGTGGCAGGATCGAATCGTTCGCTGAGGCTCAGGCTGCGAACCCGGGGGCGCTGCTCGGGCTGAGGCCGTCGCCGATCCTGACGATGAGGTCGGCTTCTGGTCGCCGGCGCTGCCCCGGGGACTCGGCGCAGACTACTCCAACGGCAGCGATCCGGCAGGCGCCAGGCGAAGACGGGCGCCTGCGGCGCGGGGTCGGTGTCCCGGGACGAAGCCGGCGCCGGCACGGCTCCGAGCGGCGCTGGCGTCGGTTGCCGCGGAGCGCGCCCGTCCCGCCACCGGCAGCCATCGAGCGACCGGGCCTCCACGAGCTGGCCCTCGTGCCAGTCCGAGTTCGTGAGGACGATGCCGGTGTGGTGGCCGGTGAGGACAGGACACCGGCGCTCCCGGTGTGGCGCCGGGGCAGCGTCCGCGCTCGCAGTTAGCGATCTGGCGCGGGAGCGACGGCGACTTCGCGCCCGAGGCGGGAGGAGCGCTGGATCGCCTTGACGACCCGCAGCGAGCGGAGCGCCTCCTCGCCGGTGAGTACCGGATCGCGGTCCTCGCGAATCGCATCCGCCATGTCCTGCAGCTGGACCCGGTGACGCGTCTGCGGATACGCCCACGGGTCGTCGGTGTCGAGCCAGTCGGGACTCTCCGGCAGGTCGGGAGGCCCGGGGATCCCGTCCACCTCCCACACCAGGAACTGGTCGTACTGGGCGTTCGCGATCACCGTGCCCCGCTCCCCGTGGATCTCGATCCGGGAACGGAGTGCGGGGCGGATCGCCGTCGTGCTCTCCACCACCCCCATGGCGCCGCTGTCGAAGCGAAGCAGCGCTACGGCGGCGTCCTCCACCTCGATGGCGTGGCGTTTCGTCGCGGTCCGTCCGACCACGGACGCGACCGGCCCCACCAGGTGCTGGATCAGGTCGATGATGTGGATGGACTGCGTCATGAGGCACCCACCCCCCTCGAGGTCGCGGGTACCGCGCCACGCGGCGCGGGCGTAGTACGCGGGGGAGCGGCTCGCCTTGTCGAAGGCATCGGCAAGCCAGATGTCTCCCAGACCTCCGCCCCGAAGCAGCTCTCCGAGCATCCGGGCGACGCGGCCGAACCGCATCTGGAAAATCACCCCGAGTCGGACCCCCTGTTCCCGGCAAACGCGCACCATGTGCTCGCCCGCCGCGACCGTGGCTTCGATCGGCTTCTCCACCAGAACATGCTTCCCGGCGCGGGCGGCGGCCACGGTCATGGAGCCGTGCAGTCCGGTGGGAGTGAGCACGCAGACCACGTCGACCTGCGGGTCGGCGATGAGCTCCCGAACCCCCGTGTACCAGCGGGGGGCGCCGTGTTCGGCGGCGAAGGCCTGAACCCGCTCCCGACTGCGGGAGCAGACCGCAACGAGAAAGCCTCCCTCGACATGTTGGAGTTCCCTGGCGACGAACCCGCCGGACATGCCGGTCCCGATGAGGCCGAAACCGACGGGCTTCCCGCCGGCAAGATCAGCCACGTCCGCCGCCATCGGCCCATGCCAACCAGGGCGCCCGGACACCGATCATGCCGCCGGCAATCATGCCCGATCCCGGCACGGGATCAACATTCGCGGAACACGCCCCGGGACCCGCCAGACCCCGCCCGGAGGGGCTTGGATAGGCTTGCGGGCCGGGCATGGCTGGTTTCGAGAACGGCGGAGGCAACGTGCGGCCGGCCGAGGGGCCATCCAGCCGGGGCGGGGAGTTCGCTGCGCCGGAGACGAAGGGTTCGATCCGCGACGAGGCCTTTGACCGGTTGGAGGATTACACGCGGGAGAACGGGCTCAAGAGGTCGCGGCAGCGGGAGTTGATCCTGGATCGCTTCCTGGGCCTGGGGGGCCATGTCTCGGTGGACGAGGTCCACGCGGATGCCCGCACGGCAGATCCGTCCGTGGGACGGGCCACGGTCTATCGGGCCATGCGGCTGTTCCTCGAGGCGGGCATCGCGTCCTCGATCGATCTGAAGGACGGACTCACCCGGTTCGAGCCGGCGCTCTCGCGCCAGCACCACGACCACCTGATCTGCGTTCGCTGCGGCCGGATCGACGAGTTCCTGTCCCGGGAGGTGGAAGAACGCCAGGACGAGATCGCCGAACAGTTCGGCTACCGCCTCATCTGGCACCGCCACCAGCTCTACGGGATCTGCCCCCGGTGCGGCGGAGCCGCTCGACGGCGTTCGCGGCCCCCGCGGACCTAAAAAGTCCACTCGCTGGGAGGCAGGCAAGCGGCATGGCGAAGACGAGGTTCACCGACGGGCGTACGGCGGTTTCG
>JAAXGQ010000032.1 GCA_012271265.1 Vicinamibacteraceae bacterium
TCAGGCAGTCTCCTGCCGACGGCGTCTCCGTGGCGACCGACCGTTGGCCGGTGAGGACACCGGCGCTCCAAGCGCGCGTTGGCCGGTGAGAGCGCCCGGCCCCATGGAGCGCCGGCGTCCTCGCCGGCCTGCGCCGCACCGTCGGCCCTTCAGGAAGTCTCCTGCCGACGGCGTCTCCGTGCCGACCGACCGTTGGCCGGTGAGGACACCGGCGCTCCCGGTGGTCGTTGGCCGGTGAGGACACCGGCGCTCCAAGCGCACGCTGGCCGGTGAGAGAGCCGGCCCCATGGAGAGCCGGCCCCATGGAGCGCCGGCCCCATGGAGCGCCGGCGTCCTCGCCGGCCTGCGCCGCACCGTCGGCCCTTCAGGAAGTCTCCTGCCGACGGCGTCGCCGTGCCGACCGACCGTTGGCCGGTGAGGACACCGGCGCTCCCGGTGGTCGTTGGCCGGTGAGGACACGGCGCTCCATGCGCACGCTGGCCGGTGAGAGCGCCGGTCCCATGGAGCGCCGGCCCCATGGAGCGCCGGCCCCATGGAGCGCCGGTCCCATGGAGCGCCGGCCCCATGGAGCGCCGGCGTCCTCGCCGGCCTGCGCCGCACCGTCGGCCCTTCAGGAAGTCTCCTGCCGACGGCGTCTCCGTGCCGACCGACCGTTGGCCGGTGAGGACACCGGCGCTCCCGGTGCGCGCTGGCCGGTGAGGACACGGCGCTCCATGCTGGCGCGCGCCGACGTATGGAGCGCCGGTCCCATGGAGCGCCGGCGTCCTCGCCGGCCTGCGCCGCACCGTCGGAGGCGAAGATCGGCCTCCATCCGACGGCCATACCTGGCTACCTGCCGCACTCGTGCGTCGCTGACAAGGCGCCTCATGGAGGCGGTGGCCGGCGGGAGGGCCCCCGCGGCCTCGCCCCGGAAAACGGCGGGAATCCGGTTCGGGTATCTTTACCGGTTGCGGGTCTCGTCATGTCGCACTTCCTGATGCCCATCCACGGTTTTCGGGAGGCGAGCGCCTGAGGGCAGGAAGCATGGGCACGGTGCTCGGGTTGTGGGTCGCCCTCATGGGGCAGCCTGTGTCCGGGTCTGCCCCGCCGCCCCTGCCGCCCCCGGAACCCGCACGCGAGGAGACCAGCCTCCGCGCGAATGCCCCCGAGCTCGACCGCGTGGTCCAGCGCTACTGCGTGGTCTGCCACAACGAGCGCCTCAGGAACGGGAACCTCACCCTGACGGACTTCCAGGTCGATCTGGCGCACGCCGAGGCGCCCACCGCCGAGAAGATGATCCGGAAGCTGCGCGCCGGGATGATGCCGCCACCCGGCCAGCGCCGCCCGCCGCCCGAGACCCTCCTCGCGCTCGTCGAGACGCTCGAGGCCGTGGTCGACCACGACGCCGCCCGCGCGCCGAACCCCGGCTCCCGCCGCTTCCAGCGCCTCAACCAGGCCGAGTACGAGCGCGTCATCCGTGACCTCCTCGATCTCGACATCGAGGCCGGCCGCTGGTTGCCGGCGGACACCTACCTCGGCGCCTTCGACAACATGTCGGATGCGCAGGGGCTTTCGACGACCCTCCTCGAGGCCTACCTGCGGGCCGCCACCGAGGTCAGCCGGATCGCGGTCGGCAACCCGGACGCGCCCTCCCGGACCGCCAGGTACACGAACCCCATCGACGTCTCGCAACACGCCTGGGACCACATCGAGGGCACTCCCTACGGGACCCGGGGCGGCATGGTCGTCACGCACGACTTCCCGGTGGACGGGGAGTACGTGATCTCGATCGGCACGCTCTTCGGCCAGGGGACCGGCTTTCAGGATGTGGACATCTCGATCGACGGCGAGGGCGTCGCCCTCTTTGCCCTCGAGCACGGCGGCCGCTCGACGGTGCCGATGCGCACCGACCCGATCTTCGTGCGTGCGGGCCAGCGGCAGGTTGCGGCGGCCTTCGTGCGCACCCTGGAGGGGCCCTACGAGGACCGTCTGAAGACGCCGGGCTGGTCCTTCGTCGGCGGCGAGGACTCCCAGTCCTGGGCGAATTACGGGATCACCGCGCTGCCCCACCTGAGCGAACTGCTGATCACCGGCCCGAACCGCAGCGCCGGGCTCTCCGAGACCGCCAGCCGCCGCCGGATCTTCCATTGCCATCCGGGACGGGACGGGGATGACGCGACGGCTCCGGGCGCTTCCGGGGACGCGCGGGCCTGCGCCGAGTCCATCGTGACCCGGCTCGCCCGCGAGGCGTACCGACGTCCGGTCACCGGGCAAGACCTCGCCGGCCCCATGAACTTCTACGATCGCGCCGCGGCCGGGGGGGGCTTCGAGATCGGCGTGCGGACCGCGCTCCAGGCGATCCTCGCCAGCCCCTCCTTCATCTTCCGGCTGGAACAGGCGCCCCCCGACGCCCGGGCCGGCAACAGCTACCGGATCACCGACGTGGACCTGGCGTCGCGGCTCTCGTTCTTCCTCTGGGCGGCAAGCCCCGATGACGAACTCCTGACGCTGGCTTCGGAGGGACGACTTTCGGATCCGGCGGTTCTCGAGACCCAGGCACGGCGGATGCTCGCGGACCCGAGGGCCGAAGCGCTCTCGACCCGTTTCGCCGCCCAGTGGCTCCGGCTCCAGGACGCGGAGGACAACCAGCCCGAGCCGTACCTCTACCCGGACTTCACCGGCCAGCTCCGCGAGGACCTGGTCCGGGAGACGCAGCTGTTCTTCGACCACCTGGTGCGCGAGGACGGCAGCCTGCTCGAACTCTTCACCGCGGACTACACCTTCCTGAACGAACGCCTCGCGGCCCACTACGGGATTCCCGGGGTTTCGGGGTCCGGGTTTCGACGGGTCCGTTACCCGGACGAAAGCCGCCGGGGCGTGCTCGGGCACGGCAGCGTGCTGCTGCTCACGTCCATGTCCGCGCGCACGTCGCCGGTCCTGAGGGGGAAGTGGGTGATGGAGGTGCTGATGGGAACGCCCCCGCCGCCCCCGCCGCCCAACACCCCCGCCTTCGACGACACCGTGCTGGCCCAGGGCGGGCGGCTCCTCACCACGCGGGAACGGCTCGAGATGCATCGCGCGAACCCGGCATGCCGCTCGTGCCACCGGTTCATGGACCCGATCGGTCTCGCCCTCGACAACTACGACGTGACCGGCCAGGTGCGGGTCCGCGAGAACGGCATCCCGCTCGACACGCGCGGGACCTACTACGACGGGACGGACCTGAGCACGCCGGCCGAACTCGTCGCGCTCCTCGTGAAGCGCCCGATTCCCCTGGTCCGGAACTTCACCGCGCACCTCCTCGCCTACGCGATCGGACGCCGCGCGGAGTACTTCGACGAACCGGGGATCCGGGCCATCGCCCGGGCGGCGGAGGCGGACGGCTACCGCATGTCCTCCTTCATTCTCGGCGTCGTGAACAGCGACCCGTTCCGGATGGCGCGTCCCGCGTCCGCCGCATACGGGCAGGAAACCACGGAAGCATCCGCCGACCGGATGCCCGGCGGAGCAGGCTCATGAACATCATCACTGGCGCTCACCTCTCCCGCCGCACGCTCCTCCGAGGGGCCGGCGCCAGCGTGGCACTGCCCTTCCTGGACGCCATGGTCCCCGCCGGACGGGCGTGGGCCGATTCGGGGAAGACGGCGGATTTCACCCGGCTGGTCTGCATCGAGGAGTCCATGGGCGTCGCCGGGTCCAGCGACTGGGGCGACGCCCAGCACCTCTTCGCCCCGGCCCTGACCGGCCGCGGCTTCGAGTTCGTCGCGGACAGCCAGCTCAAGCCGCTGGAGCGGTTCCGCGAGTACATGACGATCGTGAGCAACACCGACTGCCGCTCGGCGGAAGCGCATCGGGCGGAGGAGATCGGCGGCGACCACGACCGCACCACGGCGGTGTTCCTGACGCAGGCCCATCCCCGCCAGACGCAGGGGTCCGACATCTTCATCGGCGTCTCGATGGACCAGCTGCACGCGCAGCGCTACGGCCAGGAGACGGCGCTCCCTTCGCTAGAACTCTGCATCGAGGGCATCGACCGCGGCGGCGGCTGCGCCTACAACTACCACTGCGCCTACACGACCTCGCTCGCCTGGGCCTCGCCCAGCCATCCGCTGCCGGCGATCCGCGAGCCTCGGGTCGTCTTCGAGCGGCTGTTCGGCGCCGGCGACTCGGCCGCCGACCGGGCGGCGCGACGCCGCACCGACCGCAGCATGATCGACTGGATCGCCACCGAGGTCACCCGGCTCCGCAAGACGCTGGGCGCCGCGGACCAGGTCGCGCTCGACGAGTACGTGGACCACATCCGCGAGATCGAGCGGCGGATCCAGCTCGTCGAGGCGCGGAATGACAGCGGGGAGGAGCGGGCGATGCCGGATGCCCCGTCCGGGGTCCCGGATTCGTTCGTGGAGCACATGCAGCTGATGTTCGACCTGCAGCTGCTCGCGCTGCAGACCGACCTCACGCGCGTCATCAGCTTCAAGACGGGGTTCGACCAGTCGAACCGGACCTTCCCCGACAGCGGGACGACGAAGTCCGTCCACGGGGCCTCGCACCACGGCAACGTGCCCGAGGACATCATGGACTTCAACCGGATCAACACCTACCGCCTCGGCCAGCTCGCCTACTTCCTCGAGAAGATGCGCGGCACGATGGACGGAGACGCCTCGCTCCTGGACAAGACCGCGATCGTCTGGGGCTCGGCGATGGCGGACGGCAACCTCCACAACCACCGCCGGGCGCCGCTGGTCCTGCTCGGCCGGGCGAACGGGGCGCTCGAAGGCGGCCTCCACCTGCGGGCGCCGGAAGGGACGCCGATGGCGAACGCCTTCGTGAGCCTGATGCAGAAGATCGGACACCCGGAGATGACCTCGTTCGGCGACAGCGACGGCGTGTTCCCGCTCGAAGCCGGCGGCGCGGCGGCGACCGACGGGAGCGTTGCGGCATGAAGACCATCGCGCGTTCCCTGCTGGTCGCGGCGATCCTCCCTGCCGCGCTAGCGGCGCAGGACACTGCGACCGACGCCGACGCCCGGCTGCTCGCGGCAGCCCGCGACGGGGATGCCGCCGTGGTCCGGTCCCTCCTCGAGGAAGGAGCGGACGTGAACGCGGCGCGGGGCGACGGCCTGACCGCGCTGCACCTTGCCGCCGAGGGCGGGCATCCGGAGGTGGCGGCAGCGCTCCTCGACGCGGGCGCCCCGGTGGAGGCCGGGACGCGCATCGGTTCCCACACGCCGCTCCACGTGGCCGCCCGGGGCGGACACACCGCCGTGGTCCTCTCCCTGCTCGAGGCCGGGGCGGACCCGAACGCGGCCACGACGAGCAGCGGCGTGAGCCCGCTGCATCTCGCCGCCGGCGCCATCGGAGGCGGGCCGGCCGTGGCCGCGCTGCTCGACCACGGCGCCGATCCCGATGCCCGGGCGGGGTCCGCGGGCCAGACACCCCTGATCTTCGCCGCCGCCGCGAACCGCGCCGCCGCCGTGACGGCGTTGCTCGCCGCCGGCGCCGATCCGGGCCTTGCGACCGAAGCCGTGGATGTCCTGCCGGCGGTGGCGCTGGACCGCGAAGCCAACCGCCGCTTCCGCGAAGCCATCGGCGCCCCGCGCCAGATCCCCGGCCCGTTCGGCCCTCGGGTGGATCCGAACGCCGCATGGTCCAGGGATCCCAGTCCGGCCGATGTCCAGGCCGCTGTCCGCGCCCAGCGCGACTTTCTCCGTTCCGGCCATGACGTCGGCGAGGTCAGCCCCCACGCGCTCGCCCGCGTCGGCCCCGACTATCCCGGCGGTCCCGACGTGGTGCGCCCGCCCTACCGCGAGGTTCTCGTCGGCCGCACCGGCGCCATGACCGCGCTGCTCCACGCCGCCCGCGAAGGCCACGTCGAAGCCGCGTCGGCCCTTCTCGACGGCGGCGCGGACATCAACCAGGTCAGCGCCGACGGCACCAGCCCCCTCCTGATGGCGACTCTGAACGGCCAGTTCGATCTGGCCCTGGTTCTCATCGAGCGCGGGGCGGATCCGGATCTCGCCGCTTCGACGGACGGCCTCACGCCGCTCTTCGCCGCCCTCCAGACGCAGTGGGCGCCCAAGTCCAACTACCCGCAGCCCCGGGCGCAGGATCTGCAGGATTCCGGGCACATGGAGGTGCTCCGAGCGCTGCTCGGCGCCGGGGCCGACCCCAACCCCCGCCTCAACACCCATCTCTGGTACTGGGAATTCGGGCTCACCAAGATGGGCATCGACCTCACGGGGGCGACTCCGTTCTGGCGGGCCGCCTTCGCCCAGGACATCGAGGCGATGCGCCTTCTCGTCGCGCACGGGGCGAACCCCCACACTCCCACCCGCTGGCCCGAGGTCGGGATGCGGGAGCGCCGGCAGCAGGACGGCCGCCAGCAGGAAGACTCCGCGCTCCCCTGGATCCCGGAGGGGGCGCCCAACGCCTGGCCGATCCATGCCGTGGCGGGGGGCGGATACCTGGGGCTGGGCGCCTTCAGCGTCCGGAACCGGCCGGATCAGTTCCTTCCCGCGGTGATGTACCTGGTCGAGGAACTCGGCGCGGACGTGAACCAGCGGGATTCCTGGCTCTACACCCCGATGCACTACGCTGCGTCCCGGGGTGACAACGAGCTCATCGAGTACCTCGTGTCCCGGGGTGGGGACGTCACCGCGATCACGCGCCTAGGTCAGTCCACGGCGGACATGGCGCGGGGAGGCCGGGCCGGCTTCTTCACCCGCGTTCCGTTCCCGGAGACCGTCGAGCTGCTGCTGGGTCTCGGTTCGACGCTCGAATGCCTCCACACCCACTTCCTGGACACCGGCGACTTCTGCCCCGGCGCCGGTCTCGACGACCCCTGGGCCCCCACCGCCACCGACCCCCAGCCGGACCCCGCCTCCCCCGCAA
The DNA here is from genome assembly GCA_012271265.1 of Vicinamibacteraceae bacterium. Lineage (GTDB taxonomy): Bacteria > Acidobacteriota > Vicinamibacteria > Marinacidobacterales > Marinacidobacteraceae > JAAXGQ01. The sequence goes on from JAAXGQ010000032.1 coordinate 6,870, forward strand.
AGTCCCGCTCCCGCTAACTCCCCGACCGGAGCGCCACCCCCCTCGAGCGCCACCCCCCCCGGAGCGCCGGCCCCATGGAGCGCCGGCGTCCTCGCCGGCCTGCGCCGCCCCGTCGCTCCCTCACGCAGTCTCCTGCCGCCAGTCGCCGCCCCCCTGGAGCGCCGGCCCCCTGGAGCGCCGGCGTCCTCGCCGGCCTGCGCCGCCCCGTCGCTCCCTCACGCAGCTCCTGCCGCCAGTCGCCGCCCCCCTGGAGCGCCGGCCCCCTGGAGCGCCGGCGTCCTCGCCGGCCTACGCCGCCCCGTCGCTCCCTCACGCAGTCTCCTGCCGCCAGTCGCCGCCCCCCTGGAGCGCCGGCCCCCTGGAGCGCCGGCGTCCTCGCCGGCCTGCGCCGCCCCGTCGCTCCCTCACGCAGTCTCCTGCCGCCAGTCGCCGCCCCCCTGGAGCGCCGGCCTCATGGATCGCCGGCGTTCTCGCCGGCCTACGCCGCCCTTGGTTCCCTCAGTCTCGTACCGCCAGCGCCGCCGTGCCGACCGACCG
>JAAXGQ010000033.1 GCA_012271265.1 Vicinamibacteraceae bacterium
TCGCGGTGGACCGACAGGTCTTCGTTTGCGAATCCGAGAAACCAGTTGCGCAGCCAGTTGTCCCGGGCGTAGTCCACGACGTCGAGGAACGGCGGCGAGGTGACGGTGAGGGAGATCTCGCCGTCACCGATTTCGGGGGTGTCGTCCGACCGGCTGGTCAGGAACAGGGACCGGGGCGCGCGCGGAATCCGCTGGGAGAGGAGGGACTTCGACTTCTTCAGGATCAGGTCGGGAACGCGTCTCGCCTCGGGCGCCTGTCCGCTGCGCTCGTTGAGGCGCCGCTGCCGCTCCGGCGCCACCGCCTGGTTCGGGGGCATCGTGCGGACCGAGAAGAATCCCGGCGAATGGCCGGCGAGCCGAGCCGCCGCGACCATGCGGATCCAGGCGTCCACCTTGTCGAGCGGCCGCCGGCCGAGGTGAAGCCGCAGCGACTCCAGTTGAGCCAGCGTCTCCGGGTGATAGAACGCGAGGAGGTCCGGGTCATCCCCCGCGGCCGCGGCCCGCCAGTCGATCCGGGCCAGCCGGGCGGCGATGTCGAGAAGCGCCGGAGGATTGATCCGGGGCTCGGTGAGGACCCGGCTGAGCGGGGCGAGGTCGTTTCCGTAGGGAATCCGACCGAGCAGCGCCGCCTCGACCGGCGTCGTGCCCCGCCCCATGAAGGGGTCGTAGACGATGTCCCCGGGAGCGGTGAAGCGCTCGATGAAGGTGCGCGGCAGTTGCGGCTTGAAGCAGGCGCGGTAGGAGATCTCGTGGATCCGGTCCGCCTGGCGCTGGCGGGCGGTCCAGAAGGAGCCCACCTCGTACTTCGCCTTCGGGATGACCGGCGCCTCCGGAAATCCGGCTCTCGATGGGGTCGGCGTTGCCGTCTCGGCCGGCGGGGGCGCCGCCCGCCGGGAGAGCCGGCGCGTGCCCGGAGCCGACGGCGACAGTCCCCGGCCGGGGATCACGGCGCCCGCAGGGGGCGGTCGTCCATGTAGCTGGCCCAGGCGAACCAATAGGCAACGTGGCCGGCCAGGCGGTCGAGCCGCTCCCCGGCCGGTCCGTGGAGCCCGTCCTCGGCGATGCGCCAGCGGCCGCTCTCCTCGTCTTCGAGAGCTGCCGGATGGCCGGCGACCGCCGCGAAGCTTCGCCCGCCGGAGGCGTAGGCGCGGACGGTCTCCGTTTCCCCGGTTCCCACCAGCACCACGTCCAGCGGCCCCACCCGGTCGTGCAGCACCGCCCCGCCGTCGAACAGCGAGAGCGCCCAGGCCATCTCGCTCTCGCCGTGCCGGAGCACGAAGATGCGGTCCTTCGGCGCCAGCCGCCGGTCGCGGACCACCACCGGGAACATGAGCTCCGGACTGGCGAAGTAGGCCCCGTAGGGCTGGCCGGGCCGGTAGTCGCGGCGATAGCCGGTCTCGAGCGACAGCACCGTGGTCTCTGGATGGGCCCGGCGCCAATCCTCCCAGCTCGAAATCACGACCGGCAGGATCTTCAGCCCGATCCCGGAGCCGGTCAGCTCCCCGACCACCGGGCGGCCGGTGAACTGGTTCCAGAGCGATTCGGTCTCCGTGTCGTACATGAGCTTGTTCGACCGGTAGAGGAGCCCCGAGGAGCCGAACACGAAGGGCTCCTTCCGCCCCGGGACGCGGGTGTCGAAGAGGATCCCGGACCCGCAGAGCGTGCAGTACGCGAGCGACACCGGGACGCCGCCCACCACGTCGTTGAACATCTCGTGCCAGTCGAGGATCCGCAGCGGATAGGCCCGGGCGTCGCCGGCGATCTCCACCCCGAACACGAGCTCCCGCCCGGTGAGCCAGGAGGCCGCCGCGTGACGAATCTGCCTCGCGTTCACGAGCGCCGGAATCCCGTCTTTGGTCACGCCGCCCCAGACGATTTCCTCCAGGCGGATTTCGTGCCGCACCCCTCGGTGGACGAAGCTGCGGAAGCCCTCGTCGATCCCCGCCAGGATGTCGCCCTTGAGAGCGTCGAAACCGGGGAAGGGGCGGATCTCGGTGTGCTCTTCCTGCCACTCCATCCACGCCTTCCAGTCCCGTCCGATGCGGGCCCGACTCAGCCGCTGGAGCGCCCGCAGCAGTCGTCCGTCCTCGTCGGGCAGGACCCGCAGGGTGGCGATGAACGCCGGGACCACATCCTTCTGGTCCCGATCGACCAGGTGGCGGAGCGCCCGGTTTCGGGCCGCGCCATTTCTGGCAAAGAGCGCGGTCCGCACGATGGACTCGATCTCCGGGTCGTCCCCCGGGCCGAAGCGGTCGCCGAACGGATCCGCCCCAAACGGATCCCCCGGTTCTCCCGGCAGGGTCGGCGGCTGGGCGTCGGCCGGAGGCGCCGCCACCACGAGCGCCAGCCCGCAAGCCAGCGCCGGGAGGAAAGTCCTTGTCGGGTGCGGCGATCCCATCACGACCCGCGATCCTAGCCCCTGGACCTGCCCGAGGGTTCGCGGGGGACCCGGAGCCGCGGCAGGATCGCCGCTGCCCGGCGCCCGCCCGCAGGGTGTTCCCGAAGCGCCTCCGAGGCCCGCGCCACGTCGGTGACCACGGCGGCGCGGGCGATCTCCTTCTCGGCCGCCCGGACCCTCCGGAGCAGAGCGGCGTCCGCCGGCGGGAGCGGGGGCTGGGCGATGGGGCGCACGCCGTCCCCGTCCACCCGTGACGCCACCTCCACCACATCCCCGGTGGGGAGTTCGGGAACCGCGGGGCCCCCGACCGGCGTCCGGTTCCGGGTGTTCACCACGAGGACCTCGCCGGCGCCGCTCCCGCCGCTTCGGGCCCGGACCACCGCCAGCCCGATCCGGTCGTAGCCGGAGGCCACGGGCGCCTGGAAGCGGGTTGGTCCGTCGCGCTTGGAAGCGCCGGTCTCGATGGCGAAGTAGGAGCCCTCCCGCTCGGCGAGCGCCCGCTGGTAGGCCTCCGCCGGATCGCCGCGGCCGGGGGCGGCGAAGAGCCGCTCCTCGAATTCGAGGATCGCCGCGCCCCGGGTCTTCGCGGCCTGCCGGGCGCGCCGCGCCGCGCGTTCGGGGTACCGGTGGTAGAAGACGTACTCCGAAGGAACCGCCCCGGCGAACGCCTCGAGCGGGAACAGGCCGGGCCGATGGACACGCTCAAGGCGTTCCGGGTCGCGATAGAGGTCGCGCAGCCGGTCCACCGGCGGAAACGGGTCGCCGGGATCGTCGCTCGGCTCGTAGAGCGCCGTCAGCCACCCCAGGTGGTTGATCCCCGACCAGCCGGGAACACAGGCCTCGGGGTCGAGGTAGAGCAGGCGCGCCGCGCGCTCGGCCGTCTCCGCCGGCGTGTCGCAGATGCCGACCGTTTCGACTCCGGTTTCCGCTATCAGCGCGTCGGTGACCATGCCCACCGGGTTCGTGTAGTTCACGAGCGTCGCGTCCGGGGCCTCCCGGTCCACGATGCGGGCGAGCCGGAGCATCGCCGGAACGTTCCTGAGCGCGAGCGCGGCGCCCCCGGCGCCCACCGTTTCCTGGCCGAGAATCCCGGCGTCGCCGCAGACCCGTTCGTCATGGGCGCGCGCCCGCTGTCCGCCCACCCGGATCGAGGCGATCACGAAGCGGCTCCCCCGGACCGCGTCGGCCGCCACCGTGGTCTCGCGGATCGGGAGGCCCGGCGCGAAGGCCCGCGCCACCGCGGCCACGTGAGCCATGCGCGCCGCGTCCGGGTCGTACAGAGCGAGTTCCGCGACTTCGGCCGGCTCCGAAGCCAGCGCCCGGGCGAGCAGCGGAACCCGGAACCCCCCACCCCCCAGGATGGCGATCCTCATCGCGCCCGCCCGGCGGGGAAGATCCGGTTTCCGGGGCCCGATCGAATCAACGCCCACGCTGCCACGGCCGGTCCGGGAGCCCGCCGAGGCGTTGCACCGAGCGCACGCCGCAGGCGTTGCCGGCCGCGAGCTGCTCTTCGAGGCTGCCTCCGGAGAGCCGCCGCGCCAGAAAGCCCGCCGCGAAGGCGTCCCCGGCGCCCGTGGTGTCCACCACGCCGTGAATGGGCACCGGGGCGGCCACCGCGGTGTCCGGCCGACCAAGCACCGCCGCGCCGTCCGGTCCGTGCTTCACGATGACCAGGGTCCCCGACTCGGCGGCCCGCGAGAGCGCCCGCCCGCGCCGGTCGTACAACGCGAGTTCGGTGGCGTTCACGAACACGCCGGTGGCTGTCTCGACGAGGCGATCGAAGCCGGGCCTGGTGGGGAGGTCCTCGTCGTACCCGAAATCCCAGAAGACCTCCGGAATCTCTGCCGCAAACCGCGCCGTCCGCTGCCACTGGGCCCACAGCCGGGGCCGCCGGGGAGGCATTCCAAACAGCAGCGCGTCTCCGGAGGGGACCTCGCGGGGAGGGGTCAGCAGCCGCAGCAGGCGCTCCTCGAGGGCATCGTTCACGCCGGGGAAGGTCGCGAAGCTGCGCTCGTTCCCGAACGACAGGCAGGCGGTGACCGCGTGCGGTTCGCGCAGTCCCCGCACGCACCGGTAGGCGATCCCCTCGGCCCGGAGGATCTTTCGCGCTTGCGTCGGCAGCGCGGTCAGCAGCTCCACATCGAGTTCCAGACTGCGGGCCCATGCCGCGGCGATCAGGGCGCCTCCGCCGTAGGTTCGGGTGAACACATCGGTGCGCAGTTCCTCCCCGGGCAGCGGGATCCGGGGCAGGGCCGCGAAGATCAGATCCTCGAAGGTCTCGCCGGCGCACAGCAGGCGCGGCGCGCGATCGGGCATGGTCCTACCGGGCGTCGATGGGGGTGGAGAGGGTGCCGATGCCGGGCACCTCGATGTGGACGGTCTCCCCGGGGCTGAGGAACTCCGGAGGGTTCCGCGCGGAACCCACGCCGTCGGGTGTGCCGGTGGCGATCACGTCCCCGGGATGCAGGGTCATGATCTCGCTCGCGTACGCCACGAGGTGGGCGACGGAATGGATCATGTCGGCGGTCGATCCATCCTGGACGATCCGGTCGTCCACCCGGGTGACGATGCGGAGCGCCTGCGGATCGGGCAGGAACGCCCGAGGCGTGATCATCGGGCCCATGGGGGCGGCGCGGTCTCCGCTCTTTCCGGAGAACCAGTCGGGGCCGGGGAACATCGGGTCGTCGCGGAAGCGCCCGCCCCGGTCGCTCACGTCGAAGACGATGGTGTAGCCGAAGACGTAGTCCAGCGCCTCCTCCCGCGGCACCCGGCGCGCCGTTCTGCCGATGACGACGCCGAGCTCGCCTTCCCAGTCGATCCGCTCCCGGCCGCGTGGAATGAAGTACGTCTCGCCGGTGCCGATGATCCCGGATCGCGGAGACTTGGCGAAGAGGTACGGCGCGTCCCGGTCGGGATCGATCCCGCGCGCCACGTCCATCTCGGCGGCGTGCGACTGGTAGTTCGCCGCCGCCGCGAGGAGGTTCCACGGATAGAGCAGCGGCGCCGTGAGCCGGTGCGCCTCCACCCGGAAGCGAAGCCCGGCGGCGCGTTCCCCGAAATGGTTCGCGATCTGGTTGAGCCGTTCCGTCGCGGCCTCGCCGTGGCCGATCACGCCGAGCAGGTCGGCCGCGAAGTCGAAGCCGGAACCGCCGGTCTCGCTGGCGAGCAGGGCTTCGGCGGCGGCCAGGTCCAGGATCGTGTCCCCGATCACGATGGCCGGGCGCGGATCGCCGTCGCCGGTGTCGGAGGAGCGGTAGGTGGCCAGCCGCCACGAGGTCTCCGGGGCGGCGGACACCGGGTCGCCCTCCGGGGCGCCGGGGGCGCCGCACCCCGAGGTCAGGCCGAGCCCGAGAAGGAGCGCGACGGCGCTCCCCGCTCCGCCCGTTCCGTCGATTGGTCGGTACCGCATGGAGCGTAGGCTACTCACCCCCGAAACCACGATCCCCCCGGAGGCTGTGTCATGTTCCGCCTGCTCCTCGTCCTCACCGTCGGCGCCTGCCTCGGCTTCGCCGCCGCCCGCGTCGGGTCCGGCCAGGAGGTCACCGGGACCCGGCGGGTGCCCCAGTTCGACAACGAACATCTCAAGGTGTGGAAGACCTACATCCACCCGAACCAGCCGCTCGCGATGCACCGCCACGACAACGGCCGGGCCATCGTGGCCATCCGGGGCGGCACCCTCCACGTGGTCACCGAAGCCGGCGACGAGAAAGCGATGACCTGGGAGTCCGGCAGCGCCTACTGGCTCGACGCCGATCCTCCCGGCGAACTCCACGGCGACGTGAACCGGGGCCCGGACCCCATCGAGGTCATCGTCCTCGAACTCCAGAACTGACCACCGTGGGGAATCAGCGCCGGCCCCATGGAGCGCCGACCCCATGGAGCGCCGGCGTCCTCGCCGGCCTGCGCCGCACCGTCGGTCCCTTGGGCGGTCTTCGTGCCGACCGCGCCACCGTGCCGAAGGACCGTGGGCCGGTGAGGACACCGGCGCTCCATGGTGCGGGCGGCCGCGCGGAATCAGCGGATCAGTTCGGTGCGCGCTCGTACTTGGTGAGGCCGCCGCCGGCGGTGGGGCGTGAAGAGGGGCCTTCGGCCACGAAGACGTTGCCGTCCTCGTCCACCGCAACGCCCTCGCCAGCCACGCCCTGGAGCATCCGGTTGCCTTCGGTGGGGTAGTGCGGCGGAATGAACGCGGTGATCCGGTCCTCGCCCGCCGGGCCGATACGCACGCCGTTCAGCCACCCATAGTGGTTGCGCTCGGTGGATTCCGAGTCGATCGCGTAGAGCATGTCGTCGTCGGTGATGTACATCCCGCTGATCCGACCGTGCTGGTAGTAGATGTCGAGCAGGTTGCCGTCCTGGTCGAAGATCTGGATGCGGTGGTTCCCCCGGTCGGCCACGAACAGGCGGCCCTGGGAATCCATCTCAAGCCCGTGCGGCGTGCGGAATTGGCCCGGACGAAAACCGATGACCCCCCATTCCTTGATGAAGTTGCCTTGGCTGTCGTACTTGAGGATGCGGCCGGTGTATCCCTCTGGTGGGTCCGGGCTCTGGCCGCTGTGCCCGTCGGAAACGAAGATATCGCCGTTCGGGGCGGTGATCACGTCGCAGGGCTCGAAGAGCTGGCCGGGGCCGGAGCCCGGCTGCCCCGCGATCCCGAGGCGCATGAGTTCTTCGCCCTCCGGCGTGAACTTGATGACCTGATGCCCCTTGGTGCCGGCCTCGTTCCCCTGGGAATCGGTGACCCAGACGTTCCCGTCGCTGTCCACGTGGAGGCCGTGCGGCAGCACGAAGAGCCCGGCGCCGAACTCCGCCAGAAGCTCGCCGGTGTGCCGGTCGTACTTGAGGATCGGGTTGATGTGGGAGTTCTCCTCGCACCCGCCGGCGAGGGCGTTCGCGCCGCAGCGGTCGTAGACCCAGACGTGCCCGTCGGGCCCGATATCCACGCCGGCGGTCGAGCCCCAGGTCCGGCCGTCGGGCAGGTCCGCCCACTGGGTGATCACGACCGGATTCGGGTTCGGCAGGTGGCGCACCACGAAGTCCGGGGTCCCCATCGGCTCCTCCGTGGGGGCCTCCGCAGCGCACCCGAAGGCGCCCACGACCAGGGCGCCAGCCAGCATCAGCATCTTCACATCGCGCATCGTCATGGCTCCTTGGGGTGACCGGGTCCCGCGTGGCCGGGATCCATGCCGGCCGGCTGCCTCCGCATGCCCCGACCGATGGAGCGAGTGTATCTGCCCCCGGATCGACCCGTTGACCGCGGAAATTGGGCGATGTGCTGCATCCCGCGTCATCATGACCACCAACACGAAGACGGTCGCCGGCGCTCCATGGGGGCGGCACAGGCCGGCGGGGACGCCGGCGCTCCATGGGTCGGCGCCCCCGGCCAGACTGCACCGGGCGCTGACCCGTTCCACCGCTGCCTCGACGTCCCGCCGGTCGACCGCGGGAATCCGGTGGGCCTCCTCGTGGCGTCTCCGGGGGATGTTTCGATCCTCGAACGCCCGATCGCCGAAGGTGTTCCAATCGTGACGCATGACCAGCGGCTCGCGGACGCCGCGCGAGCGGCGGCTCTTCCGGTCCTGATGCAGCGCTGACTCCCGCCCCGCGGCGGACAGGTCAGCGGGCCGGTCGGGGCCCCAGGTTGTGCGTTGTCGGGAGGGGGCCGACATACGCGCGGCCGGCGCGGTAGAGGGCGAGGCGCTGCTGGATCGGGAACGGATCGATGCCGGCGCCCGGGGCGAGAGCGACGGCCCGTTCGGCGGCGCGCACCGCGCTGGCAAAGTCTCCGGCGGCCGCGTGGGCGGCGGCGAACAGGTCCAGCGAGCGGGGCTCCTGGAAGTTGAAGCGGGCAGCGAGCCGCTCCGCCACGCGGACGGCTTCGCCGGGATCACGCAGATCGCGCCTCGGATGGGCGGCGAGGATGCCCGCGAGCGGCCCGAGCGCCGCAGCGTGCGCGGCGTCGAGCGCGAGGGCGGCCCGGAAGGACGCCACGGCCTCCTCGACCCGGCCGGCGCCGAGGAGCGCGGCGCCGAGCGCGGCGCGCACTCCGGCGGAGTCGGGGCTGAGGCGGGCCGCCGTCTCCAGGGCCGCCGCCGCTCCCGCGTGGTCGCCACGCTCGCTCAGCAGGTCCCCCGCCTCGAAGAAGGCGTGGGGGGTGTCCGGCTGATCACTGGCCGCCGCGCGAAAGATCGCCAGCGCTTCCTCCACCCGGCCAGCGTCGCGGAACAGGGCGCCGGCCTTCATGCGGGTCTGGTAGTCGGCGCCCAGCCCGAGGGCTTCCCGCAGCAGGCCCTGCGCCTCGCCGCGCGCGCCGCGAATGTGGAGCAGCTCCGCGAGGCCGGTCCGCAGCCGGGCGCTTCGGGCCGGGGGGTTTTCCTCGGGCAGCCGCACCCGGTAGAGCTCCTCCAGCCAGGCAAGTTCGCGGCGCCCCGCCGGAGAGGAAGGGGTGGGAGGAGGCTCCCCGGGCCGGCGGATCCAGTGGTCGGTGAACGGAGTGCCGTGGAAAGCCTCGCGCTCCGTAGGCAGATGGCACCCCGCGCAGTCCGCATCGGCGGCGACCGCAGTCTCCCGGTGGCGGGCGGCCGCGTCTTCGTGGCAGCGGAGGCACGCGGTCCGGGTGCGTTCCGGGGTGGCCGGCTCCGGTCGGTGCGGGTCGTGGCACGCGGTGCAGGTGATGGTCTGCTCCGCCGGGGATTCGCGGAAGCAGGCGCTCATCATGAGGCTGGCGCCGGCGTGACGGGCAAGCCCCGGATCACGGGCGAGGATCTCCCTCGGTTCGAAGTCGGTGGGTTGACGGTGGCACTGACCGCAGAAGGCCACCTGCTCCGCTGCGGTCAACCGTCCCGGGTTGAAGATGAGGCCGGTTTCGCCTCCTTCATTCCGGGACTCCACGTGCGCCAGTCCTCCGCCGTGACAGCGCTCGCACTGCACTCCCAGCACTGCCCGGTGCGGGTCGAAGCGCTGCTCCTCGTCCCAGGCGAGCGCCGTGGCGTGGCAGCCGACGCAGTTCGCGCTCTCCTCCACCGTGTCCAGGTCGCCCAGCCCGTCCCGGTCGTCTTCTCCGCCCGGCGTGGGGATCCAGCCACCTCGGGCGCGAGAGAAGGAGAGCCGCATTTCCCGAAGCCGGGCCCCGGGAGCGAAGGAGACGGGGGTCAGCCCCCGGAGGCCGGATCCGAACACCGCCTGCACCGGCGCCATGCCCGGGTCGCTCCCGGGAGCGACGAAGTGGACCGCACCCACCCCTTCCGTCTCGTAACGTGGTTCCGGCCCGATCCCGTCCGGCCAGCTCACCGCCCGGCCCAGCATGTCGTCCGAGAACCACCGGTCACGGGTCTCCGCCGCCACGGCCGCGGCGGTCCGCGCCATGGGGTGCTCCGCCTGGGCGAGAGCGATCCCGGCATGGCAGGCCGCGCAGGTCGCGGCGCCCACGCCTTCGGCCGGGGTTGTGAGCGGCCCACGCGGAGGCGTGACCTGTTCCGGCGCGGACGCCGGACGGTCCGCTCCCGCACAACCCCACGTCGCGGCCAGCAGGAGGCCCGCCGATGCGAGGAGGCCGTGCGTCCGGATCACCGGGATGATCATCGCCGAGCCGCCCGGGAAAGCAAATCCCGATGATCCCACCCGGATAGACTGCGGCAAATGACGTCGTGGGACGCTCTCGGGCCGTTCCAACCCGGACCCGGTGGCATGCCCCCGTACCTGGCCGGGCGGGAGTCGGCGCAGAGATTCCTGGGGGCACTACTTCGCCGGCTGGAGCAGCGCGTTCCCATCGCGGGGGAGGTGATTCTCTACGGACCTCGCGGTAACGGCAAGACGGTGCTCCTGGGTTGGCTGCGGCGCGCGGCCGCGGCGCGCGGCGCGATCGAGACTGTCGTGCTGTTGCCGAGCGAGATTCGGGAGGTCAGGCAGCTGGCGGAACTCCTGATGCGGGCGGCCTGGTGGAGACGACTCGTCCCGGGGCAGTTGGGGGCCTGGGGTTTTTCCTGGACGAAGCAGGCGGATGGTGTCTCCCGATCCTTCGTGTCCGGGATCCTGACGGCGCGGGCGCGGAAATCGCCGTTGCTCCTCGTGATGGACGAGGCGCACACGCTGGAAACCGCGGTCGGTCGGGCGCTGCTGAACGCCGCCCAGGAGGTCCGGCAGCAACTGCCTCTCCTCTTGGTGCTCGCCGGAACCCCGAACATCGAGAGACATCTGGGCCGGATGGGCGCATCTTTCTGGAACCGCGCCGAACACCTGCGGATAGGACGCCTGGCGGAAGGGGCGGCTGCAGAGGCCTTTCGGCGTCCCTTCGCTAGGGAAGGGATCGAGGTCGAGGAAGCAGCGCTGGCAGAAGTGGTCCGGTTAAGCCATGGATACCCGTACTTTCTCCAGCTTCTCGGCCGGGCGGCGTGGGGTGTCGCGTTCGGTCCCGGTGGCGACGGCCGCGTGAGCGTCTCCACGTTGGAGGCCGCGCGACCCGAGTTCGAACAGACGAAGGGCCACTATTACCGCCATCGGTACATCGAGCTTCGGGATCAACGGCTACTCGGAGTGGGCCGTTCGGTCGCGGCGCTGTTCGGGGATCGGGAAACGGTGAGCGATGAGATGTTGACCCAGGCGATCCGGAGCGGGCTCGAGGATCCTTCCCACGAGGAAGCAATCCGCGCCGAGCGCGTCCTCGCCGACCTCGGGTTCATCTGGGGAACGAGTCCCAACCCCGGATGGGAACCGGGCATCCCGAGCCTGATGGACTACGTCGTCGAATTCGCGCCGGCGCCGTAGGGCTGCCGGGGCCTGGTGGCTCCGCACCAACGCAAAAGGCCCGCCGGCCCCTTCCGGGACCGACGGGCCGTGCTGTTCCGGCCGAACCGGTTGGTTGGCCTCCTGTCAGATCAGAAGGTCAACCTCGCGGAAAGCCCGATCGTTCGTCCCTTCAGGTACTCGACGATGTTCTGATAGGGCACCACCGAATCGAGCAGCTGGAAGTTCACGATCGTGTTCGCGTTCAGCGCGTTGAAAATGTCGAAAATGAACTGCGCGTTCATGCGATCGCTCAACGGGAAGGACTTGTCGAGTCGGAAGTCCACGATCGTCACGTTGGGCGAGCGGTCCTCGCTCATCGGAGCGAGCCAGGAAGTGACGGTAACCCGTCCGTCGTACACAGAGTTCCGGTGCGTCGGCGCGTAGTTGTATCCACTCACAAGTCGATACGTCCCCGCTAGGCCGATCTCGTACGGAAGCACGTACCGCGCGGAAGCCTTCAACTGGTAGGTCGTGGTGTCCTGAATGGTCGGAATGTCCTGATCGTAGTTGAGGAACCAGCCCTGCGCCGTGGGGTCGGAGGAGAGCGGCGAACTCGTCGCCCAGCCGCTGGATGATCCAGCAGCGCTCCGCGGCTCCGACCGCCACTGGTAGTCGAAGTACACGTTGTAGAAGAAGTTGCTGCGGAAGCGCTTGTTGAGTCCGAGCGAAACGGTGTGGAAGTCCATGCCGCTGTCGCCGGCCGGATGATTCGTCGTGAGGTTGTCCGTGACTCCGACCAGCTCCTCCGGATAAAGGAGCAAATTGAACGACCGGTTGTAACCCGCCGGACAATTGTCGCAGGTGGGAATCTGGATTGGGGTGTTCAGGCCGAGGTCCGCCTGGTCGTACCTGCCCCAGGTGTTCCGCATCCGCTTGTAGACGTACGAAACCCGCGCGCCGAGGTCAGCGGTCAGCTCGTGCTCGAGCGACGCGCTCAGTTCGTCCGCCCAGGGGAGTGACCAGCTCGGATCGATCGGGGTGGTAGTGCCCGATCCCGCGCCCGCCGTGAAGGCGCGCTGCTCGCCCAGCTCGGAGGAGTCGTCGAGGATCCCGTTCATGTTCTGGTCGAGGAACTCGTAGCGGGCATCGGGTTGGCCGCCCGGATTGGCCGACAGCAGCCCGGTACCGATATTCGAATAGTAGCGCCCGAAATACGTCTTGAAGACGCTGGAACCTTCTCCTGTGAGGTCGTAGGTCAGTCCCACTCGGGGCGCGACATTCCAGTGACTGAACACATCGCTCCCAGGCGTTACGCCGCCGGTGCCGAAGACATCCATCAGGATCTGACTCTGGTTGGCCGGGAGTTCGAACTTGCACTGCAGCACATCCTGGCAAGCGCTGCCGGGCGAGTTGTCGGCCTCGAGGTAGTAGAGGATCTGGCTGCCCACCCGGAAGCCGGCCATCAGCGTCAACCGGTCGTTGACCGTCCAGACGTCCTGCACGAAGAAGTCTGCGTGCATGTTCCGGTTGTCCACCAGGTTCGGCACTCCGACGAGGAACACCTCGTGCACGTTGTGCGGCCGCCCCTGTGCCGGGTCGTCCCGGTAGTAGACGGCGCCGGAGTTCGTGTTGAATCCCCGCAGCTCGCTGTCGATTTGCCAGTCCCAGCCGAACTTGAAGTCGTGGCTGCCGTCGCCGATCGGGACGTAGTAGTTGAACTGGGCGGTGCTCTGCGGCTTCCAGCGATTGCGCGTGAACGGCTGCCACCCGGCGCCCGACACGTGGCTCGTCGCCAGGTTCAACCGCGGCTCGTTGCCGCCTATCGGATCGTCCTTCGGCACCATCGGCCAGGTGGTGCCCATGTGTCCCACCATGATGTTGCTGAAGAAGCGGTCGCTCCAGACGCGCTGCCACTCGGCCTTGTGGAGCCAGATCCAGTAGTCCTGGGCGAGGATGGATTCGGCGGGGCGGGTCGCCGAGAGGCCGCGGTTGGGCTTCCGCTTCCACGACCAGGTCGAAAAGCCGATGAACTGGTCGCGCTCGGTGATCTGGTAGTTCACCTTGGCGGTGAAGATGTCGAAGTCGCCGATGTCGGTGGCGAGGTTCTGGTCAACTCCCGAGATCGCGGTGTCGATGTAGAAGTTGTTGTAGGCGCCGTAGAACCATGCCTTGTCCCGCACGATGGGGCCGCCGAGATCCAGGTGGAACTCGTAGAAGCTGAGCACCGGGGACGGCGAGCCGCCCTGCGCCCCCAGCTCCGACGTGAAGTTGTCCGCGATCAGGTCGGGCGGGTTCCACGCCCCGCTCTGGAGACCGGAGAAGTCGTTGCCGCCGCTCTTCACGGTCGTCTGGATCTGCGCGCCCGGAGTGGACATCTCCACGTCCGCGCCCTGTGCCGAAACCTGCATCTCCTCCATCGCGTAGTAGTCGTAGTAGCCGCCGGCCGAACCGGTGCCTTCCGTGGTGTTCACGCCCTCGTAGAGGACCCGGTTCTGGCTCCGCACCCCGAAGGTCTCGTACATGGACTGCTGGCTCTTGTGCGATCCGCCCACGTCGTAGCCCTGCACCCGGATGCCCGGGCTCTGGTGCAGCACCGCCCACATGTCGGTGGCGGTGGGGACCTCGTCGAGTTGGGTCTTGTCGAAGGTCGCCGCCACACCGGTGGACTTCACGTCCACCACCGGTGATTCGCCGGTCACGGTGACCGTCTCGGCCACCGTGGCGATCTGCATGTTGGCGTCCATCGTGAAAGTGGCGCCGGTGACCACGCGGACCTCTTCGAACACGACGGTCTGGAAGCCGCTCAGTTCGAACTGGATGGTGTAGTCGCCCGGCGGCAGCGCCTGGAAGCGGTAGGAGCCATCGACGTCGGTCGTCGCGGTCCGGGCGCCGATGATGGCCTCACCGGAGAGCGTGACGCTCACCCCGGGGAGGGCCAGTCCCTGCGCATCGAGCGCCGCGCCTTCGAGGCGCCCGTACTGCTGCTGCGCGAGAGCCGCGGGGGCGGCCACCGCCACGAGCAGAAGCGCGAGAAGAAGTTTTCTCATGGTCCCTCCTTTGGGAAGAAAAGCGTCGAGAACAGTGCTGCGGTTTTGGCAAGGCGTGTGCCACGCCGCGGACCTTCGATTTCGACCCGCGAGACTCCATTTTCTCAACGAGTTGGAGGCGAAGCAACCCACCGCCTCCCGGGTCCGATCCAAAATTTCCGATCCATCGGCGCCTGTGAAGCCGAGCTGCCCGAATCCGAAAGAGCCCGCCGGCCCCTTGCGGGACCGGCGGGCCGCGTTGTTCCGGCGGAACCGGTTGGCTGGCCTCCCGTCAGATCAGAAGGTCAACCTCGCGGAAATCCCGATGGTTCGTCCCTTCAGGTAGTCCACGACGTGCCGGTAGGCCGTGTCAAGCAGCTGGAAGTTCGTGACCGTGTTGGCGTTCAGGGCGTTGAACAGGTCCAGGATCGCCTGGACGCGAATTCCGTCGCCGACCTCGAACGACTTGTCCACCCGGAAGTCCAGGATGGCCACGTTGTCGGACCGATCCTCGCTCATCGGAGCGAGCCAGACGTACGGCTTCAGGCTGCCGCCGTAAATGTTCAGGCGATGCGTTGGTGCGAAGTTGAACCCGCTGATCATGCGGTAGGTACCCGCGAGCCCGATCTCGTACGGAAGCACGTAGCGGGCCGACGTCTTGAATTGGTAGGTGCTGGTTTCCTGCACCGTCGGGATGTCCTGGTCGTAGTTGATGAACCAGCCTTGGGCGGTAGGGTCGGCGGAGAGTGGGTTCCGGGCGGCCCACGACGTGGACGACGTCCCGGGACTCCGCGGCTCGGTGCGCCACTGGTAGTCGAAATAGACGTTGTAGAAGAAGTTGTTGCGGAACCGCTTGTTCAGCGCCAGCGACAGGGTGTGGAAGTCCATGTCACTCTCACCCCCCGGGTGGTTCATGGTGAGGTTGTCGGTCGCGCCGATCAGATCTTCCGGAATCACCCGGAGGTTGAACGAACGGCTGTACCCGGCAGGGCAGTCGCCGACACAGCCTTCGGCGTTCCCGAGCGAGATCGCCGTATTGCGGTTGTTTAGCAGGACCTGGTTGAGAGCACTCGACCAGGTGTTCCGCATCCGCTTGTACACGTACGACACCCGCGTTCCGAGATCCGCAGTCAGTTCGTGCTCGACTGCGGCGCTCGCTTCATCGGCATATGCCAGCGACCAGTTCGGGTCGATCGGCGTGCCGGCTCCGGCTCCGGCGGTGAAGCTCAGCCGCTCGCCGAGTTCCGACGAACCGTCCAGGACCCCGTTCATGTTCTGATCGAGGAAGCGGAAGGTGGCGTTCGCCTGTCCTCCCGGATTCGCCGAACTGAGTCCGGTCCCGACGTTCGAGTAATAGCGTCCCGCGTACGCCTTGAACACCGAGGTCCCTTCACCGGTCAGGTCATACGTGAAGCCCGCCCGCGGAGCGACATTCCAGTGCGAATACACGTGATCGCCCGGAATCGTGGCGCCGGCGCCGAACACCTCGGAGAGGAGCTGTGACTGATCCGAAGGCAGCTCGAACTGGCAGAGCAGTGAATCGGGGCAGGCGCTGCCCGGAATGTTGTCGGACTCCAGATAGGAAAGGATCTGGCTGCCGACCCGGAAACCGAGCGTCACCGTCAGGCGGTCGTTCACCGTCCAGACGTCCTGGGCGAAGAAGTCGGCGTGCATGTTCCGATCATCGGTCAGGTTGGGAACTCCGACGAGATAGACGCGGTCCACGTTGTGGGCCCGCCCCTCGTTGACGTCGTCGAGATAGCGCACCGCGCCCGAGTTCGAGTTCCATCCGAACAGCTGACCGTCAATCTGCCAGTCCCACCCGAACTTGAAGTCGTGGCTGCCGCTCCCGATCGGCACGTAGTAGTTGAACTGGCCGGTGCTCTGGGGCTTCCAGCGCTTCGAGGTGAACGGCTGCCACCCGGCGCCGGACCGGATGTTCGTGGTCGCCTCGATCCGCGGCTCGTTCCCGTTGATCGGATCCCCCTTCGGGGTCATCGGCCAGACCGTGCCCATGTGGCCGATCATGATGTTGCTGTACAGCCGGTCGCTCCAGACCCGCTGCCATTCGGCCTTGTGCAGCCAGATCCAGTAGTCCTGGGCGAGGATGGATTCCGCCGGAATCGTGGCCGAGAGCGAACGGTTGGGCTTCCGCTTCCACGACCAGGTCGAGAAGCCGATGAACTGGTCGCGCTCGGTGATCTGGTAGTTCACCTTCGCGGTGAAGATGTCGAAGTCGCCGATGTCGGTGCCGAGTTCGATCGGCTGGCCGGAAACTGCCGTATCGATGTAGAAGTTGTTGTAGGCGGCGTAGAACCATGCCTTGTCCCGGACGATGGGGCCGCCGAGATCAATGTGGAACTCGTAGAACTTGAGCACCGGGGCCGCTGATGCGTCGTTCGCCTCGAGCTCGCTGTCGAAGTTGTCCGCGATCCAGCCCGCCGGGTTCCAGGCGCCGCTCTCGAGACCCGAGAAGTCGTTCCCGCCGCTCTTCACCGTCGTCTGGATCTGCGCGCCCGGAGTGGACATCTCCACGTCCGCGCCCTGCGCCGAGACCTGCATCTCCTCCATCGCGTAGTAGTCGTAGTAACCGCCGGCCGAGCCGGAGCCCTCGGTGGTGTTCACGCCCTCGTAGAGGACCCGGTTCTGGCTCCGCACCCCGAAGGTCTCGTACATGGACTGCTGGCTCTTGTGCGAGCCGCCGACGTCGAACCCCTGGACCCGGACTCCCGGGCTCTGCTGGAGCACCGCCCACATGTCGGTCGCGGTCGGCACCTCGTCGAGCTGGGTCTTGTCGAAGGTCGCCGCCACGCCGGTGGACTTCACGTCCACGACCGGCGATTCGCCAGTCACGGTGACCGTTTCGGCGACGGTGGCGATCTGCATGTTGGCGTCCACCGTGAAGGTGGCGCCGGTGACCACGCGGACCTCTTCGAACACGACGGTCTGGAAGCCGCTCAGTTCGAACTGGAGCGTGTAGTCGCCGGGAGGCAGGGCCTGGAAGCGGT
This sequence comes from Vicinamibacteraceae bacterium, assembly GCA_012271265.1. Classification (GTDB taxonomy): domain Bacteria; phylum Acidobacteriota; class Vicinamibacteria; order Marinacidobacterales; family Marinacidobacteraceae; genus JAAXGQ01. Next base: position 17,157 of record JAAXGQ010000033.1, read on the forward strand.
AGGAGCCGTCGACGTCGGTCGTCGCCGCGCGGGCGCCGATGACGGCTTCACCGGACAGTGTGACGCTCACCCCGGGCAGAGCCAGTCCCTGCGCATCGAGCGCCGCGCCTTCGAGGCGCCCGTACTGCTGCTGCGCGAGAGCCGCGGGGGCGGCCACCGCCACGAGCAAGAGCGCGAGAAGAAGTTTTCTCATGGTCCCTCCTTGGTGGGTTTGCACAAAGCCGACGCCAGCGTGGCCGCAACGCACATGCCAGCCCGAAGCCGGGCTGGCTCTGTCGGTAGTTCCTATGGAATCAATACCTTGGTTGCTGGTCCCTCCGACTCCATCGGCGCAGAATCCAAATTGCTGAACCGATGATACCCGGTTCCCCGGAATTCGCCTGCGCGGAGCGGGGGAGTTCTCAGCGCCGGCCAGGGTCCGGCAGCGCCTGTCCGAGCCTTTCCAGGAAGTCGTCCGGGAGCGGTGCGCCGAGCCGCCGTCCTTCGTGCGCCTGCGCCCACGCGGCCTCGAAGGCGCCGGTCGCGGCGAGGGCCGCGGCGAGGCCGAGCCGGTAGTCGGCGCGGAACGGCTCCTTCGAGACAGCGATGCGGAAGTGGCGGATCGCGTCCGGGAACCGGCGCTCGGCGGCCAGCACCTGCGCGAAGGAATCGTGGGTCCCGGCGCGCTCGGGCTGCACCGCCAGCGCCTCCTCGAACCAGTCGAGCGCTTCACCGGTGCGTCCGGCGAGGGCGGCGATGCTCCCCAGGCTGGAGAGGGCGCCGGGGTGGTCGGGGCGGATGGCGAGCACCCGCCGGCAACGACGTTCCGCTTCGACCAGGTTCCCGCCCTGGGCGAGCACGATGCTCGAGTTGATGAGTGTGGGGAGATGGTCCGGGTTGCGGTGGAGCGCCGCCGCCCAGGCTTCCAGGGCTTCGGGGTTTCGACCCTGCCGCGAGAGGTTGTTCCCCAGGTTGTAGTGGAGGTCGGCGGAATCCGGGCGGGCGGCGATCATTTCGCGCAGCAACTGCTCCGCCACGTCGGGGCGTCCGGCGTCCTCCGCGGCGAAGGCGCGGCGTTCGCGGCCGACGAGCGAGGCCGCCATCGCGTTCACCCGGTCCATGAGCGGATCGCTGATCATCAGGTCGTGCTCGAGGCTCCGGGCCCGTTCGGCGGCGGCCCGGGCCTGCCCGGCGTCTCCGGTGCGGCGGTACACCCGGGCCAGGACCGCGGCGACGGCGCCGGATTCCGGGGCGAGGGCCTCCGCGCGTTCGAGGAGCGGAAGGGCTGCCTCCAGGTCTCCGTCCTGAACGAGCAACCGTCCGAGGCGGAAGCGGGCGGCCGCGGCGTTCGCCGGGGCGGTCCGCCCACCGGCGGCGACCACGGCCTCGTAGTGGTTTCTTGCCGCGTCTGTCGTTCCGGCGTCCTCGGCCAATTGACCGGCGAGCAGGCGGGCGGGGGCGTAGTCCGGTTCGAGGCGCAGGGACTCGAGCACGGCGGCTTCGGCGGCTGTCGGGTCCACCGTCCAGAGCGCCCGGGCTTCCAGATAGCTCCAGCGCGAATCCCCGCCCGCAAGGGCCGCCGCGCTCCGGTAGGCCGCAGCCGCTTCGACGTAGAGCTCGTGGGCGAGGAAGGCGCCGCCGAGGTTCGCCCACCGGTCGACCGAGCCGGGGTCGGCCACCACCGCCTCGCGGGCGCGGCGGATCGTCGCCGCCACCGCGGGCTCCATCCCGGCGGGGTCGGGATCGGGAGGTTCCGGCAGGGACGGTCCACCGAAGAGACGGACCAGGACGACGACGGCCGCTCCGGCCACGCCCAGCCCGGCAAGGATCGTCCACTTCGGGACGTGGCGTCCCGGCTTGCCGGTCGCCCTGCTGGTGGCAGCGGAGCGCTGACCGCCCGACCGGGGAGCCGGGCGGCGGGAGGTCCCGCGCCTCTGCCGGGAGCGCCGGCGCCGGGAGCGGGCCACGGTTACCGGATCGGCTCCCCGTCGCCCTGGCGCAGGGTGACGACGGCTGCTCCGCCGGGCGAAAACGTTTCGGTGCTCCCGTCGGGCCAGCGGACTTCGAGCGAGGTGACGCCTGCGCCTTCGGGGATGGCGAAGAAGGCCCGAGGATCGCCAACCGCGAGGTAGCTGCCGCCCGGGTCGGCCCGCCGCACGATGCGGCGCTCTCCGGCGACCGCCGTGACTCGGGTGGGGAAGGCCGGGCGGCCGCGTTCGTCGATCGGGCGGACGACGAGCGGAGCGCCGGCCCGGTCGAAGTCGTTCCGGTAGAGGCGCGCCGGGCCGGCGGCGTTTGCGAGCAGCACGTCCAGATCGCCGTCCTCGTCATAGTCTCCGAAGGCCAGACCGCGCCCGACCTCGAGCGGCGACGTGAAGTCGCCGGCCTCGGAGAATTCGGTGTAGAGCGCGTCGCCGGCCTCGGTTCCGGTGTTCCGGAAGACCTGGTTGGGCTCGGCGAACACCTTCCAGAAGGGATTGCCCAGTGCGCCGGCGAGCGGTGGTTTGGACTGCACCCGGCCGTTCGCCACGACGAGGTCCAGGGCCCCGTCGAGGTCCAGATCGGCGAATCCGACGCCGAAGCCGGTCATGGCCATGCTGGGAGGTCCAAGGCCGGAAGGACCGGTGCGGTCGGCGTAGGCGAGGCCCAGCGCCGCCCCGTCGCTGCGGTAGAGCGTGTTCGTTTCATCGGCGACGTGGGTAATGAAGAGGTCGAGGTCCTGGTCTTCGTCCACGTCGCCGAGCGCGATGCCCATCCCGGCCTCTGGCCGGCCGGCGTCGTTCAGCGCCACACCGGCGAGAAAGGCGTCGTCCACGAAGGTCCCGTCGCCCTGGTTCAGCCAGAGCTGGTTCGCCTCGCCGTCGTTCGCGACGTAGAAATCGAGCCGGCCGTCGCCATCGAAGTCGGAACAGACGACGCCCAGCCCCGGGGCATGCACGGCGCGGAGGCCGGCGGCGAGGGAGACATCCTCGAAGCGGAGGTTCCCGAGGTTCCGGTAGAGGTAGTCGTGGGAGCCCGGGAAAACCTGCGGGCTGCAGTAGTCGCGCGTGCCGTCCTGCTGGGTGCAGAATTTGCCGGGGTCGTTCCGGACGTAGCGGGCGACGTAGAGGTCGAGGCGGCCGTCGCCGTCGTAGTCGCAGACCGCTGCCGAGGCCGACCAGCCCAGCCCGGCGACGCCGGCCGCCTCGGTCCGATCCTCGAAGCGCCCTTCGCCGAGGTTCCGGTAGAACACGTCGGGGCCGTAGTTCGTGATGAACAGGTCGATCCGGCCGTCGTCGTCGAAGTCGGCTGCCGCGAGCCCCATCCCGTAGCCGGTGTCGGCGGCGCCCGAGGCGGCGCTCCCGTCCTCGAAGCGGCCGGGGGCCGTCTGCAGGTAGAGCGCGTTCCCCGGGGCTCCGGGAACGGGACCGGGCGGATCGGCCGGGCGTCCGCCCTGAAGCAGGTAGAGGTCGAGGTCGCCGTCCCCGTCGGCGTCAAAGAAGCCGGAACCCGCGCCGGTGATCTCCGGGAGCGAGTAGTTCCCTTCGTCGCCGGCGTCGTGGATGAAGCGGATGCCCGCGCTCTCGGTGACTTCGGTGAGCCCCTGGGCGGTCGCCGAGGCGCCGCCGGGAAGGGTCAGCAGAAGGCCCAGGATGCCGGCGCCCACCACGCAGGAGGCGGGGCGGGACCCCGGAAGGCGACTCACGACAGCCGGAGTATAGGAACGGAGCGGCGGCGGGGCGGACCTCCCGGAACTGGCCGGAGGCGCCCCTCGTTCCTGTCTTGCGGAAGGGGCGCGGCCTGGCGCCCCCCAAGCCCTTGCGAGGAGATCCCATGCGTTCCGCCCTTTTGTTCTCCCGGCGCCGCCAGACCTGGAGCGCCGCTCTGGTCGCCGGGGTGTCGATCGCCGTGGCCGCGACGGCCTGCGCCGGGCGCGGCGGCCCGGGTTGGGCCGAGCAGGACCGCTGCCGGGAGCGCCGGGTCGAGGAGCTCCAGGGACCGGTCGACGAGGCGCTCCGGGTGACCAGCGGCGCCGGCACGGTCGAGATCCGGGGCGAGTCCGGCCTCGGCGAGGCGCGGGTGACCGCGACGCTCTGCGCGTCGGAACCCGAGCTGCTTGACCAGTTGTCGGTCACGCTCGCCGGCGATCGGCTGGAAACGGGCTACCCCCGGACCGGTTGGTGGAACGGGGGACGCTATGCGCGGATCGACCTCGAAGTGCGGGTTCCGGCCGGAACGGACATCCGTCTTGAGGACGGCTCGGGCTCCGCGGCCATCGCCGATGTCGGAGACGTCCAGGTCGAGGACGGCTCCGGCGGGCTGGCCCTGGAGCGGACCGGCGCCGTCCGGCTCGACGACGGCTCCGGCAGCGTCACGATCCGCGACGCCGGCGGCGATGTGGTGATTGAAGACGGCTCCGGTGACTTGACCATCCGCGGAGTCGCCGGCAGCGCGACAGTGCAGGACGGCTCCGGAAGCCTGCGACTCCGGGAGGTCGAAGGCAACGTGCTCGTGGAGGATCGGTCCGGGAGCGTGCGGATCGTCGATGTGGGTGGTGACGTGACCGTGGAAGACGGCGGCGGCAGCCTCGGAATCCGCGGGGTGCGGGGCAGCGTCGTCATAACGGAAGACGGCGGGGGAGGCATCGAGATCGAGGATGTGGAGCAGAACGTCGAGATCGGTGATCCCGGCTCCGGCCGCGTCGAGGTCCACACCGTCGGCGGCGATCTCACGGTCGAGGACGGCCGCCGGTCCCGCATCCACCACTTCGACGTCCAGGGTCAGGTCACCCTCCCCGAACGCCGCTGACAGCTAACCCTCCCCGTGGTCGGGAGAGGGGCCCCCACCGGCGGAAGCCGCCCACGGGGCGAGCGCACGTTTCGGTGGGGTGGGAGGCGGTCCAGCGTCCAACGCGTCCCGGATCTCCACCCGCACGCCGGGGTCGGTTTCCTCACGAAGGCGTGTCGTGAGCGGCTTCACGGCGCCCTCCGGATCCACCTCGGCGAGCGCCCAGGCGACGTGGGCCCGAACGAGCGGCTCCGGGTGGTCGAGCGCGCCGAGGAGCGCCCGAAACGCCCGGCGCCCGCCCCGGTTGCCCAGCGCGACGGCGATGTTCCGGAGGAATCCGGCGTAGCCGGCGCGACGGATCGCGCTCTGACGGGTCGCGGCCAGAAACTCCTCCTGCGTCAGGCGGAGGAGTTCCGCGAGGGACTTCGTGTGGAGGCCTCCGGCGCGAGGGGCGAGGGCCGTCTCGGTCGCCTTCCGGGCGAAGCGGTTCCAGGGGCAGACGTCCTGGCAGTCGTCGCAGCCGAAGATGCGATCCCCGATCGCCCGGCGGAACTCTCTCGGGATCGCCTCCCGCAGCTCGATGGTGAGGTACGAGATGCACCGGCGGCTGTCCACGACGTACGGAGCCACGATGGCGCTCGTGGGACAGGCCTCGATGCAGCGGGCGCAGCTCCCGCAGCGGTCGGGATGCGCGTCGTCGGGCGGAAGGGCCACCGGGAAGAGGATCTCCCCGAGAAAGAACCACGACGAGCCGCGCTCGGCGATCACGTTCGAGTGCTTGCCGATCCAGCCAAGTCCGGCCCGCTCGGCGTAGGCTTTCTCGAGCAGCGGCCCGTGGTCCACGAGGGTCGGAACCCGCCGCTGCTGTGGCGCGCCCGGCGCCGGCTGCAGCAGCCCGGAGGCGATGGCCCGGCCCTCGGCGAACCGCGCGAGGGCGCGGAGCTTCCGGGTCAGCACCCGGTGGTAGTCCTCGCCCCGGGCGTACTGGGAGATCACGCCGCCGCCGGCAGGGGCCGTGGCCGGGCCGCCGGCGTAGTAATTCAGGCCGCAGGCGACGACGGTCCGGGTCCTCCCTCCGACCTCCTCTCCGGAGCGGCGCTCCGGCGCCTTCGCCATCCAGTCCATGCTTCCGTGCCGGCCCGCCCGCAGCCACTCGCGAAACCGGGCTCCCGCCTCGGGAAGCTGCGCCGGAGCGAAGCCCACCGCGCTGAATCCGAGCCGGAACCCCTCCTCCCGGATGTCCACCTTCAGCTGCTGCGCCGCTGCGCCGAATCCCGCCACCCGGCCAATATAGAGTCCGATCCCGCGAACGGAGGATCACGCCTGTGTCCACAGCAGCAGTCCTGGAGTCCATTCGGGCCGATCTCGAAGCCATCCGGGCCGCGGGGCTGGAGAAACGGGAGCGGCTGATCGCCTCGCCCCAGGGCTCGGCCATCGAGGTTGGGGGGCGGGAGGTGCTGAACTTCTGCGCCAACAACTACCTGGGTCTCGGCAACGATCCCTTGGTGGTGGACGCTGCCGCCCGGGGCCTCCGCGCGCGGGGCTTCGGGCTCAGCTCGGTCCGCTTCATCTGCGGCACCCAGGACATCCACCGCGAACTCGAGCGGCGGCTCGCCGCATTCCTCGGCACGGACGACACGATCCTCTACAGCTCGTGCTTCGACGCGAACGGCGGTCTCTTCGAGACCATCCTCGGCCCGGAGGACGCGATCGTCAGCGACGAGCTGAACCACGCCAGCATCATCGACGGCATCCGCCTGTCGAAGGCGAAGCGCCTCCGTTACCGCAACCGGGACATGGAGGACCTCGCGGCCAGGCTGGAGAGCTGCGCCGGGGCGCGCCGCATCCTGATCGCCACCGACGGCGTGTTCAGCATGGACGGCACGCTCGCTCCGCTCGACCGCATCTGTGAGCTGGCCGACCGGCATGACGCGCTGGTCATGGTGGACGACTCCCACGCCACCGGCTTCGTGGGTCCGGGCGGCAAGGGCACGCCGGCTGCCTTCGGAGTGGAGAAGCGCGTGGACATCGTGACCTCGACGCTGGGGAAGGCCCTCGGCGGCGCGGCGGGCGGTTTCACCAGCGGGCGGCAGGAGATCGTGAATTTCCTCCGGCAGCGGAGCCGGCCCTACCTCTTCTCGAACACCCTGGCGCCGGCCATCGTCTCGGCGGCGCTGGAGGTCGTCTCGCTGCTCGGGAGCACCGCCGGCCCCCGCCGCCGGCTCCGGGAAAACACCGCCCGCTTCCGAAAAGCGATGACCGAGGCCGGCTTCGATGTCGTTCCCGGGAACCACCCGATCGTTCCGATCATGCTGGGCGACGCGCGGCTGGCCACCGGCATGGCCGACGACCTGCTCGAAGAAGGGATTTACGTGATCGGCTTCAGCTTCCCGGTCGTGCCGCGAGGCAAGGCGCGGATCCGGGTGCAGCTCTCCGCGGCCCACACCCCGGACCAGGTGGACCGCGCGGTCGCCGCCTTCACCGCCTCGGCGCGGCGCCGCGGCCTCATCGGGCAGCCGGGGGCGTGACCGGGCGGTGAGGGAGACGGAGGGGTCTCCCTCCTTCGCGATTCCGGAGTCCGACGAGGGGCTGCTCGCCCAATGCCGGGTCGACACCATGCGCGCCGGCGGCAAGGGGGGACAGCACCAGAACCGGACCGACAGCGCCGTCCGCCTCACCCACCTGCCCACCGGCGTCGTGGTGCTGGCCCGGGAGCGGCGCAGTCAGCACCGGAACCGCCAGGTCGCCCTCGCCCGACTCCGTCGACGCCTCCAGGGACGGTTGGCCAGGAAGCGCAGGCGGATCCCGACCCGCGTGCCCCGGTCGCAGAAACGGGCCCGGCTGCAGGCGAAGCGCCGGCGCGCCCGGGTGAAGGAGCTGCGCCGGAAGCCGGCCTCGGAGGGGTGACGGGCGTCAGGCTGCCTGAAGGTCCATGTTCGGGGTTGGCTCGTTCGGCGAGGAGGCGCCCACGTTCGAGGAGGCGGCGGTGAGCCGGAAGCCGGCCCCTTCGGTCCAGGTCAGGCTGAGGTCGGCGCCGGGAGGAAGGCCCGCGACGATGCGTTCGGCGGCCGGGGTCTCCACCTGCCTCTGGATGGCCCGGCGGACCGGACGGGCGCCGTAGAGCGGGTCGTAGCCCTCGACGGCCAGGGCGCGCCGCGCCGCCTCGTCCACGGCGAGGGCGATGCCCTGGTCCGCGAGCCGGGCCCGAAGCCGGTCCAGCTGGAGATCCACGATCCGGGCCACCTGCTCGCGGCTAAGGCTGTGGAACACGACGAGCCCGTCGAGCCGATTCAGGAACTCGGGAACGAACTCGCGCCGCAGTTTCTGGTGGACTTCGTTCCGGATGCGCTCGAACCCCGCTCCGATCTCGGTCAGGTCGAGCACGCGGGCGCTGCCTGTGTTGGAGGTCATCAGCAGCAGGGTGTTGCGGAAGTTCACCAGCCTTCCGTGCGAGTCCGTCAGCCGTCCCTCGTCGAGCACCTGAAGCAGCACGGTGCGGACCTGCGGATGGGCCTTTTCGATTTCGTCGAGGAGGATCACCGTGAACGGGCGCCGGCGCACCGCCTCGGTGAGCTGGCCGCCCTCTTCGAAGCCGACGTAACCCGGAGGCGCGCCGGTCAGCCGGGACACGGTGTGCTTCTCGCTGTACTCGCTCATGTCGAGCCGGACCATCGCCTTCTCGTCATCGAAGAGCTCGGCGGCGAGGGCGCGTGCGAGTTCGGTCTTCCCGACGCCGGTGGGTCCGGCAAAGAGAAAGGCGCCGAGCGGCCGGTCCGGGTCCCCGATGCCGGCGCGGGCCCGCAACACGGCGCCGGAGACCGCCGTGACGGCCTCCTCCTGGCCCACGACCCGCCGGTGCAGGCGTTCGGGGAGGCTGAGCAGCCGGGACCGTTCCCCCTCGAGCAGCCGCTCCACCGGGATCCCGCTCCAGCGGGAGACGACTGCCGCCACGTCCGAGTCATCCACCTCTTCGCGGAGCAGCTGGCCTTCCTGGCCGCCGCGCCGCGCTTCCGCCTCGGCGAGGTCCCGGCGCAGGCCTTCGATGACGCCGAAGCGCAGCTCGGCCGCCTTGCCGAGGTCCTGCTCCCGTTCGGCCCGCTCCATCCGCATCGTCGCCTGCTCGATGCGTTTCCGCAGGCGCCGCACGTCGGTGAGCTGCTCCTTTTCGCCCTGCCACCGCGCCCGGAGCCCGCGGGCCTTGCCCTCGAGGTCCTCGATGCGGCGCTCGAGGCGGTCGAGACGCTTCCGCGACCCGTCGTCCGATTCCTTCTTCAGCGCCTCGCGTTCGATCTGGAGCGACAGCAGTTTGCGCTCGACGGCGTCGAGCTCGGTGGGCAGGCTGTCGATCTCCGTTCGTAGCCGGGCCGCGGCCTCGTCCACGAGGTCGATCGCCTTGTCAGGGAGGAACCGGCCGGAGATGTAGCGGCTCGACATCGTCGCCGCGGCAAGGAGCGCCGCATCCTGGATGCGGACGCCATGATGCACCTCGTAGCGCTCCTTCAGGCCGCGGAGGATCGTGATGGTGTCCTCCACCGACGGCTCCTCGACCAGGACGCTCTGGAATCGCCGTTCGAGGGCGGCGTCCTTTTCGATGTACTGGCGGTACTCGTCGAGCGTCGTGGCCCCGATGCAGTGAAGCTCCCCCCGGGCAAGCGCCGGCTTGAGCAGGTTGGAAGCATCCATCGCCCCGTCCGTCTTCCCCGCGCCGACGACGAGGTGGAGCTCGTCGATGAAGAGGATGACCGTCCCTTCCGATTCCACGACCGCGTTCAGGACCGCCTTCAGCCGCTCCTCGAACTCGCCGCGGAACTTCGCCCCGGCCACGAGCGCCCCCATGTCGAGCGCGACGACCCGGCGATTCCTGAGCCCTTCCGGGACGTCCCCTCGAACGATACGGAGGGCCAGCCCTTCGGCGATGGCGGTCTTGCCGACCCCGGGCTCTCCGATCAGGACCGGGTTGTTCTTCCTCCGGCGGGAGAGGACCTGCATGATGCGGCGAATCTCCTCGTCCCTGCCGATCACCGGATCGAGCCGGTCTTCGCGTGCGAGGGCGGTGAGATCGCGCCCGTACTGTTCCAGCGGTTCGTAGCTGCCTTCGGGGTTCGGGTTCGTGACCCGCGACGTCCCCCGCACCGCCTTGACGGCGTTGTCCAGTGCGTGGCTCCCGACTCCGGCGTCGGCAAGCGCCCGGGACGCGCCTGACCTCTCGCGGCAGAGCGCGAGGAGAAGGTGCTCCACGCTGACGTACTCGTCGCCGAGGTCCTTCGCGAGCCTGCCCGCGCTGCCGAGCACGCGGCGCAATGCGCTCGACACGGGCGGTTCTTCGCCGGTCGGGTGGCGCTGGACCGGGAGGGCGCGGATGGCGGCCTCGGCGCGGCGATGGATCGCGGCCGGGTCCTGTCCGATCCGCTCAAGCAGGCGCACCGCCAGCCCTTCCGGAGCATCCTCGAGGAGAGCGGCGAGAAGATGCTCGGGCATCGTCTCCGGATTCCGGTGTTGCCGTGCCAGCGCGGCGGCCCGGCCGAGGGCGTCGGAAGCGCGCTCCGTGGGTCGAATGGTCATGATCTTCTTTCCTCCGAGCAGGTGACTTGACCGGGATTCTATCAAATCTCATGCCACAGTGGAAGAAGAACTTTAGTATATTGGCATCAAGTCGGGGGAAGGCTCGGGTGCCCGTCGAGGGTGGCGTTGGCGCCGTCGGCGGGTACCCTTGCGGCATGAGCGGCAGCGCGGGCGGGCCCTCCCGCAGGGAGATCCTGACCGGAGTTCCGCGCCTTCTCTCCCTGCTGCCCCTGGTCCCGGTCGGCCGGCTTGCCGGGGCCGTGCCCGGGCAGGCGGTGGAGTGGGTGCGCCGGGCGCGGACGGAGATTCCCGCCGCCGAACGGAGCCATTACTTCCAGACCGGCGGAATCGGCCCGTCTCCGGCGACGGTGATGGAGGCCGTCAAGGAACGGCTCGACTTCCAGAACCAGGGGCCGGCGGAGCCCGCGATCGGGGAGGAGATGGCGCGTATCGAGCCGGATCTCCGCGCCCGGCTGGAGCGGGTTTTCGGGGCGCGCCCGGGGGAATGCGCGCTGACCCACTCCACGTCCGAGGGGATTTCGATCGTCGCCTGGGGCATGGACTGGAGACGGGGCGACGAAGTCATCATCTCGAACCAGGAGCACCCGGCGAACGTGATTCCCTGGTATGTCCTGCGGGACCGCTTCGGCATCCGGATTCGGGAGATCGATCTCTCCCCCGGGACCGACCTGGTCGCGGAGGTCGAGGCCCGGGTCGGTCCCCGGACCCGCCTCGTCAGCCTCAGCCACGTCTCCCGGAACAACGGGCGCTGTCTCTCGACGGCGGAGTCCGCGGCGCTCGCCGAGCGCCTTCAGGCGGGGGGTGTCCTCTATCACCTCGACGGCGCCCAGGGACCGGGTCTCGTCGCCACCGACTTCGGGGCGCTCGGGTGCGACGCGTACTCGTTCTGCGGCCACAAGTGGCTCCTCGGACCGAAGGGGACCGGGGGTCTCTTCGTGCGCCGGAAAGCGCTGGAGCGCGTGCGGCTCAGCTGGGCCGGCGCCCACAGCCACGAGACGATGGATTACGACGGCGGGTACCGCCTGCTCCCGACGGCCGCCCGCTACGAGTTCGGAACCCGGGCCCTGGCCGACTTCGCGGGGTTCGCCCGGGCCGTCGCCTGGATGGAAGAGGTCGGCTTCGACCGGATCCACCGGCGGATCGGCGCCCTCGTCGCCCACGCGGTCGATCGGGTGCGGGGAGACGGCCGGCTGGGCCTCGCTTCGCCGGAGACCGAGGCCGACCGCTCCGGAATCGTCGTTCTGCGGCTTCCGGACCGGTGCGATCCGACCCGCCTCTACCAGTCGCTCCGTGAGGAAGGCGTGCTCGGCTCCCCGGTGCGCGGCCCGCGCGACTTCCGGCTCTCCATCCACTTCTTCAACACGACGGCGGAAGTGGACGGCGCGCTCGACGCCGTGCTCGAGCGCTGCGCCTGATTTCTCCGTCGGTCTTCGCGCCCGCCCCCCCGGCGATGCCCGAGGTCGGCTTCTACTGCGACGCGTGCGATCGGTATTCCACCTGGATCCCGCCGTTTCGCGCGGGCGACGACGCCTGCCGCCACTGCGGGGCCGCGAATCCTCCGGTCGCGGCGGATGACGTGGACTCCGGCCGCGGCCCGGTGGAGCTTCGGCGCTGCATCCAGTGCGGGAACCCCGAGCTCTATGCCCGCAAGGATGTGCCCCAGCAGGTCGGCTGCGCGGTCGTTCTGGCCTCGGTGGCGCTTGCGACCGTCGCCTACGCCATCTGGGACTTCCCCGGGGCGTTCGTCGTCTTCGCCTCCGTGGCCCTCCTCGACCTTCTCATCTACCGGCGCCTCGGCCTGGTCGTCGTGTGCTACCGCTGCCACGCCGAGTTCCGGCGGTTCCCGAAGCGGGAAGAACACGCTCCGTTCGACATGCATCGGGCCGAGGAGTACGAGGCCGACACCCGGACCGGTTGACCGGCTCAGGAGAGTCGGGCCCCGGTGACGCCCTCGAGGAAGACGGCGGTGAGTTCGCCGAAGAGCACCAGGATGAGGGCGACGTAGAGCAGCCCGGTGGCCGACTGGGTGGAGCGGATCCGCACCGTGCCCCGGACCAGCCAGGAAACGACCAGCGGAGCCACCAGGCCGGTGATGACGCGGAAGGAGAAAAAGAGGGCCGTGGTCGAGTAGATGAGGTCCGCGGGCTGGCTGAGGGCCAGTTCCCGTGCGCCCCCTGCGCCCAGTCCCAACAGCGCCACGGCGGCCCGGAGCAGCGCGGCGGCGCAGAAGAGGTTGGCCGCGAAGAGCAGCGGCCGGATCGAGAGCGCGGTGTCGACCAGGTACCAGTGTCCGAGAACCATGGCGGCGGCTGTCGTGCCGAGCAGCACCGTCCCGGCGAAGTGGGCGAGCGCCGGGAGGAGCGCGGAGCCGTCGCCGGTCGCGGCGAAGACGCCGGGCACGGTCGCCCCCAGCAGGCCGACCCCCGCCAGCAGGAGGGCGAGGCGTCCCGACCCGAGGAGGGTCCCCCGGGTGACGCTCAGGCGGAGTCCCGAGGCGCCGAGGAGGAGAACGACCCAGGTCCAGAACTCTGGCCGCGAGGTGCCGAGCACCAGGGCGACGCCGAAGCAGATCGTCGCCGCCGTCAGGAGAAACCGGCTGTAAGAAGGCGGCGCCGGCCATCGCGCGCCGATGAGCCCTCCAGCGAGCAGGATCCCGGCCCCCAGTCGCGCCGCGAGCGCGGCCGTGAGACCCGAGATCACAGCCGGTCCGGAGGTCGGAAGCGCTTCACGGCACCCAGGCGTCGGAATGTCCTATGGAGCGCCGGTGTCCTCACCGGCCACCGCCGCAGGCGGGCATGGTCCGTGGGCCTTCCGCTCCACGGTCGGTCGGCACGGCGGCGTGGTTGGCGCGAGACTGGATGGGGGACCGACGGTGCGGCGCAGGCCGGCGAGGACGCCGGCGCTCCATGGGGCCGGCGCTCCATACGTCAGCGGGCGCAGTTCTGGAGCGCCGGTGTCCTCACCGGCCACCGCCGCAGGCGGGCATGGTCCGTGGGCCTTCCGCTCC
>JAAXGQ010000256.1 GCA_012271265.1 Vicinamibacteraceae bacterium
TCCAGCCCGGACTCGGCGCGCCGGGCGGCGGCGCGGGTGGAGGTCTGGCTGGCCGAGCGCACGCGGGCCATCGGGGACACCGCCTACCTGATGGCGCGCGCGCCGACGCTCGCGGCTGCGCTCGAGGGATCGGACGCCGTGGACTACCGGGCCCAAGCGTTCGAGACGCTCGGTTCGTGGCCGCTGCCGCAGACGGCGATCGGGCCGGCCGGGGCCACGATCTACGACGCCCGGCTGCGGCCGGTCGCCTGGAGCGGACGAAGCGCCGATCTGGGCGAGGCCCTGGCCTCGCTGTTTCCTGAGGGTGTCCGCGACGAATACTGTCCGGACTCGGCGACTCCCCTGTTCCTTCCGGCGGAGGCCGGCGGACGGAGCGTCCTCGCGGTGGCGGAGTGCACCCGCAACCGGCTCGGGCTGGTGACGGTGGAACTGCCGCTGACCGAAGCTCCGCCTCCGGCCACCGGAGGCGGGGCGCTCTCCGCCCTCGTCATCGCGGCCGGGCGGGGACTGTCCGTCCGGATGCCCGAGGACGCCTCCGAGCTCGAGGACCTGGCCGGACTCTTTGAACGGCGCGGCAACGGCTTTCTCGAGGGCGCGGAACGGGACCGCCTCTACCACTTCCCCCTGCGGGCCTACGACGGACAGCTTCTCGGCGCCGCGAGCACCCCGGTCGCCCCGCCAGCGGCGCGCCGCGCCGAGCAGCAGGCCGAAAGAGCCCTCTTCGCCGCCCTGGCCGCTCTCCTGTCCGGGCTCCTCGGGGCCGTCTGGCTCTTCCGTCTCGGGCGCGCCGGCGCCTTCACTTCCGTCGCCGTCGTCCGGCTGGGACTCGCTTCGGTCAGCGGGGCCCTGCCCGCGAGCCTGCCGTTCCTCCCGGCGAGCTTCCTTCCCGGAGCCCTCCCTTCTCCACTTCCGGGGCTCGCTGATTCGCCGCTGGCCGCGGCGCTGACCGGGCTTGCGGCCTTCCTCATGGCCCGGATCGTCGAACCGACGCTTCGCCGGCGGGCGCCGGCGAGGCTGCGGCCCTTCGAGGGGGCTGCCCGGGGCGGAGCCGCCGCCATCGTCCTCCTGCTCGGCGCCCTTGCGATCGACGCGATGGGGCACAGCGGCGCAACCCCGCTCTTCCCCACCTGGAGGCTGGGCATCGGGTGGCCCGAAATCCTGGGCTGGAGCGCCCTTCTCCTCGTGCTCGCCGCCCTGCTTCTCCTCGCTGCGGCCCTCCTGCGACCGGCGCCTCGGGCGTGGCTGTTTGCGCTCGTCACGATCACGGCGGCAGCGGCGGGTTCCGACGCCGGAGCCACCCTGCTCCTGGCGCTGGTTCCCCTCGGAGCCGCTGCGGCGTTCGTTGCGACGCGGCGGGGCCGCGTGACCCTGCACCAGTTGGGCCGCCCGCTCCTCCGGCAGGAGCCGGGGATGGCGTTCTTCTTCCTCTTCGGGCTGTTCGCGGCAACAACGGTCGTCTGGGTTCCGGCCATGCAGGGGAGGGAGGAGGCCGCCCGCCGCCGGTTTGCGGAAGACGCCGCTCCCGTCATGACCCTTTCGAACCGGTTCGCGGTGTGCCACGCGCTCAGGGAGGCCACCCTCCGTCTCGACGAGGAAGTGGCCCGGATGGGACCGCTCCGGGGTGACACCGCCTACCGGTTGTGGGCCGGGACCGGTCTGGCGCGGCTCACCGCCGCAAGCGCCCTCGAAGTCCTCGGCCCGGGAGGCGCCGTCTCCCGGTTCGGAGTGGGTTTCCCCCGCCGCCCGGACCCCCTGTCCTCCGCGCCTCCGGGCCTGGACTGGAGCCCCGCAGCGGGATGCGGGGAGCCGCAGCCAGCCCCCGCCCCGGCGACGCTGGAGACCCGCCGGCGCTCCGCCGCCGGTCACATCCTCACGCTGCGGGTCCTGGACAGCCCGGATTCGATCCCCTTCCTTCCCCGCGAAGCGGGCGTCGCCGACCACTTCCTCTCGCGGGGCGGCGCGGCCCCCGGCGTCTTCCAGACCCGGGACCTGCGTCTCACGCCGGGACCGCCGCCGGCTTCGGAATCCCCCGGGCGGAACACCGTCCCGATCACGGCGGGCGACCGGAGCTGGACCGTGTCCTGGCGGCGGGACACCGTGGCGGACCACCTCGGCGGTCTCCTCGGTTGGGGCTGCCTCGCCACGCTGCTCGCCCTGCTCGTCGCAGGCGTCTCCCGGCTTCGGCTGCTGCTGCCCGGGCGATTCCCGCCCCGCCGGCGCAGCTTCCAGATGCAGTTGACCGAGGCGCTCGCCGCGGCGGTTCTGGTGGCGATCCTCGGCCTCGCCGTCTTCGCGCAATACGGACTGGGCGCCTCGCTCAGTGAGGCGAGCGACGTGGAGGCGCTCAGACGATCGGGCGTCGTCGAGCGGGTTGCCCGGGAGGCCGGGGCACTGAATCCGTCGCTTCCCCGCGCCGAGCTCGGACTGCGGCTTGCGCAGACGGCCGACCAGGCCGCAACGGAGGCCGCGCTCTACGTGGAGGGGCGCCTCGCCGGCGCCAGCCGGCCGGAACTGGCCCTGATCGGGCTCCTGCCGGCGCGGCCGCCGCCGGATGCGGCGCTCTCCGGCGGGGCGGTCGGCGCGCCGACACTCAGCGTGCACGAGGTCGGGGAACTGCGCTACCGCATCGTGTGGACCCCCTTGCCGGGCGTGGGGGGACCGCTCCTCAGCCCGGTGCTGGCCGTTCCTCTCCCCGCCGACGAGCCGGCCCGCGCCGCCGGGGTTCGGGCTCTCCAGCGCACCCTGCTCCTCGGCAGCGTCGCCCTCACCCTCGTCTTCGCCATGCTGGCGCCGACCCTCGTGGCCCGCCGGCTCGCGGCGCCGGTCCGCAGCCTGGCGCGCGCCACCGGGGCCATCGCGGACGGCGCCCTCGACACCGAAGTCCCGACCGAGCGGGCGCCGGCGGAGGTGCGCCTCCTCGCCGCCAGCGTGGAGCGGCTGATCCGGCGGATCCCCAGCGTGCGCCGGCGGATGCGCGAGGAAGCGGCCCGCGACCTGACGAGGCGGGTCGCCCACGACATCAAGAACGCTCTCGCGCCCATCGCCATCGAGGCCGACACCATCCGCCGGGTGCTTCGCGATCCGCGCCGGACGGATCCGCGTCCGGACGTGGAGGAAAGCGTCCGGGACATCGTCGGTCAGGTGGAGCGGTTGCGACGGATCTCATCGGAATTCTCGGCCGTGGGGGCCGAGCTCGTCCTCGAGGCGACGGACGGCGTGGCGCTCGTGCGGCGGACCCTGGGGCCGTACCTGCGCGCCCGCACCGGCCCCCGGGTCCACCTGCGCGCCCCGGTCCACCCGGTGCGCGTGGTGGCGGATCCGGAAATCGTCGCGCGGATCGTGGAGAACCTGATCCGGAATGCCGTCGAAGCGCTCGGGGACGCGGTCCCCCCCGGCATGCATTCGCCCCGTCGGGGAATCGAGGTGCGGGTGAGCGCGCCGCCGGAGCGCGGGACGCTGCGGGTGGAGATCGAGGACGACGGCCCCGGGGTCCCGGAGAATCTCCGCGAACGGATCTTCGACGCCGCATTCTCGACCCGGACCCGGGGCTCGGGGCTTGGCCTGGCGAACGCACGCCGCTTTACCGAGGCGCACGGTGGAAGGCTGCGCGCCCGCCGGCGGCGCGACGGTCGGAGCGGGCTGCTGATGGTCCTGGATCTGCCGATTGACGGCCCCGGGGGAGGGGCGGCGTGAGGCGGGTCGGCGTGCTGGCGGTCTTGGGCCTGGCCTTCGGCGGGTGCGGCGCTTCCGGGACGCCGCCGGCCTCTCTCGATGAAGTGCTCGGCCGCTTCCGCGCGGCGTTCGAGGAGGCGCGCGTGGAACCGATCGAGGATCTGTTTCCCGGCGGTTGGGCGATCTCCTCCTTCGCCGGCGAGACCCGCCGGAGCGCGACGGGCGCCGAGCTTCGACGTCGCCTGGAGCAACTCTTCCGCGACCGCGTTCCGGTCAGTTACCGCGAGCGGCCCCGTTCCATTCTGTCTTCCGCGGACGACTCCTACGTGCTGTTCGCTCCGGAGTGGACGAGCATGGAGATCGGGACCGACCGGCTTGTGGTGGAGTCGTTTCGAATCGGGATCGAGCGCGGGTTGGCCGGTGGGGGCGCTCTGCCGGGCGCTCGCTGGAGGATTCGGGAGTTCACGGTGTGGACGCGGTGACCGGGACGTTCATGGTTGGAGACCTGTTCCATAATCGTGGGGTCAGGGAGACGATTCTCGGGGAGACGAACTTCAGGGAGGCGACTGTGGACGGATCACGGAAGCAGGGACAACGGATCAGCCGGCGACGGTGGCTTGCGGGGGCCGCGGGAGCTGCAGCGCCGGTCGGGCTTGTCGGGTGCGGCGGCGCCGGAAGCGGCGGCATCGGTCCGGCGCTGACGGGAGCGAACGAACTCGTGGATCACCCCCTGCCCCCGGAGCGCGTGGACGCTGTTCTTCGCGCGGCGCGCATGAATCGCGCGTTCTTCCAGGCAGTGCGGGACCTGGAGATCCCCGACCTCGTGGAGCCGGCGGTGACCTTCGTCGCCCGCGGTCCGGAGAGCGGAGGCGAAGCGTGATCCCCGAACTGGCGCGCCTGAGCGCCCGGGAACTGGGCGAGCGGTACCGCAGCGGGGATCTGTCCCCGGTCGAGGTCATCGAGGCTCTCCTCGCGCACATCGAGGCGGCCGACCCGGCGCTCAACTCGTTCATCACCGTCACCGCCGACCACGCCCGGGCACGGGCCGCCGAGGCCGAAGCCGAGATTCGCGCCGGGAACATCCGGGGGCCGCTGCACGGGGTCCCCTACGCCCCGAAGGACATCCTCGCCACGCGGGGCATCCTCACCACGAACGGGTCGCGCGCCACCGCCGACTGGGTTCCCGACTACGAGTCCACGATCACCGCCCGGCTGAACGAGGCAGGCGCCATCCTCATCGGGAAGCTGAACCTCCTGGAATTCGCGATGGGCAGCGGCGTCCTCTCCGGCTTCGGCCCGGCGCGGAATCCCTGGGCGCCGGAGTACACCCCCTCCGGCTCCTCCTCCGGCTCGGGGGCTGCGCTGGCGGCCCGGTTGGTTCCGCTTTCCATCGGCACCGACACCGGGGGCTCCATCCGCGGGCCGGCGGCGGCCTGCGGCGTGGTGGGGCTGAAGCAGACCTACGGCCGCGTCAGCCGTTTCGGCGTGACCACGCTGAGCTGGACGCTCGATCACGCCGGACCGATGACGCGGACGGCCTGGGACGCCGCCGCCATGCTCGGAGTGATCGCTGGCGCCGACCCCCGGGACCCCACGGCTGCCGATCGCCCCGTCCCCGACTACCTGGAGGCGCTCACGCCCGACGTGGACGGGTTGCGCATCGGGATTCCGGTCTCGGGGTTCCACGAGGCGGCGACTTCCGAGATGCAGTTGGCGGTCCGGGAGGCCGTGGCGCTCCTCGAGGCGGACGGGGCCACCACCGTGGACGTCGAGGTGCCGCACGCGGCGCTGGCCGGGAGCGCCGGCTGGCTCGTGGCGATGGCCGAGGCGGCCGCCTTCCATGAGAAGCGGCTCGCGGAGCAGCCGGAAGATCTCGATCCGCTGGTGCGCGAGCGGCTCGAGGTGGCGAAGTTCTACCCGGCGACCGATTACATCAAGGCGCTCCGGGTCCGCACCATCCTGCAGCGGGAGCTGGCCTCGGTGTTCGAGAGCTGCGACGTGATGATCGTCCCCAGTTCGTTTTCGCCCGCCGGCCCCCTGCGCTCCGAGGAAGCCGCGATCAGCGATGTCCCGGCCGACCGCAACCCGGACGAGATGGACAGCCGCCCCGGGAACACCTTCCTCGGGAACATGACCGGCTACCCGGCGCTCACGCTCGGGTGCGGCTTCACTGCGGAGCAGCCGCGGCGGCCGCTGGCGCTCCAGATCTACGGCGCTCCGTTCTCCGAAGCCCGGATTCTGCAGGTCGCCCATGCCTACCAGGCACGCACCGGCTGGCACCAGGAACTGCCGCCGATCTGATTCGGAGCCCTCGCGGGCGGCGCTCACCGGGCCGGCGCGTACATGCGCACGTAATCCATCAGGCTCGGAATTCCGGGCTCCCACTCCGGCCGCGTCCGGGCCCGCCAGATGTATCCCAGGTCGCGGAGCGTTCCGGTGGCCTGGTCCACGGCCTCCGTTGGCCGGTCCCCGAGTCCCTCGACGACCGCTGCGTCCAGTTCCGCGTCGGCGAGTACCTCGGACTCCCCGAACGCGCTGGCCACGCTTCCTGCGACCTGAAGCAGGCGGGACTTCTTCAGTTCGTCGAGCCGATGCCGGTAGTACGCGTCGCGTTCCGCCTCGAACGCGCTCCGGGCCGCCTCGACCACGGTGCGGGTCACGGCGCGCCCTCCGGTTGCGCACCGCCAAACAGCGCGCCCCAGGAGCTGGACGAAGAACGGGTAACCCTGGGATTCGCGCACCATCATCGCGAGCGCCCCCGGATCAACGGACATCCCCTCGCCCGCGAAGGGCCGCCCCAACGCGTCCGCGGTTGCCTCGTCGTCCAATCGCCCCACCCGGATCTGCTCCGCCCGATTCCAGAACGAGGCGCCCATCTCGTTCAGGTTTTCCTCCAGGTTCGGTGTTCCCGCCATCACCAACAGGAAAGGCGCTTTGGACCCCACTTCCTGTGCAGCGTTCAACAGAGCTCGGCCAGCTTCGACGCCCAGCGTGTGCGCTTCGTCAACCAGCAGAACGAAGGGCGCCTTCCCGGCTCGCGCGGCAAGAACCGCGCGCGCCGATGGGGCGCGGCCCTGACCCGGTCTCCACCGCACCCCGGCCACCGCTACCTCGGTGGGGGTGTAGCGCTCCCACCAACTCTCCGATAACAGTTCCTCGGCGAGTCGTTCGCGGTCAGGGATGTCCGATGGCGTCCGCCTTGCCGCCTCCACACCCGGCCGTGACGTGGCCTCCGCCTCCAGCCACGCGAGCAGAACGGTCTTGCCGTTGCCACGTGGTCCGT
>JAAXGQ010000257.1 GCA_012271265.1 Vicinamibacteraceae bacterium
TTCCCGAGAAAGAGCCGCGTGTCCTCGACCGGCCAGTGGATGCGCACCCGCTCCCCTTCCTGCACGAAATTCGAGAACAGGGTGTTGCCGCGCGCGGTCAGCCGGTGCCCGCCGGCCACCTCGAGCTCCACTTCGAGGCGGTCCCCGAGATAGCCCACGCGGAGGGCCTTCGCCTCCAGGCTGTTGAAGCCGGGAGTCGGGGGAGGGTGCCCGAGCTGGATGACTTCCGGGCGGGCCCCGATCGCGGCCGGGACATCGCCGGCGGGGCGCTCTTCTGGCGCCGCGTCGCGGGCGATCTGCACTTCCGGGCCGTCCCGGAGCCGCCAGCGATCGAGTCCGCCCGTCCCCGGGACGGCCCGGAGCAGGTTCATCTTGCCGACGAACCGGGCCACGAACGGATCGGCCGGCCGGGTGTGCAGGTCGAGCGGCGTCCCGAACTGGTGGAGCCGGCCCCGATGCAGCACCGCCACCCGATCGGCCACCGAGAGTGCCTCCTCCTGGTCGTGGGTCACCCAGACCGTCGTCGCTCCGAACTCCCGCTGGAGCCCCGTGAGCAGGCCCCGGAGATCACGCCGCAGCGCGGCGTCGAGGCTGGAGAGCGGTTCATCGAGGAGAAGGACCTGGGGGCGGATCGCCAGCGCGCGCGCGACGGCGACCCGCTGCTGCTCGCCGCCGGAGAGCTGGCGCGGGTACTTGTCGCCCTTCCTCCCCAGCTGGAGGCGTTCGAGCATCCTGTCCGCCGCCGCCGCTGCCTCGGCCCGGGGCACGCCCCGGCGTTCGGGGCCGAATGCGACGTTCCGGCGGACGGTCAGGTGGGGGAAGAGCGCGTAGCTCTGGAAGACCATGCCCACGTTGCGGCGTTCCGGCGGCGTGCCCGCGACCGGGCTCCCGGCGATCCAGACCTCGCCGGCGTCCGGCTCCAGGTGGCCGGCGATACAGCGCAGGATCGTCGTCTTCCCGGCGCCGCTGGTCCCGAGCAGGGCGACGATCTCGCCGGCGGGGACGGCCAGGGTCACCCCGGAGACGGAGACCGCGGTCCCGAACCGCTTTTGGAGTCCGACGAGGGCCAGCCCCGCCATCTCCGGCCTCATCGGGGGCCGCCGGTCCGGGTGGCGAAGATCGCCCGCGCCGGAGCCCCGGAGGGGAGGGACGCGGGATCCCGGACGCTGCTCCCGACGCGGAAGCGGCGAAAGCGGTCGCGGATCGCTCCCGGGGGCGGCGGCGCCCAGGCGTTCCCCCGCTCGGCGCTCAAAACCTCCCCGCCGCGAAGAAGGATCCGCACCCGGGCCCGCCGGACGCGCTGGCTCACGGGTCCGTCGGAGGCGCCGAAGCGCCGGGCGGTGACCCGCACGCGGGCGGCAAGAGCGAGGGTTTCGCGGCGGTTCGCCCGGGCGTAGTCGGCGGCACGGAGGGGGTGTCCCGCGTCCTCGGCCAGCAGCCGGAGGGCGACGGCGGTGGGCAGGTGCATCTGGGCGGCGATGGCGCCCCGGGCCGGCTCGGCGGCCGCCGTCAGCGCGGCGGCGTAGGGGTAGGTGATGACCTCGATCCGGTCGATCTCTTTGGTTGGAACGGGCCCCAGAGCATCGAGGGCGGCGAGGGTCGGCTGCAGCGCCCGCGAGCCGGGGTACTTCTTGAAGGTCACCCCGAGGACCGCCTGCCCGGCGGCCTCGGGGCGGAAGCGAAGGTCCCGCGGCGGGTCGGGCCTTTCGTCCGGGGCAGGGTGGGGGGCGGGCCTCGGGACGGCATCCGATCCGGGAATCCTCGGGCCCAGGACCGCCGCCGCGCCGAGGAACTGCCCCCAGGCGCCGTAGACGAGCTTCAGGCCGGCCCCTTCGCGAAAGGCGGCGTAGGGGTGGAGCGGGGTGAGCAGATCGGCGGTCCGAAGCGCTTCGGCGAAGTCCTCCGGCGGGAGCCGGGCCAGCCGCGCGACCGCGGCGGCCGACGCCACCGGGGCGAGCGCCCCGGGTGGATGGATGCCCCGCCGCTCCATGGCCCGCCCGGCCAGATCGCGGTGCCAGGCGGCGATGCCGCAGGCGGCCGCGACGGCGCCGAGCAGCTCGTCGAGCGAACGATCGAGCCATTCCGCCGCGGCGACGGCGGCCGCCACGCACTCCGGCCCGACGTGCAGCTCCCGGGGATCCCCGCTGATGCGGTTCCACAGGATCGCGCTCCACAGGCCGGCCCGGCGCCGTCCCCGGACCTCCCGCCAAAGGGAGACGCGGGGCAGCTGCGGAGCGTCGAAGGCGTCGAGGACGTCGAGGACATCATCGAGGACGGGTGGGGCTTCCCGCCCGCTCGGGAAGGCGGGCAGGGGAGCGGCGGCCCCGATCCCGAGGCAGTCGGTGAGAAGGCGCCGGGCAGCGTCGCGGGCTGCGGGGCCAAAGGAGGCCGTCGCCGCCCAGGCCGCGGCGCGACCTGTTTCCGCCGGGGAGGCGAGCGTGGCGAGATGGACCCACCCGGTCCCGGGCGGGGGGGCAGCCCCGTTCAGCCCCCGCTCGGGCGGGGCGAGCCCGGCGCGGCGCCAGCCGGCGACCCGGGGAGCGACCCAACCGCGAAACGCCTCCGCCCGACTCGCCGGCAGGGTCGGGTCCGGCGAGAGGCAGCGGGCGACGTCCGCGACGTCCGGCGCGTGGTCTCCACCGCTCACTCGGGCAGAACCTCCGCGCGGAAACGGTCGGCCCACTCCGCGCGGAGCCGACCCAGCGCCACCATGTCGAAGCGCAGCAGGTCCTCCGGCCTCGGGACGCCGGCCGGAATGCGCACATCGCTCCGCGCCGGGGCCATGAGGAGCTCGCCCGCCGCCGTTTCCTGGGCTTGGACCGAGAACATGTAGTCGGCGAAGGCGTGCGCCAGCGCCGCCCTCGGGCTCCCCGCCGGGACCTGGATGCCCTGGGGAAGGGCGAGGGCGCCTTCCGCCGGCTCGATCCACCCGACCGGAGCCCCGGCCGCCGCGAGATGCCGTGCCTGGGAGGGAAGGCCCAGCGTGAGCCAGGCCTCTCCCTGGGCCACGAGCTGGTTCGCCGCCGGACCGCTGGCGCCGAAGAGGCGGACGTTGGGGCGGATTCGGGCGAGCGCGGCGAAGCCGGCGTCGGCGTCGCGCTCGTCGCCGGACGCGAGGCGTGACAGCGCCGCCAGCGTGAGCGGCCCCAGCGTGCTCCCGAAGCCGAAGAGCGCCAGCCGGTTGGCCAGCGCGGGATCGGCCAGGGCCTCCCAGGAGCGGGGCGGATCCGGGAGGGCGTCGGTGTTGTAGAGGAAACCGATCGTCGAAGCGAACGAAGCCGGGAGGGCTCCGGGGCTGAACCAGGCCCCGCGCTCCACCCCGGCGAGGTTCGGGAGCGTCACGCTTCCGGGGCCGCCGAGCGGATTCCCGGTCGGAGGGTCGAGGAGGTTCTCCCGGGCGAGCAGCGCGGCCTCGCCGGCGTCGATCCACAGGACGTCGAGCGACGGGTTTCCCCGCTCCACCCGCACCCGGGCCGCCTGGTCGGCGGAGCGGAGGCCGACGGGAACGATCCGGACTCCGTGGACGGCCTCGAAGGGCGGCGCGAAAGCCGTTTCGAGGTCCGCGATCCGCCCCGGAGGAACGGCGACCACGAGTTCGTTCGGATCGGGGGGGCCGCAGGCCCAGCCACCGGTGAAGGCGCCCGCGGCGAGGGCGCCGGCGGCGATGACCGAAGCGGGCCGGCGCCGCGGCGGCCGCGTCGGTCCGGTCACGGCGCGGACCCTGCCCGCCCGCGTTCCCGCCTTCGGGCCGGCCCGCGGAGCTGCATCACGCCGGCGAAGCGGTCCGCGACCACCGCCGCGGCCGCCGTGACCAGAATCGTCACGGTGCTGATGGCCGCCACGGTGGGGTCCTGGTAGCGGTCCACGGCTTCGAAGATGGCGACCGGCAGGGTGACCGTCCGTCCGCTGGCGAGGAACAGGGAGAGCGCAAAGTTCCCGAACGAGATCACGAACGCCGAAACGGCGCCGGCAACGATACCCGGCCGGGCGGTCGGGAGCGTCACCAGAAACAGGGTCGTCAGCGGGCCGGCCCCGAGGCTTCGCGCCTGTTCCTCCAGCTCCGGCGCGGCCGACTCCAGCGACGCCGCCACGCTTCGGGTCACCCAGGGAATCGTGATCAGGAGGTGGGCCGCCCCGAGGGGAAGGAACGTCCCGACGAGGGCCGGGCCTCCGGCCGCTGCGAACGCCGAGGCGGTCGTCAGGATGCCCAGGCCGAGCACCAAGCCCGGAAGGCTGAGCGGGGAGAGCAGCACGGCGAGCACGATGTTCCGCCCCGGCAGGGATCCGCGCGAGAGCGCCAGCGCCGCCGGGATGCCGCAGGCGAGAGCTGCTGCTGCGGCGCCGAAGCCCAGCCAGAGGCTCGTGACCAGGCCGGAGATGAGCCGGGGCTGGTCGGTGAGGGCCGCGAACCACCGCAGGCTGAGGCCCGACGGGGGAATCTCGAACGCCGCCGTGGGGCTGAAGGCGTAGAGGATCACCGCCAGGGGCGCCGCCAGCAGGACCAGGTAGGCCAGGGCCGCGAGGACCCGCAGGGCGGCTACCACCGGAGGGGTCCTGACGCGGATGGCTCGCGGGGGGGAACGGGCAAGGTCGAGCTCACTGTCCGAAGGCGCGCGCCGAGCGCCGGTGGCTGAGCGCTGCTCCCAGCGCCAGCAGCAGCGCGGCGACCAGCAGCAGGGCGAGCGATGCGGCGGCGGCTGTCGGCCAGTCGAAGCGGATCATCACCAGCTCCTGGATCTCCCGAACCCAGGTGCGCACCTCGGAGCCCCCGAGAAGCGCCGGGGTGGCGTAAGCCGAGAGGCTGCCGACGAAGACGAAGGAGCCGCCGGCAACCAGGCCCGGGACAGACAGCGGCAAGGCGACCCGCAGGAAGGTCTGGCCGGGCGAAGCCCCGAGGCTGCGCGCGGCCTCGATGACCGCGGGCTCGATCCGGTCGAGGCTGGCGGCGAGCGCCAGGATCATGAAGGGCAGGAACGACTCGGTGAGGGCCAGCAGCACGGCGGCCTCGGTGTGAAGCAGGCCCGCGCGCGGCAGTCCCAGGTTCTCGAGGAACCCGCCGAGGACGCCCTGGCTGCCGAGGACCAGCGTCCAGCCGTAGGCCCGGACCACCGTGGACATGAGGAGCGGCGAGACCACGAGCAGCGTCTGGAAGCTCCGCCACCCGCCGCGCGCCCGGGAGAGCAGCACCGCGACCGGGTACCCGAGCACGACGGTCGCCGCCGTGGTCAGAAGCGCGAGGCGCACGGTCCGGCGGGCTACCGCCGGAAACGGCCCCTCGAACAGCGCGGCGAAGGACGCCAGCGAGGTCTCGCCGGACAATTCGGCGAACGCCCCGGGGGCGAAGAGCGCGGTCCGGACCAGGAGCCCCACCGGGACCGCCGCCACCAGGGCCACCACCGCGAGAGCCGGCAGCAGCAGGAGCGGTCCGGGTCCCCGCCGCACCCGTCCCACGTCGGCGCCATTGTAGTGAGAGGGGTCTCGCGCGGAGGACGCCGCGCGGCGGGTCCTTCCGCTGCCCTGGAGCCGGTGCGGAGGGGGTGGACCCGGAGAGGGGTCAGCCTGGCCGCGCCGGCGGACGCGGCGTCAGCGGTCCTCCCCGGGGCGGAGGCGCCACACGCCGGCGAGGAGGCTGCCGATGAGGGAGTGGGTGAGGCTCGACATGGCGCTGGGGACGGCGACCAGCGGGCTGGCGAAGTTCTGACGGGCGAGGACGACGCCGAGGCCGGAGTTCTGCATGCCGACCTCGATGGCGACGGTCCGGGCGGTCTTCTCCGGGCGCCGCAGGAGACGGCTCAGCCCGTAACCCAGCCCGAATCCTCCGATGTGGAGGGCGAAGACCGCTCCGAGCAACGAGCCCCCGGATTCCAGGATCACCTCCCGGCTCGCGCCGATGATCGAGGCCACGATCAGCGTGATGAGCACCACCGAAACGAACGGGCCTGCCGGCAGAACGGCTTTCGTCACGCGGGGGAAGCGGCGCTGCAGCACCAGGCCGGTGACGATCGGGAGGATGACCACCCAGAACGTATCGAAGAGCAGCCCGGCCGCGGGGACCTCGACGCGGCTCCCGGCGAGGAGGGTGGTGAGCGCTGGCGTCATCAGGACCGACACTGCCGTCGAAACCGCGGTCATGGAGACGGACGCCGGCACATCGGCCAGCGAGAGGTAGGAGATGACGTTGGAGGCGACCCCGCCCGGGCAGCAGGAGACCAGGATGAGCCCCACCGCGAAGCCGGTCGGGAGGCCGAAAGCCCAGGCGAGGCTCCAACCCAGCAAAGGCATCACCAGGAACTGCAGCACGACGCCGAGGCCGATGGGCGCGGGACGGCGGAGCACCCGGCGGAAGTCGGCCACCTCCAGGGTCAGCCCCATCCCCAGCATGATGAGCCCGAGCCCGAGGGGGATGAGCGGCCCCCGGAACCAGGTGAAGACCCCGGGCTCCCTCAGCGCGATCAGGCTCGCGGCCAGCACCCACGCCGGAAAGGCGAGCGTGCCGATCTTCAGCAGTCGCGACATCGGACGGGAGCTCCGGCGTCATGGAGCGCCGGTGTCCTCACCGGCCACCGCCGCAGGCGGGCATGGTCCATGGGCCTCCCGGCCCACGGTTCGTCGGCAGGGCGGCGGGTTCGGCGGGAGACTGTGTGAGGGACGGAGGGTGCGGCGCAGGCCGGCGAGGACGCCGGCGCTCCATGGGTCCGGAGTTCCATAGGT
>JAAXGQ010000258.1 GCA_012271265.1 Vicinamibacteraceae bacterium
CCGGATGCGCCGGGTCTCGACCAGAGCGGACCGGGCGTCCTCGAGCTCCCGCCGGGCGTCCCGCAGGCTCTCTTCCTGTTGCCGCGCCGCGCCCTGGCGCTGCTCCTCCTCCCGCGCCTCGCGCTCGGCCTCCAGCCGCGCGAGGTCCTCCCGGAGCCGCTCCCCCTGGCGGATCACCGGCGCGACGACGCCCCGGACGTCCGCGACCGCCGCCTCGATGGCGGCCTCGTCGGCAGCGGAGTCCTCGGGGGGCGTTCCCGACCCCGTTAGGAACATCACGAGGATGAGGACCGCGGCGAAGCCGAGGCCCGCGTAGACGGGCAGGTTCTTCGGGATGACGCCGGAGGGGACCTTCAGTTGCCAGTCTGCCACGGCTCCGCCTCCCTCCGCATGCGCCACGCAGCGCCGGCCCCGAGGTCCCCGACCCCGAGAATGCCGGCCTCGACCACGCCGTCGACGCGGATCACGAAACCCGCGCCAATCACCTCGTGCGGCAGCACCCGCGCCGTCCCGTCCGGCAGCAGCCCCGCGACGACGATCTCGTCGTCGAGCACGCGGCGGAAGCGGATGAACGTCGACTGCGTGTCGTGCCACATCCCCTCCACCCAGTAGGGCGCCGCGGTCACGTCCACCTCGGGACCAAACTCGAAGACGAAGTGCAGACGCGTCGGGTACACGGCCACGAACGCCTCGACCGCCTCGTCGGCGGCGGCGACGGCGTCCTCGACCCGGTCCCGCACCTGCGCCTCGGCACCGCGGAGCGCCTCGAGCGCGCGTTCCTCCTCCCGCCGGATCGCCTCCACGTCGGCCGCCGACAGGAAGACCGGAGCCTCGGCCCCGGTCCCCGCCACGATGTCCTCGACGACTCCGGCGCCGTCCTCGACGGCCGCCGCGCCGCCGGCTTCACCGGACAGCGCGTCTTCCGGCGGGAGCTCGCCGAGATGGACCACGGTGTGCACGGGCGAGAGGTCGCTCTCCCTGAGGCCGATCGAGAGCACCGACCCGTCCGACAGCACGAGGCTCAGGTTCGT
>JAAXGQ010000259.1:0-403 GCA_012271265.1 Vicinamibacteraceae bacterium
GAGAAGGGCTTGACGAGGTAGTCGGCCGCGACCGCCTCGAGCGCCTCCGCGACGGTCTCGTCGCGGTGGTAGCCGGCCATGAAGATGACGGGCAGGTAGGGCACTCGGCCGCCGGCTTGACCGGCCGTCGGCCGCAGTCGCGTCCGGGCCTGCCGGCTCCCGGCCGAACTGCACGCATCTGCACACCGCGCAGAAAGTGACTACCGCTTGGTCCACAGGCCGGGGTTCTCGTTTGGGGAACCTGCTACAAAGGCGGTGCGTGCCTGACTTGGCAGCCCGCCGGCCCGGCCGCCGGCGCGTGGTGACGACGGAGGGATTCAGCAATGGCGCAGCTCTTGACCGTCCGAGGGGTGGCGGCCCAGCTCGCGGTTTCCCGGTCGAGCGTCTACAAGATGCTCGACGG
>JAAXGQ010000259.1:491-1188 GCA_012271265.1 Vicinamibacteraceae bacterium
TGGGTCGAGGCGCACCGACACGACAACGGGGAGCGCTCGGGAGACTGCCGCGCCCAGACGGGAGAGACGGGGCGGCGGCGCTGGTCCGGAGCATCCGGGAGGTAAGCGTTCCGACACCTGCTTGTCCGCAAGGCGTGGCTGCTCGGCCACGGCGACACGGCGGTCCAGTGCTCCAGTCCGGCTCGGCACCGACGCTCTCCGGGGAGCTCCCCGATTACGAAGGAGTGACGCATGGAAGATCCGAACGACGCGCTGCACGACCCCGATCCCGCGGCCGACAAGCGGAGATGCTACACGGTCAGACGCTCGGTCGCGCTGTCGGCCTACTGGTACGAGCGCGTGCGGCGGGTCGCGACCAGCAGCAACCTCAAGCCGGGCGTGATCCTGCGCAACGCCATCAAGCTGGGCCTCGTCCAGCTCGAGAAGCGAGCACGGCCGGAGGGGACGGGGACTCCGTAGAGCGGTCGGGAACGGCAGGGCGGCCGCCATCGTGCCGCCTCGCGCACGCGCCGCCCCGGCGCGCCCGTCCGCGTCTGGCGCGTCATGCCGCCCGTCGCATCCGGGAGCCGGAACGTCTTGGGCTTCCGCCGGCCAGCCTTCGGGACGGTGTGCGGGCTCGGGGTGGTCTCCGGGTTCCGCCATCGGGAGCCGACCCGCGCGGGCCATGTCTTCGAGACTGACCGCCTCACCTCCCCCG
>JAAXGQ010000260.1 GCA_012271265.1 Vicinamibacteraceae bacterium
GGAGGAAGTGGCCCGGCTGCTGCCGGGGATTCGGGTCGAGCGGTTCGACCGTGACTCCACGCGGGCGCGCGGCCGTCAGGTTCGCCTGCTCGAGGGATTCCGGCGGGGGAGGATCCGGGTCCTGGTGGGGACGCAGATGATCGCGAAGGGGCACGACTTCCCCGACGTGACGCTCGTCGGGGTGGTGGCCGCGGACGCCGGGCTGGGGGTTCCCGATTACCGCGCCGCCGAACGGACCTTCCAGCTCCTCACCCAGGTTTCCGGGCGCGCCGGCCGGGGGGACGCCGAGGGGCGGGTCTTCATCCAGACGATGAACCCGGATCACTACGCGGTGACCGCCGCCGCGGCGCAGGATCCGAAAGCCTTTCGCGAGGTGGAGATGGAGATGCGCCGCCGCTTCCGCTATCCGCCGTTTGTCCGCCTCGTCAGCCTCACCCTCCGGTCCGGCACGGCCGCGGGCGCCCAGGCGGCGGCGACGGATCTCGGGGCCACCCTGCTCGAGGGAAGGTTGCCCGAGGGCGTGGAACTCCTCGGACCGGCGCCCGCGCCGCGCCTGCGGGCCGGCGGGAAGTACTTCTGGCAACTCCTGCTCAAGGCGGCCCCGGCGGCGCAGCCGGATCTCCGCAGCAGCCTCCGGTCGCTGGTGTCCGTGCCTTCCCTCGCCCGACGCCTCATCATTCATGTGGATCCGTGACGCGACGGGGGCCCGGCTGACGTACCATCCGGGGAATGGTCAAGGCGGATCTGGTGAACCGGGTCATGCTCGCCGCGAACCTCAGCAAGCCCGCGGCGCGCCGGGCGGTCGACGAGGCGCTCGGCGAGATCACCGGCGCTCTGCTTCTCGGGAGGCGCATCGTGATCCGCCGCTTCGGCGTCTTTCTCGTGGCGCCCAAGAAGACGGGGGTCGCCCGGAATCCCCGCACCGGCGCGCCAGCGAAAATCCCGCCGGGCCGGGTGGTGAAGTTCCGGCCCGGCCAGGACCTCCGGTCGCTGCCGAACGCCTCGTCCTGACGGGCCGAGGCGCGCGGCGGAGCACGCCGCGGCCCCGTTGCGTGCGGCCCCGTTGATTCAGGATGCAGCGCGTCGCCCTGTTCGGGCAGCCCAACGTCGGCAAGTCGACGCTGTTCAACCGCATCGTCGGCGGCCGGCCGGCCATCGTCCACTCCCGCCCGGGCTCCACCCGCGACGGCCGCCTCGAGACGGTGACCTGGCGCGCCATCCCCTTCCGCCTCCACGACACCGGCGGCGCCGGGGCTCCTGATGCGGGACCCTTCGCGGCGGCGATCCGGGAACTGTCGGAGCGCACCGCATCCCGCAGCGACCTGGTGATCCTGGTGGTGGACGCCCGGGCCGGGCTCACGCCGGGCGACCGGGATCTGGCGGAGGCGCTCCGCCGCCAGCCGGACCCGCCTCCGGTGCTCGTGGCCGCGAACAAGGCCGAAGGCATCCACGAGGCGGCGGCGGCGGAGTTCCATCTCCTCGGCCTTGGCGATCCGCTGCCGATTTCGGCGGAGCACGGCCTCGGGGTGGCCGATCTCCTGGACCAGGTGGTCGAGATCCTGAACCGCCAGGGCGACTCGCGCGAAGCCGACGCGAACGATGCGGAAGCCGTGCGGGTGGCGATCGTCGGGCGGGCCAACGTCGGAAAGTCCACCCTGTTGAACCGGCTGGCCGGATTCGAGCGGTCCATCGTGTCTCCGGTGGCCGGCACGACGCGCGATCCGGTGGACGAGCGGATCGCGGTGGAGGGCCGGCCGCTGGTGCTGGTGGACACCGCCGGCATCCGCAGGAGCGCGCGCCGCCGACCCATCGAGGGCTTCGAGGAGGCCGACCGAGTGGCGGTGCTGCTGGCGCGGAGAGCGATCGCCCGCGCCGACCTCTCGCTGCTCCTCGTCGATGCGGTGTCCGGGCCCACGGCGCGGGACGCGGCCATCGCCCGCCTCGTCGAGGACGCCGGCTGCGGGGTCGTGGTCCTCGCGAACCGGTGGGACCTGGTGACCGGACGGGCAGCCCGCTGGGAGGAGCTGCGGCGGGAAGCGCGGGAACGCCTCCGTCACATCGCGCACGCGCCCCTCCACCGGATCTCCGCTCTCACCGGCCAGGGCGTCGCCGGGATCTGGAAGCCGCTGTTTGGCGTCGAGCGGGAACGGAGGCGGCGCATCCCCACCCCGGAACTGAACCGGTTCCTTGCGGCCGCGGCGGCCCGGTTCGCGCCGCGCTCGCGCCGCGGCCGGGAAGTCAAGGTCCTTTACGGCGTCCAGGCGGGAAGCGCGCCGCCCCGGTTTCGCATCTTCGTGAACGTGCCGCCGCGCGACGTCCTGTCCTCCTGGCCGCGGTACCTGCGCGGAGCGCTGCGCCGCGAGTACGGATTCCGGGGAGCGCCGGTCCGCCTGACCCTGGTGGAACGAACCCGCCGCCGGAGAAACCGCTGAACGGTTGCGGCGTGGCCGGCGGCGCCTGCCGTATCATTGAATCGGGCCTTGCCTTCCCCTTTCTTCGTACCTTGTTTCTTCCCGCTTCGAGGGGCGTCGTCCCCGACGATCCGCTGCCCGGATCCGCGCGGAGAACGGCTGGCGCGACCGCGGCATGACCGTCTCCGGGGGACTGCCGAAAGTCCCCAACAAGCTGTACTTCCGGATCGGGGAGGTGAGCGAGATCACCGGAGTCCAGCCCTACACGCTGCGCCACTGGGAGATGGAGTTCCCCACGCTGAACCCGAGGAAGAACGACGCCGGGCAGCGCCTCTACCGCCGGCGCGACATCGAGGTCGTTTCCGAGATCCAGCGCCTTCTGCACCATGAGGGCTACACCACCGCCGGCGCCCGGCGCCTGCTGACCACCCGCCGCACCTGGCGCCGTCCCGCCGCGGCGGCTTCGCCGAAGGCTCCCGAATCGGCCGGAACCGGTGCGGCGCCGGATGTCCGGCGCCTGGCGAAGGATGCCCTGTCGCTGATGGAGCGGAACGATCGGGAGCTCGCCCGCCTCCTTCCGGGCGGGACTCCCGGGACCTCGGGGGGGAAGACCTCCGGCCCCGTTTAGAATCCGGCCTCCGCTTCGAGAGCCCGGCCATCCCGGCCGGAAACCCGTCGGGACGTGGCGCAGTCTGGAAGCGCACTTGCTTGGGGTGCAAGTGGTCGTCGGTTCAAATCCGGCCGTCCCGACCAGCGTCCGCGCCGCCCGCCGCCTCTCCGGCGTGAACGGAAAAGAGATCGGCCAGTCATGCGCGTTCTGTTCGTAGACGGGTCGGCCGGCCTGTCCGGCGACATGCTGCTCGGGGCGCTGGTGGACATCGGGTTTCCCGCCGGGGAGCTCGAAAAGACCGTGGCCGCGCTCCGCCAACCCGTCTCGGTCACCACCTCCCGAGGGGTGCGCGGAGGCATCGCCGGCACCGCGGTGCGGGTGGATGCCCCCGGCGACCGGGGGCATCGCCACCTCGCCGACTTCCGGAGGACCCTTGCCGGCAGCGACCTGCCGGCCGGCATCCGGGAACGCGCCGGGGAGCTCCTGGAGCGGATCTTCGCGGCGGAGGCCGAGATCCACGATTCCACCGCCGAACGGGTCCATCTCCATGAACTGGGATCGCTCGACACGCTGGTGGACATCGTCGGCGCGGTCGCCGGGCTGGCGTATCTGCGCGTGGACCGGGTCGTCGGCTCGGAGGTGAATCTCGGAAGCGGTTTCGTGAAGGCGGAGCACGGCATCCTGGCGGTTCCGGCCCCCGCGACCGCCCTCCTGCTTCGCGGCGTGCCGACATTCGCGGACGGGTCCGGCTTTGAACGGACGACCCCGACCGGCGCGGTGCTCACGGGCCTCGTCGATGCGTTCGAGGGCTGGCCGGCGATGACCCCGAAGCGCGTGGGATACGGCCTGGGAACCGCCGATCCCCGGGAGGGCCGCCCGAACGCGCTGCGCCTGGTGCTGGGAGAAGCCAGCGGGTCGGCGCCCGGCAGCGGAAGGATCCTGGTGATCGAGGCCACCGTGGACGACCTCCACCCCGAACTCGCCCCCCACATCGTCGAGCGGCTGCTGGCGGCGGGGGCGAAGGACGCCTTCTTCGCGCCGGTGCACATGAAGAAGGGACGTCCCGGACTCCACTTCACCGCGCTCGCCGACGAGTCCGGCCGCAAAGCGGTGATCGCGGTGCTGTTTGCCGAAAGCAGCACGCTGGGGGTGCGGATCCGGACCTCGGAGCGGCAGGTCCTGGAACGGCGGATCGTTTCGGTGGCGACGCGCTGGGGGCCGGCCGCGGTGAAGGTGGGTTTCCTCGACGGGGCGGCCACCCAGGTCGCTCCCGAGTTCGAAGACTGCCGCCGGATTGCCGAGCGCTCCGGGGTTCCGCTGAAGCAGGTCTACCACGAGGTCCTCGCCGCCGCGCAGTCCCTGGCCGGTGAGAGCGTCGGCCCCATGGAGCGCCGGCGTCCTCGCCGGCCTGCGCCGCACCTTCGGTCCCTCAGGCCCCATGGAGCGCCGGCGTCCTCGCCGGCCTGCGCCGCACCGCCGCGCTCAGGCCCCATGGAGCGCCGGCGTCCTCGCCGGCCTGCGCCGCACCCTCGGTCCCTCAGGCAGTCTTCCCGGGACTTCGATGCCCCGGCGCCCGAATAGCGTCCCGCGCATGACCGATTCGCACGCCCATCTCGAATTCCCGGGCTTCGACCGGGACCGTCGCGCCGTGCTCGAGCGCGCCCGCGCCGCCGGCGTCCACCGCGTCATGACGATGGGCACCCTCGACGGGGAGGGCTCCCTGGAGCGCACCGCCGCGCTCATGGAGGAAGTCCACCCCGGCGGCCGCGACCACGACTATCCCGGGATGCCGCAGCTCTGGACGACCGTCGGCTGCCACCCCCACGACGCCCGCCACTTCGAAGCTCTCGGAGGAGAGGCGGCGCTCCGGGAAGGCGCGGACCGGCCCCGGTTGCTGGCCATCGGCGAAATCGGGCTCGACTACCACTACGACATGAGCCCCCGTCCGGTCCAGCGCGATGTCTTCCGCCGACAGATCCGGGTGGCGCGGGAGCTCGGGCTCCCGGTCGTGGTCCACCTGCGCGAGGCCGGCGAGGACTTTCTCAGGATCGCCGACGAGGAGGGCCTCGCGGAGATCGGGGCCGTCATGCACTGCTTCACCGGGGCACCCGACCTTGCCGAGGCGGCGCTCGAGCGCGGCTTCCTGCTGTCGTTCTCCGGGATCCTGACGTTCCGGAACGCGCCCGAAGTCCGGGCAAGCGCCAGCCTCGCCCCGCTGTCCCGGCTGCTGGTCGAGACGGACTCGCCGTTCCTGGCGCCGGTTCCCCACCGGGGCCGGCGGGCCGAACCGGCCATGGTGGTGAACACCGCCCGGCGCCTCGCCGGGATCCAGCGCGTCTCCGAAGCCGAGCTGGAAGCCGCCACCGACCGGACCTTCGAGCGGTTCTTTCTGGCGCGGCGTGAAGAGGGCGCCGCCGGCGGCCGCTCCGGACCGCCGCCGGTGCGATAATCGCCCCGACCGGGAGATCTTGACCGGGAGATGTTGACTGTCGCGAGCCCCGGGCGCCTTCTCGCCGCGCTCGACGCGGAACTCGCCCCGGACCTCGAGGAGGTCGAGCGCATCCTGCGCCGGCGCACCGACAGCAACCTCGAGCTGGTCAAGCTGACCGGCCGTTACCTGTATCGGAGCGGCGGGAAACGCCTGCGTCCGAAGCTGCTGCTGCTCGCCATGCGCGCCGCCGGCGGCGACCCGGCCCACCCCGGCGCGACCTCCTTCGCGGCCATGGTGGAAGTGCTCCATGCGGCGACCCTGGTGCACGACGACATCGTCGACCAGGCGGACACCCGCCGGGGCAAGCCGTCGCTGAACAACCTGCTCGGGGACGACCTGTCCGTCCTCATCGGCGACTTTCTCTACATCCAGTCCATGTCCCTCGCGATCGAACAGGGGGACCTGCGGGTGGTGCGGACGCTGTGCGACGTGACGATGCGGATGGTCGAGGGCATGCTCCTCGAAAAGGCGCGGGCGGGAACGATCGGGCTGACCCGCGCCGAACACCT
>JAAXGQ010000261.1:0-629 GCA_012271265.1 Vicinamibacteraceae bacterium
GGCGGGCGTCGCAGGAGGCGTTCGTGCAGCGGGAGGAGGCTCCCGCAATGACGGCGAAGCCCGTGCGGCAGCCCTGGCAGCGCGGCGCCCGGTAGCGGCAGAAGGGGAAGTTGAGGCAGGTCATGCTGCGTCCGGTCTGCGACGCGACGAGGCGCCCCGTGCCGCAGCGCGGGCAGGCTGGCGTGCGGTCGCGCCTAAACTCCCCCAGCCGCCGTACACCCGGCGACTCCCTGAGCAGCTCCTCCACGAACGCCGACGGGCGGAGCGCGTCGGCGACCAGGTATAAGCCGCGGCGCGCACGCGTGAGCGCGACGTAGAAGAGGCGGCGCTCCTCGGCGTGCGGGTAGCCGCCGGCGGGCGGGGGCGGCAGCACGAGGTCGAGCAGGGGGTCGTCCGCGATCCGGGCGGGGAAGCCGCGGCGGGCGTCGCGCAGGTCGAGCACGACGGCGTAGTCGGCCTCGCGGCCCTTGGCGGCGTGGACGGTGCTGAACTCCAGCCGCAGCCGCCCGTCGCCACCGGTCGGCAGCGCCTCGCGGCTGCCGCGGTAGCGCCCGAGCACGAGCACCGAGAGCGGCGGTCCGTCCCTCCCCGCGCGCTTCGCGATGTCCGCCAGCGCGGCACGCACGCCC
>JAAXGQ010000261.1:707-4189 GCA_012271265.1 Vicinamibacteraceae bacterium
GACTGCCAGTCGTCGCCGACGAGGAAGAAGGCGGTCCCCTCCCGCCCGAGCGCCTCCAGGAGCGCCATGCGCCCGGCGGAGATGTCCTGGAACTCGTCCACGAGCACGTAGCGATACGGGGACGTCCATCGCCTCTCGCGGATGTGCGCGGCGGCCTCGTTGATCAGGTCGTGGAAGTCCTTCTCCCCGTCCAGCAGCCGCTCGTAGCGTTCGAGGACCTGTTCGAAGATGTCGAGGAAGGCCTCGCTGCGGGCGGGGTCTGAGGAGCGCCGGGCGCGGGCGCGCAGCGTCTCCGGGGAGATGCCGCTCGTCTTGACGTGGTTGAGGAAGGTGGCCACGAGCTGCGCGAGCGATGTGACCAGCCAGCGGCTCAGGCCCTGCAGCAGCTCCCGGAACGGGACCGGCTCGAGCGTGACGCCCGCCTTGGTGAGCCGCTGCGCCAGCGTCTCCAGCAGCACGCCCTCGCGGTGCTGCCAGCTCTGCGTCTCGATCAGGGTGGTGCCGTGCTCGCGGTGGATGTCCCGCTTCCAGGCGACCCCGTCGGCGTAGCCCTTCCATCCCGGCGGCGGGTCGCCGTCGCGATCCAGCGCGAAGTGCTCGATGTAGAGGNNACCTCGTAGGGCGCCTCGTACTCGAAGCGGACGCCGTTGCGCGCGAGGAAGTTGGCGATCGCCAGCTCCTCGAAGCTCTTCACGAGGTCGCCGCTGAGCGCGCGCAGCTCGGAGCGGCGCACGTGCTCGTAGTACTCGCCCGGCGTGGCGAAGTCGAACTGCGAGCGCTCGTCGGCGCGGTGGC
The DNA here is from genome assembly GCA_012271265.1 of Vicinamibacteraceae bacterium. Taxonomy (GTDB): domain Bacteria; phylum Acidobacteriota; class Vicinamibacteria; order Marinacidobacterales; family Marinacidobacteraceae; genus JAAXGQ01. The sequence continues at coordinate 1,503 of JAAXGQ010000261.1, forward strand.
GGTCGATGAAGTCCGTGACCGCGCGGCTCTGACGCGGGTCGTCGAGGAGTTCGACGAGGATGCGGTCGACGGCGGCGACAAGGCGCGCCTCGTCGTGGGCCAGCTTCGAGATCGCGGGCGCGCCCGCGGCGTCGGCGATCACACCGAGGCCGAAGGCGTGGAAGGTGGAGACGGCCGCGCCCGCGAGGTCGTCGGGGAGCCGCTCGCGGATCTCCTCGGCGGCCTTGCGGTTGAAGGCGAGCACGAGGACTTCCTCGGCCGCGACGCCCTCGTTGCGGACGAGGTGGGCGACCTTGCCGGTGATGACGGCGGTCTTGCCCGTGCCCGCGCCGGCGAGCACGAGCGTGACGTCCTCGTCGGTGGCGATGGCGGCGGCCTGCTCCTCCGTGGGCGGTGAGGAGAGCACGTCCCCGGCCGCCCGGACCACGGCGGGCCGGCTGACTGCGACGTGGCGGGCGTTGGCCACCTCCCGCACCTGCTCGAAGGCGTCGGGGCTGGCGAGCGGCCTGATGCGGGCGAGGGCCTTGGCCGCCGGAGCAGGCAGGTGCGAGCGGAGGAGCGCGCCGCCGAGGCGTCCGGCGGCATCGGCGATGTCGGTGTGCAGCTTCCTCCCCTCCGAGTGTCTGCAGTAGCGCTCCGCGGCCAGGAAGCCGTCGAGGCGCTCCCCGAGGCGGATGAGTTCGGCCGCGGAGACCGCGGCGGCGTGGGCGCGCACGGCTGCTGCGAGCCGTTCGGTCTCGTCCTCGCGGAGCCCGCCGATGGAGCGCGGCTTGCGCCCGGCTGCGTGCACCGTGAGCCGCGTCCAGAACCACAGGCGGCGTACCTCGATGCGGTCGATGGCAGTGGCGGGAATGCCGCGGTCGTCGCTGAGGCGAAGGACGCCGTCTGCGAGCGCGACGTGCGCTGGTCCGCCCGTGAGCAGCCGCACGAGGACGGACCTGGTGGCGCTGGTGGGGGCGTCGTCGTCAGGCATGACAGTCCGGGGTGCGGGATTGTGGGCCGGCACGTGCTCTGCCAGAGCGGGAGGCTATCTCGCGACCGGCGTCCGCGCCAGCGGAAGAGACGGGGTGGCGAAGGCCCAGAACATATGTACGCTGGCACGGTGCATGCTGGAGCACCACAGTGGAACCGGAACTGGTGGACGCCATCGACGACTACTTGCACGCGCACATCGAGCGCCACGGCCACGCGCGCACGGCCGAGGCCTTCGGCGTCTCGCGCCACACGCTGTGGCGCTTCCTCGAGCTCGGCCAGCCGGGCCGGCGACACGCCCCGAAAGCTCGCAGCGGCGACGCGCTCAGGGGCGAGACTCGCCCGGTGCCGCGTGAGCGCCCCCGCGCGCCTCGCCTGACAGCCGCCCTTCACGAGACGCTGCTCCTGGTCTGCGAGACGCCCTTCGCCAGCGTCGAGGACCTCTCGCGCCTCAAGCGCGCGTCCAGGTCCACACTGCGCGAGCGATTGGCGAAGCTGCGGCGGATGGGCTTCGCCGAGGCGCATCCGCACCGCCTGGCGATGCTGAGCGACCGTCCGCTGCGCCGCTACGTCCCCACCGCGGCGGGCGTCGCGGCCCTGAGCGACGACGACCTGCTGCGCCGCCACCCCGTCTCCCGCCAGTGGCTGCGGCGGCTCGCCGAGCGCCTCGACGGCGTGGCGCTCGTCTACGAGCTGGCGGCGATGATCGCCGGCGCCGACCCCGAGCAGGACCCTGTGCGCGTCGGGCACTGCCGCAGCGGGCCCTACGACGCGATCGTCACGCTCTCGGGGGACCGCACGCTGGGCGTCGTGCGACAAGGGGCGATGCTGAGCTCCGCCAGCCTGCGCTACCGCATGCGGACGCTCGAGCGGCAGGATGTGCAGGAGCTGCCGCACGTGACATTGATCGCGACCGACTCGGACCAGGACACGCGCCGCGCCGTGCGTGCGCTCAGGGAGCCCTCGGGCTTCCACCACAGCGCGGCGGCGACGCTGGGGGCCGTGATCGGCGGCGGGGCGCGGGCGCGCGTCTGGCAGCCCGCGCGCTACGGTCGCGGGAACACGCCGATCTTCAAGCCGGACTCCAGCCTGGCGTGGCTGGTCGACCTGGCGGGACGCGAGGCCGAGCATCCCGTGCACCGGGTGATGCCGAAGCGGCACTGGGCATGGACCTCCTCGGGAGGCGCGCGGGCGACGCCACCAGAGTCGGGAGACCTCGCGGACGCGGTGGCGACGCGGCTGGGCGCCGCCGAGAAGCGGATGCTGGACCTGCTCGCGGCGTGGCCACTGTGCGCGACCGAGCAGCTCGCCAACCTGATGGCCGGCCTCAGCGACCGCCGCGCGAGCCAGCTGCTGCGTCCGCTGCGCCGGCTCGGTCTCGCGAGGCGCGAGGGGGAGGCGCACGTGCTCACGGACGAGGGGCTCGCGTACCTCGCCCGCCGCGACCGGGCGTCGGTCGGGACGGCACTCGGGCGCTGGAGCGCGGAGCGCACCGACGACGGGGTCTACGCCGGCACGGCGCTGCGCGCGCTCGTCTCGCAGGGCAAGCACCAGCGGGGTCTGGCCGAGTTCGTCTCGATGCTCGCCCTCGACGCCCGCTACTCGCGCGACCACACGCTGCTCGACCTGCTGCCCACGCACCGCTCGCAGATCACGTACCGCCACCGCGACACGAACTACGCGATCCACCCCGACGCCTCGTTCCAGCTCGGCTA
>JAAXGQ010000261.1:4251-7313 GCA_012271265.1 Vicinamibacteraceae bacterium
CTGGCGGCTGCCGGCTCCGGCTGCACCCGAGCGCCGTCGCCTGCACTTCCTCGCACGGGGTGACACTCTGTCCGATGGCCGCTCGCAGGACTTCCAGTAGGGGGACTCGCCCGCCACGGCGCTGGGGCAGACTGCCCCAGGGAATCGCCTTGCCGCACATGCACCTGCGCGGTCCCGATGGGGCATTTCTACCTACGTTGTCCTCTCTACTCCCTCTGTCAGCCCCAAACAGCCCGGATTGGGGCGCATGGTGCAAAGCGAGGTGGCCCGGTTCACTGCGTCCTGTAGGCGAACGATGCGACCGATCTGCGCCCCGACGGAAGCGGCGCGCACGTGCGATTGCGTACCAAGGACTGTCGGCTTTGGCCTTCTCCAGATGGGCTCGAGCCGCGGCCCGGCGAGGCCGTCGGGCCGTACGCCCGCACGGAGCAGGCGGCGATAGAGTAGCGACGGGCGTCGCCGATCCGGAGGCCTGCGTCATCATGTGCATCGCCACCCGCCATCGACTCGCGATGCCGCTTCTCGCCCTGATCGCGGCCGCGCTCGCCGTTGCCTGTACTTCAGGTCACGACTCAGCGCGCGCGCCCGGCTTCTACGCCGAGGTCGCTGTCGAGGTCGAGGCCCGTCCCGGCGACCCGCTCGCCCGCTTCGGGAGCGGTAGCGACCGGAGGCTCATCCGCTGGTGGTACGCGCCGGACCCGCCTCGCTGGCGCTGGGAGATCGAGACGGTCGGCACGGTCATCGACGACGGCGTGCTGCTGCTGGTCTTCGACGGCGACGACCTGTGGGAGTACGACGATCGCACGCATGCCTACCGGCGCGTCCTCGGCCGCTTCGCCAGCCTCGGGGCGGAAGCGATGCTGCTTCCCACCTTCAGCGCGCCCGTCGGCCCAACCCACGCGAGTACCGTCGCCGCGCTCGCGACGCAGTGGCGCGAGCGGGGTGATGAACCCGAGGTTACGCTCGCCGGCGAAGCGACGCTGCTCGGCCACCGCACGCAGATCGTCGAGATCCGCGCCTCCTCCGGCGGTGTCGCGCGGGCGTTCGTCGACCCGGAGCGCATGTTCATCATGCGCTGGAGCGTCGAGGGCGGCGGCGGCCAGTCCTACGGTGCCGAGGTGACCGCGCTCGACTACGGGACGGAGGTCGACGCCGCCAGGTTCACGTTCGAGCCGCCTCCCGGCGCGGGCGAAGCCGACGCCGAGGCGGCGGGATCGTGCAGCGGTACCAGCGGTCACTCCAGCGGGGCGTCCTTCCCCGCCGAGCCGGGCTTCCTCGCGCCCGCCTACGCGCCACCGGGCTACCGCGTCGCCGGGATGGGCGGCGAGAGCGGTGCGAGCGGCTGCGCGCAGATCGCGGTCTGGGCGCTGCTGGAGACTGTGGACGGCGGCGCGATCCTGCTGCGCCAGCGCTTCAGGCCGGGCGGCATGCCCCCGCTGGACTCCTCGTGGCAGCCGGTCATCACGAGCCTGGATGACGCCTACTACCGGAGCTCCGGGGACGGCGTCGCGAGTCTACTCTGGCGCTACGGCGACGTCGTGGCGCTGCTGCAGGCGGACGCCGCCTCGATCGAGGAACTGCTGCGCATCGCGGAGTCCGCCAGCCTCGTCGAGTCACGGACGCGTTGACGGCGCGGCTGCGGCCGTCAGGAGGGGCTCACGCGCTGCGGTCGCGCCGGATGGGCTCGCGTTGCGTCGCGTGACTTCCTTCGCCCGGCGCGGACTCAGCCGGGAGGCGCGGCGACGCGAGCGCGCGGCGTGCGATGATGCGCGCGAGGGCGCGCAGGCCCTCGATGCGGAGCCGGTCCTGCCCGTCGCTCAGCGCTTGCTGCGTCTTCACGCCAGTCCGTCTCCCGGCGGCCGCCTCGCCCGAGTCACGCTGCTCCGGGCAGGGCTCGCGTCCAGCTGCTTCCAGCGTCGGAGGTGGGAACGGGCCTGACCATCCCCTGCGAGGGGGTCTCACGCGCGAAACGCCCCTGCAGGGGGCTGTGCCCCACGGCTGGGGCGGCTTCCCTGACCACACTGGGGCGCAAGATGGGGCAGTCGGGGCGACCCCAAGGCTGGAACACGCGATGGCTGGCGACATGACCATGCAGCGGGAGGGCGAGCAGGCGCTGCTGGCGAGCCTGCGCGAGCTGATCGAGGAGGCCGGACACGGCGGCGCGGCGAGGCAGCTGGGGATCGACCGCAAGACGCTATGGCGCGCGCTGGACTCGGGCCGGCTGACCCCGCGGGTCAGGCAGGCGCTGGAGCGGCGGGTCGACAACCCGGAGGCGGCCCGACGGCGGAGCCGCGTGGACGCACTCGACCGCCGTACGGCGATGCTCGACAAGGACGTGGAGGCGCTCGCCGAGGCCGTCGAGGCGCTGCGCGAGGAGTTCGGGAGGCTGGCGGACCTGCAGGCCGAGGCGCTGCGGGCGTGGGAGCGCAGGCTCTCGGCGGTGGAGTCGCGGCTGGCGGCCGGGACCGCGCAGAGCTTCGCGCCCCACCGGGACTACCCCGAGGTCGTGACGCTGCGGGCGGAGGGGGGCGAGGAGCTCGTCTACGGCGAGGCCGCGCCCGTCATCGCGGAGTGGCGTCGACAACGCATCGCGCACCTCGACGAGGGCGCACGCCGGGTCGAGCAGGCCCGCGCCCTGATGCGCATGCTTGAGCTGGAGCTCGTCCTGGTCAGCGGTCACGAACTGACGCTGCCACCGTCGACGTACCCGTGGGACGAGTCTCGCCGCCAGAACGAGTTGCGCCGACGGAAGTTCTCCCTTGTGGCGGCTCGCTGGGAACTGGCGCAGGCGCTGTTCTGGCGCTGGGTGCGGCTGGCGCTCACGCTCGGACGCTGGCGGAGGTAGTCGAGGCCGCCGCCGGTGTCGGCCGCGCCCGTGGCGTCGTAAGGGACCGAAGGGGACGGCCACGGCGCAGCCGGGGAGAACACCCGTGCGCCCGCGTCCGCTACGATGGGATCGCCACGCGCTCCCCGCCCGCCAAGGAACGGCAACCGATGTCTGACCAGCACCCCGAACCCACGCCCGTCGCGCTCTACGCGCGCGTCTCCAGCGACCGCCAGGA
>JAAXGQ010000261.1:7375-7515 GCA_012271265.1 Vicinamibacteraceae bacterium
TACGTCGACGAGGCCGAGAGCGGGCGCGTGGCCGACAGGCCGCAGTTCCGCCAGATGCTCGACGCCGCCACCGCGGACGCCGCCCCCTTCGAGGAGATCCTCGTCTGGAAGTTCAGCCGCTTCACCCGCAAGCGCGAGCA
>JAAXGQ010000262.1:0-1007 GCA_012271265.1 Vicinamibacteraceae bacterium
CCCAGCCCTGCCCGTCGGCGAAGTGCGGGAACACCACCGGATCGATCGAGGCGTTCGGGAGCGGCGAGGGAGACGCCCGCAGCAGCGGCGTCACCGGCAGCGTGGTCCCCAGCCACTCGCCCGCCTGGTTGGCGGCCCCCCGCAGCGCGATCACCGCCACCGGCGCCGAGGCCTGGAAGGTGAAGGTCCCCACCACGCCCGCGGCCTCGAACGGCGGCGCGTTCAGGAGCCCCGCCAGGTGATGGTAGGCCTCCAGCGTGAAGCTCCCCTCCCCGATCCGGGTCCCCGCCGTGTCGGTGAGGTAGAAGGTGATGTCGACCGGCCGGCTGGCGGGATTGGCGAAGGCGACGGCGGTATTCACCGAGTCGCCGACCTCGGCGAAGATCCGTCCCCGGCGGACCGGCGCGGCGGCCGGCACGGAGGCTTCGGTGATCAGCACCCCCTCGGAGTCCCGGAACTGGAACAGGGCGATGCCGGAGGGCGTGGCCATGCCGCCGTCGGCGCGAATCAGGCCGTAGCCGACCCGCGGGGAGTCGGCCTGGCCGGCGGTCGTGAAGGTTGCGGTTCCGCGGTCCGCGACGTCGAACGGCGTCCGCTCCGGCAGCACCACCAGAACTTCGATGTTGGCACGGGCCGTCTCCCAGCGGCCTCGACCGTCAGAGACCCGGACGCGGATGGTGACCGTTCCGACCCGGTCCGGTGCGGTCCAGCGCACTACGGCCGTGTCGTCCGAGCCGGTGATGACGCCGTCCGAGGCGCTCCAGGAGTAGGTGAGCGGGTCGCCGTCGGGGTCCGACGCCGTGGCCGTCAGGATCGCTTCGCCGCCCCGCTCGACCTCGCACGGCGCGCACGACAGCGTCACCGTGGGAGGCCGGTTCGGTCGCGATGGAGGCGCTGGCGGCAGTGGTGGTGGAGGCGGCGTCAGCTTGCGGATCCGGCGGTTGAAGCGATCGGTGATGTAGATGTTGCCCGCCCGGTCCACCGCTAGGCCCCGTGGTCCGTCGAGC
>JAAXGQ010000262.1:1082-1302 GCA_012271265.1 Vicinamibacteraceae bacterium
GCCCGACCCGTCCACCGCTACGCCCCATGGTTCGTTGAGCCGGGCCGAGGTTGCCGGGCCCCCGTTCTCTGTGAAGCTGAAGCCTGCCGTTCCCGTGCCCGCGACGGTGGTGATGATCCCCGAGGTGTCCACCTTGCGGATCCGGTTGTTGTCCGTATCGGCGATGTAGACGTTGCCCGCCCGGTCCACCGCTATGCCAGAGGGTTCGTTGAGCTGGGCC
>JAAXGQ010000263.1 GCA_012271265.1 Vicinamibacteraceae bacterium
GTCTTCGTTTACCGGGTAGAGGCGAGAAAATCCGCGAAGTGGTGTGCAGCTTCGGGGCGCATGTGCCGATACGCGGGGCATGGCCGGCGAGAGCGGCGGAGGGGGCGGTTCGAAGACACCGCGGCGAGAGCAGGATGCGCGGGACGAGCGCATTGAGGAACTCGAGCGGGAGAACGCCAAGCTGAACGAGGACTTGGCGCGCACGACCCGCGACCGAGACCGGTGGAAGCGCCGGAGCGAACACCTCAAGAAGCAGCTCGAAGATGCCCGGCGGGCGGGTCGACGGCAAGCCGCCCCCTTCAGGAAAGACCGGCCGCAAGGGCGCCGCGGGCGCCCTGGGCGTCGACCCGGCGCAGAGTACGGACCTCAGGGACGCCGGCCGCGCCCGCCGCGGGTCGATGAGACCTATGCGGCGCCGGCGCCACCGGCGTGCCCCGACTGCGGCGGCGCCGTCGAAGTGACACGCGTGGCCTCGCAGCATCAGGAAGACCTCCCCGAGGTGCGCCCCCTCGTGCGCCGCTTCGACATCGAGGTCGGCCACTGTTCGCAGTGTCGGCGCCGCGTGCAGGGCCGCCACCGCCTCCAGACCTCCGATGCGCTCGGCGCGGCGGCGGTGCAGCTCGGCCCGAGCGTCGTCGCACTCGTCGTCGAGCTGCACACCGAGATGGGTGTCCCGCTGGCGAAGGTGGCCCGCGTGTTGCGGAACTCGTTCGGTGTGCACGTCACCGAGGGCGGCCTCGCCCGTCTGCTGCATCGAACCGCCCGCGACGCCACGCCGGCCTACGGGGAACTCTGCCGGCAGGTCCGCAACGCCCCGGTGGTCACGCCGGATGAAACGGGCTGGCGCGTGGACGCCACCCCCCACTGGCTGTGGGCGTTCGTCACCCCGGAAACCACCGTCTACGCCATCCGCTCCGGCCGCGGGTTCGACGATGCGGCCACCGTGCTCGGGACCGACTACGCGGGCGTGCTCGTGCGCGACGGGTGGCAGGTGTACCGGTGCTACACCGACGCCTTGCACCAAAGCTGCGTCAACCACTTGGTTCGCCGCTGCAAGGAACTGGAGCAGAACCACCCCTACAGTCCCTGGGGCCCGAAGGTCATGGCCGTCCTCCAGGCTGGCCTCGATGTGCGGGACCGCTGCCGGAAAGGCGAGCTGACCCGGCACGGTCTCGACTCGCTCCGCGGCCGACTCGAGGCCCGGCTCGCTCGGCTGATTGACGCGCCGCCGCCGTTGGAGGACGCCAAGCGCTTCGCCAAGCACCTCGCCAACGAATTTCCGGCCGTGTTCCTCTTCCTGCGGGACCCGTCGATAGACGCCACCAACTGGCGGGCCGAACAGGCCATCCGGCCCGCGGTGGTCATCCGCAAGGTGTGCGGCGGCAACCGCACCCGCAAGGGCGCCGACACCCAGCAGGTGCTCTCGACCGTGGTCCGTACCGCTCGCCAGCGCGGTCTCGACCTGCCGCCGCTGATCGCCGAGATGTCGCGAGCCCGGGAGCCTGCCGTTCCCGAGGCCTTCGGGCTCTCTCCACCGCCCGCGTAGGCGGCTGACGCCCACATTGCCGCTTCGTAACGTGCCTGGCTCACCGGCGCCATGGTCAAGTGTGGACATGCTGACTTTTCGGGGTCGGCTGCCGATGGACTCCGGAAGCTCCGGAAGTACCCGGTCGACGCTTGGCCGCGCACGTTCGCCGACCGACCGCCGCCGGTGCGTACGGCTTCCGCCACGGCATCGCGCTGGCGGCGAAGGCAACCGTAGCGAAACGTGACGTCACCCCACACCAACATCGGTGCGGTTCCGAATCCGACGTGCCTCTACGGTCACTGTCGGCGCGTACGACCCTGTAAACGAATACGGTCGGTATAGATGACGCCCTCGCGTTCAAGCGTCCGGAGTTCATCCATAGTTCCGCTATTGAGTTCCGTCCAGTGTTTGCCAAAGACTCTCATGACAGTTGCCGGGGGCCATATGCGCGCGAGGGTCCCCCGCCGACGCGAGAAGTTGCGCGGTCATCGGAGGCCAAGTTGTACCCGGGGGATTGGGCAAAGTAGACTCCGTCGCAACAGGTGGTATTCGATCTGGCCTCGACGCCACTTCGACGAACACCTGAGCGCTCTCCCTGTCTAACGTCGTGCACTTCACTACAGGAGTGACATGGGCCCCGCCCTACCCACTCGATGGTCGCGGTGAGCTTCTGGTCATCGGCGCTCTGGGGCGGACGAGCGAGGCGAAACCGGGGAACACTCGGACACTCGCGATCGGGGTCCGGTAGCCGCGAGAAACGCGAGGAGGGGCGTACGGGCAGGCACGTGCCCGCATGGGCATGCCGGCGACCGGGAAGCCTCGGCCCGCGGAGCCCTGCTGCCTCGTCCCCTCAGTCCTGCCCGCTCTCCCCGCTCCGCTCCTCCAACCGCGCGCCCCCCAGGATGTTCGGCATCGCGTAGTTCCCCTCGTGACACGCGTACTCGAACATCGGCAGCTCGGTC
>JAAXGQ010000034.1 GCA_012271265.1 Vicinamibacteraceae bacterium
CGACTTCATCGACGGCTTCGCCCGCCACATGCGCGACGCACTCCCCAACGCCTCGTTCATCGGCTTCACCGGCACTCCCATCGAGCTTCAGGACGCCAACACGCGGGCCGTTTTCGGCGACTACATCAGCGTCTACGACATCGAGCGGGCGGTCGAGGACAAGGCCACCGTGCCGATCTACTACGAGAGCCGACTCGCGCGGCTGGCTCTCGACGAGGCCGAACGGCCCAGGATCGATCCCGACTTCGAGGAGGCGACCGAGGGCGAGGAGGTCGAGCGCAAGGAGAAGCTCAAGACCAGGTGGGCTCAACTCGAAGCGGTCGTCGGAGCCCCGCCCCGCCTCAAGCTGATCGCCGGGGACATCATCTCGCATTTCGACCGGCGGCTCGAAGCCCTCGAGGGCAAGGCGATGATCGTCTGCATGAGCCGCCGGATCTGCATCGACCTTTACCGGGAGCTGATTCGCCTTCGCCCCGAGTGGCGCCACGAGGACGACGCCCGCGGCGAGATCAAGATCGTGATGACCGGCAGCGCATCGGACCCTCCCGACTGGCAGCCGCTCATCCGCAACAGGAAGCGCCGCGAGATTCTGGCGAAGCGGTTCCGCGATCCCGGCGATCCCCTCCGGGTCGTCCTCGTCCGGGACATGTGGCTGACCGGCTTCGATGCCCCGAGCCTCCACACGATGTACGTGGACAAACCGATGCGCGGCCACGGGCTCATGCAGGCGGTCGCGCGGGTGAACCGGGTCTTCTGGGACAAGCCGGGCGGTCTCGTGGTGGACTACCTCGGGCTCGCGCACGAACTGAAACGCGCGCTCGCGACCTACACCGAGAGCGGCGGCGGCGGCAGAACCACGCTGGACCAGTCCGAAGCTGTCGCGGTGATGCTGGAGAAGTACGAGGTCTGCCGGGGCCTGTTCCACGGCTTCGACTATTCGGCGTGGACCTGTGGCACGCCCGCCGGACGCACGAGCCTGCTCCCGGCAGCCCAGGAACACATCCTCGCGCAGGAGAACGGGAAGGAACGCTGCCTGCTCGCCGTGCGCGAACTCTCGCAGGCGTTCGCGCTCGCGGTCCCCCACGCCGAGGCGATACGGATCCGGGACGACGTGGCGTTCTTCCAGGCCGTCCGTTCGGTGCTGGCCAAGCGCGCCCCCGGCGATGCGCGCACCGAGGAAGAGCTCGACATGGCGATCCGCCAGATCGTTTCGCGGGCCGTCGCCTCGGAAGGCGTCGTGGACATCTTCGCCGCCGCCGGTCTTGAGAAGCCCGATATCTCGATCCTGTCCGAGGAGTTTCTTGCCGAAGTGCGGGGCATGAAGCAGCGGAACCTCGCGGTCGAACTGCTGAGGAAGCTGCTCAAGGGAGAGCTTGCGGTCCGCAGGCGAAGGAACGTCGTCCAGGCGCGTTCTTTCGCCGAGATGCTCGATCAGACCATCCGCCGCTACGCGAACCGGGCCGTCGAGGCCGCGCAGGTCATCGAGGAACTGATCCAACTTGCCCGCGAGCTGCGCGAAGCGAATGCCCGAGGGGAGGCGCTGGGGCTGACCGAGGACGAACTGGCGTTCTACGATGCGCTTGAAACGAACGACAGCGCCGTACGGGTGCTCGGCGACGAGACCTTGCGCGGGATCGCCCGCGAGCTGGTCGAGACGGTCCGGAACAACGTCAGGATCGACTGGACGCTGCGCGAGAACGTGCGCGCCAACCTCCGGCGGCTCGTCAGGCGCATCCTCCGCAAGCACGGCTACCCACCCGACAAGCAGGAGAAGGCCACGCGTACGGTGCTCGAACAGGCGGAGGTGCTCTCGACGGGGTGGGCAGCGTGATGCCCGTCGGTGATCGCAGCTCAGATGTACGCTGGCACGAGGCGCCTACGCCCCCATGGAGCGCCGGCGTCCTCGCCGGCCTGCGCCGCACCGTCTGCCCCTTGGCCAGTCTCTTGCCGACAGCGCCGCCTACAGACTCCACGGGACGGGCTCGACCTGGCCCATCCACTTCGCCGTCGTTCGATTGCAGTACGATCCCCGATATTCCAGCAACCGGAGCAACGCCAACTCCTGATACCAGAGCGACAACTGCGATGCATCGGGGGTTGCTACCTTGCCGTCCGGCGCGAAGACGATCCTCCGCCGTTCGTCATTCGCATGCACGAATCCATTCCTGAGTTCCGCCAGCGCCTGGCACGAGTCCCAGCCGCCATTTCTCTTTGCAAACCTGCTCAACCCCCCGTACCTATGGGGGATGTCCGCTTGAACGTTGAGTGCCGAAAGCAGCTTTCGCAGCTTCTTCGCCCAGGCGAGTCTGTCGTATTGCCCTGCCGACATCGACCCATGGGGATTCACGACGATGAGTGCGCCGACGAGATCCAACGCGGCCATGCCGAGAACAAGCGAACCCTCTAGTCCGCTGGAATTCGTGTTGCACTGCCGATACCAATGCAGCGCCAGGCCCAGGGGCTCGCGGAGTCTCGGGTTCCCGTGCCTTCGGCAGAATGGGTCGAATAGCTCCGCAAGAATCGCTCCATGATGCTCGTCAAACCACGAGAGGGAACCGCGCTTCCAGCGGTCGACGACCGGCGACCCGAACCACCGCCACACGATGTCACCGTCTGTCCCGCGCCCCCACTGAATCGGCAGTCCGCACGCCGCGCCACGAGCGAACGACAAGAAGAGCCGCACCGATTCGAGTATTGCCTTGGCCTGTTCCACCGAAAACGCCGAGCCGTCGATTCTCGTCAATTGTCCGACATGCGTGAAAGCGTATCCGCCGGTGGCCTTCAGATGCTTGTAGTGGTCCGCAGATTCCCGCACAGCAACGAGACTGATCCGCCAGCCGTCGTGTCTGAGGTCGACCGTCTGGCACGTAAGCGACTGAAATCCTTCGGCTGGTTCCCTGGCTGTCGGCACTTCTCTCGGACGTTGTTCCGCCCGGTTGTCCCCCGTCATTGACGTTGGATCGCCGGGAACTCCAGTCAGCCCCAGGGTGATAACGTCGGGGAAATTCACGATCTGGAATCCAACGGAGAGAAGGCGCCCTTGACCGCCCCATTCCATCGAACTGGCGAAGGCAGAAATTCTGGTCTGGCCCGAAGGCGTCGAGCCCCAATGCGTCGAGAAGGCGACGACCTTCTTCGTTTTGAAACCCGGAAGTTCCACGGTCACGGAATCAAGATCGAGTCCGACCGATTCGTCGGTCTCGAGTTTGAACACGATGCCGGGTCTCGGCAGCCATCGCAGGTGCGCCGAGCCGCTCGCCTCGATATTACGATCACCCGACCGGACGCGGAACCTGCCCTCGTGCAGCAGGATCGGCTCGTTCACCTCGTGCTGTGGATACTGCTGGAACATTATGCGTCCGCAAACCGGGGTACGGAAAAGTCGGATGAACCCAGTATAGATCTGCACGATGTCACGGCGCACTGACAGGTTGTGGGCCGTTCGCGATCCGCCCACGCGGCTGATCCGGTTTCTCTTTGGGTTGTTCCGCGACCCGAACGCCGTCGTCCTCGATTCATTTGCGAGCTCCGGCACGACGGCCTGAAGTGGTCACGGTATTCTTGGACAGGTGAGCGTGCCCCGTTTTCGTGGACAGTTTTTCGTTTGGGATCAGCGCTGATCCCGGAAGTGGCGCCCGCGAACGAAGGCGGGCGTCGAAGGGAACGGGACGAGACCCCTTGTTGGTAACCCGACATTGTTTCGCCTGGCGCCGGCCTGCTCGACGCCGTCCCGGAGATGTTGGCCAGGGGCGGGAGGCGGAAGCTCGCCAAGAAGCACGAGCCGAAGATCCGCGCCCTGCTCGCCAGGATCGGAGGGCTGACGGTCGAGCGGGATTTTCGGCGCGGGTTGAAGCGCTGAACCCGGCGGAGCGGATGGGGATGATCGAGCCGCACGGACCGCTGAGCCTGTAGAGGCAGAGCGTGCTGCCGGGTGTGAGCCTGTCGTCGCTCGCCGGGAGCGCCGGCGTCCTCGCCGGCCACCGCCGTAGGCGGGCATGGTCCGTGGGCCTCCCGGCCCACGGTCGGTCGGCACGGCGGCACTGTCGGCACGAGACTGCCTGAGGGACGGAAGGTGCGGCGTAGGCCGGCGAGGACGCCGGCGCTCCATGGGGTCCGTCGCCACGGGGGCGGCGCGGTCGGCACGAGACCGCGAGGGCTCCACGGCCGGGCCTGGCGCAGGATGTCCGGGGACTGCAGGTGTCAGGGCCGCCAGTCGTTGTCGCGCATGAACCGGATCATGAACCCGTTGAAGAGCGGAACGGTGAAAGCCGTGAAACCGTGGCGCGGACTCCACACCATGCCTTTGGCGATCAGTCGGCTCCGCGTGGGGCCGAGGGCGGTGACGGGCCGACCGAGAACGCTGGCGATGTCGCCGGAGCGATGGGGTCCGGCGCCGAGTTCCGCCATCGCCCGCAGGTACCGCTGCTCCCCAGGCGTCAACCGATCCACGCGAACCCGGAAGAATCCCTCATCCAGGGCCGTTCGCGCGCCCGATGAGGCGCTCTCCACGTCATCGAGACGGATCGGCGAACGGGTGGCGAAATCCCACGCGTGTTTGCCCCACTCCTGCAAGAAGTACGGATAACCGCGCGTTTCCTCGAAAATCCGCCGGAAGGCCGCTTCGGTCACTCGGACTCCTTGGGCGTCGGCGGGAGCCTCGATGGCGCGGCGCGCCGCCACTTCGTCCAAAGGCCCGATGAATGGGAAATCGAAGAGGCGCTCCGCATACGACTTCGCCCGGCCGGTGCGCGCCCGCAGTTGGGGCAGGCCGGCTCCCACCAGCGTGACCGGCATCTGCTCCTGGGCAGAGCGATGAAGCGCGGTGATTAGGGCCGCCAGTTCCTCCTCCTTCATGTATTGAAGCTCATCCACGAACAGCACCAGGGAGGTGTCCGCCCTCCGCGCCGCCATGCCGACGGCCAGGAAGAGAGCGGTGAGATCCTGTTCCAGATCGCCGTTGTCGGCGAGACCCGGCTCCGGATCGAAGTCAAGCGCGAGCCGGATGTCCTGGTATTCCACCTTCAGGGCCCGTGTGAACCCCGCCAGCCCGCGCAGCGCCCGGCGCGCCAGGTCTGTTGCCCGGTCGCTCCGGGAAAGGCGCAGCAGGCTCTCCCGAAGCTGGGGCGCGAGGAGAGCCGGCAGGGACCGCGCTTCGGGCGCTTCGATGAAGATGGTGTGATGTTCCGCCGCCGTCGCCTCCTGGCGCATCCGGACCAGGAGCACGGTCTTGCCGACCCCTCGCAGGCCGACCATGAGCACACTCTTCGCCGGGCGGGACCTGCGGATCCTCTCCAGAGCCACGCGCACCCCGGCGCGGATCTCGTCCCTCCCCGCCAGCTCTGGCGGCGGCGTCCCGGCGCCGGGGGCGTAAGGGTTTTCGATCGGGTCCACAGAGGGGATATCTCTCCCCTTCAAGTATAGCGATCTTATCTAGGTATATGATGATATGATAATACAAGATAACTTGCGCATAACTGCCCCCAAACCAGGCGGAGGCGCCCCTTCCGCCACAGGCTGAGAGGCGGACGGAATCGGCCTCCACCCCGCCGCGGAGCCGCGGGATGTCAGCCGGAAGCTCGGGCCGGACCCGAGAGAGGTCGGCGCCGGCGGCATCGAGGTCGCCGCGAACCACCTCGGGCATGGGTCGGAGTCGGGAGGCGGCTGGCTACGCTACGGCCTCCGGGCCATCGCACCCGGACGCATGATGTTCACTCCGAACCTGGGCATCCTCCCGCCGTCCGCGCGGCGTCTCTTTCCCGAGCTCGGCTCCACCCCCGGAGAGTTCGTCCTGTACGGCGGCACGGCGCTCGCCCTTCGCCTCGGGCATCGTCCTTCCGAGGACTTCGACTTCTGTTCCTCAACCGCATTCGATGGGGACGCGCTGCTTCGCGAGACGCCCTACCTGCGAGGCGCCTCGGTGCTGGCCAGGGATGCCCGCACCCTCGTCTGCCGCCTCGTCCGGGGCGAGCCGGTCCGGGTTTCCTTCTTCGGCGGCCTGCCGCTCGGTCGGGTCCTCGACCCCGATCCGGTTCCCGACCCCGCCATTCGAGTGGCTTCCCTGCTCGACCTCGCCGCCACCAAGGCGCAGGTGGTCCAGGCGCGGAGCGCCGCCCGCGACTACCTGGACATGGATGCCCTCATCTCTCGGGCGGGGATCTCGCTGGCGCGGGCGCTCGGAGCCGCTCTCGCGGTCTTCGGTCAGGGGTTCAATCCGGCACTGAGCCTGAAGGCGCTCGCCTGTTTCGGCGACGGCGACCTCGATCAACTGCCGCAACCGGTGCGGGCGCGCCGGCTCGACGCGGTGCGGAGCACGGACCTCCACCGGCTGCCCGCGTTCGAGCCCCGGCCCGGCCTGCGGCCCTCTGCTCGGTCATGAACGGATTTCCGGCCGACCTCGTGGAGGTGGCTCGCCGTATCGTCTGGTTTCAGCCGCCCGGGCGGACTCTGGAGGACCCCATCCTCTTCCTGAACCACGCGATGACGTGGGGAACCGTCGCCGACCTCAAGGTGGTGCAGAGCCACTTCACGGACGACGATCTGCGCGAGGCGCTCCGGAAGGCGCGCCCGGGAGTCTTCGACGCCCGCTCCTGGAACTACTGGCATCTCATGCTGGACATGGGAGAAGCGCCTCCGCTGCCCACCCGCCGGATTCCCGGCGCCGAGGGGGCGAAGCCGCTCGACTGGCGCGGGGGGGGGGAACGCAGCCCGAGCCGCCGGCAAGCGAACGACCGGACGGACGACCCCGGCGCTGATTCCACTCCTTGATCCGCGGGCCTCGAATCCCCCGTGAATCGTCGTCTCTTCCGGGCCGTCTCGGCGCCTGGTCTTCCAGGATGGAATCCACCGGAACGACTCTTCAGGAGACCGGGACCACCTGGGACCGACCTGGGGGGCCGGATCGGGGAGGGTCAGCGTTCCTGGTGGGCGCGGGCGGTGGCCTCGCTGAGGCTCGGGACGCCTTCCACGCCGACGGATTCGATCGAGATGGCCGCGGCGGCCGCGGCGATCCGGGCTGCCCGGTGGACGGGCGCGCCCCGCCAGAGCAGGAGGAAGAGCGCGGCGCCGAACACGTCACCGGCGCCGGTCGGATCGACCGCACGCGCGGGAAGGGCCGGCACGGCAACTTCGGGCCTCCCGGGGCGAAGCACGAGGGCGCCGCGGACCCCACGCGTGACGGCCAGCACCGGCGCCGCCGGCAGGTCGCCCGCCGGCAGTTCCTCCTCGGCGAGCGAAAGCAGGTCGAGCCCGGCCATCCGCTTCCGGACCTCCGGGCTCCATCCGGTCGAGATGCGGCCCGAGGCATCCCACCGGCGCAGGAAGCCCTGGACGATCGCGCCGGCGCGCGGTCGCGGGTCCCCGCCATCCCGGGCAATGCGCCGGGGCAGGGGAAGGGGGGCGGCGCCGTCGAGCTCTCCCGCCACCGGCGCATGGAGCACCGCGGACCCCGGCGGCAGGCGGCGGACCTCGGCGCGCAGGGCGGCGCCCGGAATCGGCGAAGCGCGATCGAGAAGACGCTGTGTTCTGGAGCCGTCAGCGCGGTAGGTGTTCTCGAAGCGGGTCCGACCCGGACTGCGGACCCGCTCGATGCGGATGCCCCGGAGTAGCGACAGATGGGGGAATCCGTCGTCGAAGACAGTCAGAATCGTCGTGGGGATCCCGGACCGACGAGCGAGCAACCCGGCGTAGGCGACGGCGCCCCCGAGCCGGGAATCGTCCCCGGCGACGTCCTCGGTCAGATGTCCGGCAAGCAGCAGCCGGGGCCGGGGACCGTCCGGGGGGGCATACTCCCGGCCGGCGCCCGGAGGCGCCGCGCCATGCTCGTCTGGACCTCCATGCTCGGCCGCCCCCGCCGGCGGGCGCTTCTCTCCGCGTCGGCGTTCGTCCTGGCCAGCCTGTTCGTCGGACACCTGGCCAGCTTCTACGGTTGGAGCCTCGTTTGGACGGCGGCGGCCGTCACCGTCTTCCTGATCACGCTGCGGTCGGTCGGCGCCGCGCTGTGGTTCCTCAGCCGCGAGCCGCTGTCGACCTGCGACCTCGGCCTCCCGGAGATGGTGTGGCCGGGCGGCGTCGTTGGCGTCGCCCTCGAAATTCGCGCCCGTCGCCGCGTGCGCATCCAGGAGGCGAGGGTCACCCTCACCGGGGAGCGCCGCGACCTCGAGGGGCGCACCCATATCCTCTTCCGGGAGACCCGGGTGCTGGCGACGGAAACCACCCTCACGCCAGGAGAGCGGCTCCGGCGCGAAGACGAGCTTCCGGTGCCGGCCGACGCGCCCGCTTCGTGGCGCCTGGAGCAGGAGCGGGTGCGCTGGATCGTGGCGGCAAGCGTGCGGGCGAAAGGCTTCGCCACCGTGCGGGAACAGCTCGTGATCCCGGTCACGCCGCTTCCGGCGGACGGATCCTCCGAACGGCGCTCGACTCAGAGAGGGACGGAGACGACGAACGCTTCGTAGCCGCGGGATTCGAGCTGGCGCGCCACCCCCTGCGCCTCGTCCCGGGTGCGGAATCCCGGGATTCGCACCTGGTAGTAGCGGCCTGCGCGATCCGGCGCCACGTTCACGGCTCCGACGTCTTCCGCCTCGAGCGCTGCGGCGCGTCTCTCGGCGCCGCTCAGGTTGCGGAAGGCCCCGACCTGGACGGCAAACGCCCTCACCGGCCCCACGTGGCCAAGAACGCGCACCGAGGCCCGCGCCACGCCCTGGCGGACGATGCCCAGCTCCCTCGCAGCGCTGTGGGAGAGATCCAGAATCCGGCCCCGGATGAACGGCCCCCGGTCGTTGATCCGCACCTCGATCGTCCTGCCGGTGGTGAGCAGGGTGACCTCGACCGCGGTCCCGAACGGGAGGGTCCGGTGCGCTGCCGTCATGGCATCAGGGTCCATGGCTTCCCCGCTCGCGGTGGGGCGGCCGCGTTCCGCGATGCCGTACCAGGAAATCTCGCCGACCTGGACCAGGCCTGGCGTTGCCGGCAGCGGGTCCGTCGCGCGCCGGGATGACGTCGAGCAGCCGGCCGCCAGCGCGGCGAAAGCGCCCGCGAGGATCCAGGTTCGTTCCCACCCCATGAGCCCTTGTCTCCCGGACCCCGTTCGGGGGTCTCCATCGCTTCCGCCTGACCGCGGAAGGAATCCTGACAGCAGCGGGCGAGATTAGCGCACCCGGCCGTTCCCGCGCCTGCCGTGGAGCGCGCGCCGCCGTGCGTCCTGCGGGGGCAGGGCTCATGTACCATCCGCCGGCCATGAGCGTCCCACACTCTCCCGCGCGCCGCCGGTTCCTGGGCGCCGTTCCGGCCGGGGCGGGGGTGCTGGCGCTCCACCGGGGCCTTGCCCAGACCGAAGCGGAATTGGCGGGCAAGACCGGCATGCGGGTGTTGAGCGAGCGCCCCATCAACGCGGAGACCTGGGTCGACGATCTCGACCCGAGGCACACCCCGAACGACAGGCACTTCGTCCGCAACAACGGCGGCGTCCCCGAGCGGGCCCTGAGCGGCAATCTCGATGGCTGGTCGCTTCGGGTGACCGGCGAGGTGGAGCAGGAGATCGCGCTCTCGCTTGACGATCTGATGTCGGGTTTCGAGACCGTGAGCCGTTCCCTGGTGCTGGAATGCGCCGGCAACGGACGCGCCGCGTTCCGCCCCGGCGCCGCCGGCAACCAGTGGTGGCTCGGAGCGGTGGGTTGCGCCCGCTACACGGGGGTGCGGCTCGCCGATGTCCTGGCCGCGGCCGGGCTCCTTGACACGGCGGTTTTCGTCGCCTGGTACGGCGAAGACCCCCACCTGAGCGGCGACCCCGCCGAGGTCCCCATCTCCCGCGGCATCCCGCTCTCCAAGGCGAACGATCCCTCCACGCTGCTGGCGTGGGAGATGAACGGCGAGCCGTTGCCACCGCTCCACGGGTTTCCGCTCCGCCTCGTCGCGCCGGGATATCCGGCCTCGGCAAGCGGCAAGTGGCTGACCCGGCTCTGGGTGCGGGACCGGGTTCACGATGGCCCGAAGATGACGGGACAGTCCTACCGGATGCCCCGCTACCCGGTCGCCCCGGGCGACGACGTCCCCGACGAGCAGATGGAAATCATCGAGGAGATGCCCGTCAAGTCGGTCATCACCCGTCCCGAAACGGGGGGTCAGCACGCGATTGCCGGCCCGCTGGCGGTTCGTGGGTGGGCGTGGTCCGGCAGTGGGGCCGTCGATGCCGTCCACCTCACCGCCGATTTCGGGGCCACCTGGTTCGGGTGCCGCCTCGAAACGCCGGAAAACCGGTTCGACTGGCAGCGGTTCGAGGGGTCCGTGCGCTTCCCGATCCCCGGTCACTATGAACTCTGGGCCCGGGCCACCGACCGGAGGGGCCGTCAGCAGCCGATGGTGGCGCCCGGATGGAACCCCCGCGGATACCTGAACAACGCGATGCACCGCATTGCGGTCACGGTGGTCTGAACGATGAAACTCCTCTTGCGGGTCTCCCCCCTGCTCCCCGCGGTCATCGCGACCGTCACCTCCGCCTCGGAAGGAACCGCCGGCCAGTACGACAACCTGAAGGACGGGGAAGGGGTCGAGGTCGTTCGCGAGCAATGCCTCGCCTGTCACGACGACAGCTACATCGTCTCGCTGCGTCTTCCCCGCGAGGAATGGGAGGAGGTGCTCGAGATCATGGTGGGGATGGGCATGATGCCGCTCGATGGCGAGGTGCGGGACACGGTCCTCGACTACCTCTCCACCGCCCAGGGACTGGATGAACCCGAGGGGCGCAGCGACGAGGCGGATGCAGCCGAAGCGGTGTCCGAGGATGCCGGGCCGGATCTGCCGTGGGCCGAGCCCCGCTACGCGCCGGTGCCTCTCACCTGGCGCCGGCCCGTCCGCTAGTCCGTCGTCAGCGGTTCTCCCCGCCCGGCGGCGGCGCCAACCGGCGGACAGCGCCTACTGAAGCGGGATGTCCGTGAACTCGTGGTTGTGGATGGCTTCCCGGATTTCGGAAGGGGCCGCGCCGTCTTCGGTCATTTCCCTGGCCAGGAGGACCTCCTGGAGGCAGGTGCTTCAAGTGGCTGCGTGGTTGTCCACGTAGCAGTCGAGGAGGCTCCCGTGATCTTCCTGGACGCCGTGGCAACCACACAGGCAGGGAAGCTGGACCAGGATCTCGGGGATCTCCCTGGCGATCGCGTAGGCGGTCTGCAGCGTCTCGTTCGTGTAGATCGAAGGAGACATCGTGACCGGAAAGGGGCGCGCCTCTTCGGCCGAGTCGTAGTAGGGGAACGGCTTGGCGTCCGCCGGCGGCGCGGCCGCTGCCTGCGATCCGGTCGCGGTGGTCGTCGTGTCGTCGCCGACGGCCGCGAACAGAAAAACCCCGGCGCCGACCACGAGGAGGCCCACGGCGAGGATCGGGGCGGCGCCTCCGCCCTTCTTCGTAGCGGCCTTCGCCGCCGGGGTCGGAGAGGCAGGCGCCGGAGGACGGCGTGAGGGGCGGGAGCGTCGTTTCGTCATGAGGCTGGATTCGTATGCTAGCAAGCGCTTGCTTCGGATCATCCCCGCTCTGGGCGCGGTGTTTGTCGCCGCCCTCCTGGTGTTCTCGGTGCAGCCGATGGCTGCCCGCAGCCTTCTCGCCTGGTACGGCGGCGCGCCGATGGTCTGGGCGGTCTCCCTCTTCTTCTTCCAGGCCTGTCTCCTCGCCGGGTACCTCTACGCCCATCTGCTCGCCACCCGGGTCCGCACGGGGGCCGCGGTCGTCATCCATGGGGTGGCGCTCATCGCGGCGTTCGTCTTCTTCATGCCGCCGCTGCCGGATTCGGCGTGGGCGCCGGCCGGGACCGAGGCGCCGGCCGGGCGGATCCTGCTGACGTTGCTCACCACGTTCGGTCTTCCGTTCGCGGCGCTCTCGGCCACGACGCCGCTGGTCTCGGCGTGGACCGTCCGGGCTGGCGCCGGGGATGCGGTCTACCGCCTTTACGCGCTCTCCAACGCCGGCTCTCTCGTCGGCCTTGCCGCCTACCCGCTCGTGCTGGAGCCGGCGTTGGACCTGTCCGGCCAGGCTGCGCTCTGGGCGTGGGGGTTCGCCGCCGCCGGCGCCATGGTCCTGCCGGCGGGCGTCCTCGCCGTCCGGGCCGCCCGCGGACGACGGACAGGAGCCCGGGGCCGGGACAGGAGCGGCCGCGGCGCCGCCTTCCACCCGGCGGCCTTCGGCCTCGCCGCCATCGGCTCGCTCACCCTGATCGCGGTCACGACCCATCTCACCCGGGATGTCGCCGCAGCGCCCTTCCTCTGGACGCTGCCGCTGGGCCTCTACCTGGTCACCTTCATCGTGGCGTTCCGGGGAGGTTCGCCGTATCCCCGCCGCCTCGTTCCCGCGGCGCTCGCAATCTTCGTTGCCGCCTGCCTCTGGGTGTGGTTCCAGGACATCACCTACGGCGCGCTGGGGAACGCTCTTTTCGCCCACGGCGGCGCTTCCCTCGGGTTCCTCTTCTTCGCCTGCTGGCTGATCCACGGGGAACTCGCCCTGCGGAAGCCGCCCGCCTCCGGCCTCACCGGCTACTACCTGTCGCTCACGGCCGGCGGCGCCGCCGGCGGCCTCGCCGCGTCCCTCGGGAGCCCGCTCCTCTTCCCCAACGTCTGGGAATACCCGCTGGCCCTGGTCCTCGCGGCGGGGGTTGCCTCAGTCGTCCCGAAGCGCGATGGCGTCGGCGGCCGCGCCGTCGGCCGCCGGCTGCTCCCGGCCGGGGTCGCGCTCGGACTCGCGCTGGCGGTCACCGCTCTCGAGCACCGACGCCCCCTCCGCGCCGAGCGGAGCTTCTTCGGCGTGGTGCGCGTCATGGAGGCGTATCCGGGAACGGAGGGGTGGCGCCGCGACCTCTGGCACGGAGGCATCGCGCACGGTTCCCAGTGGATGCGCCCCGACCGCCGGCGCGAGCCCGTTCTCTACTACTACGCGGGCACCGGAATCGACGCCGCGATGCGCCTCCACCCGCGGCGCCGCCTCGCGCAGCCGCTTCGAGTGGGGGTGGTGGGTCTCGGCGCCGGGGCGCTCCTCGTGCACTCGCGCCGCAACGATGTTTTCCGTTTCTACGAGCTCGACCCTCAGGTCGAGGAGATCGCGCGCAGCACGTTCACCTACCTGGCCGATACGCCGGCGACGGTGGAGGTCGTGATCGGCGACGGCCGGCTCCGCCTCGCCGAGGAGGACGCCGCCGGCGCGCCGGGCTGGGACGTCCTGGTGCTGGACGCCTTCACCGGCGACGCGATTCCGGTCCACCTGCTCACCCGCGAGGCGTTCGAGCTCTATGCCCGCCGGCTGGCGCCGGGCGGCGTCCTGGCGGTACACATCTCGAACCGGCACGTGGACCTCGCCCCGGTGCTCCGGGCCCACTCCGTGGACATGGGCATGATGGCCCTGCTGATGGTCAGCGAACCGGCGCCGGAGCGCTTCCACTACGAGTCCACCTGGGTGCTGATGAGCGCCGAGGGAAGCCTGCTCGTCGAGCCCGCCGTCCTGGGCGCGGCGGGGCCCTGGGTCGGGGACGCCGCGGTCCCCGCCGATCACTTCCGCTGGACCGACGGCTATTCCAACCTGCTTCGCGTCCTGCGCTGAGTCGGGCGACTAAAATTGGGAAATTGACGCGAATCCCGCGAACCCGATTCCCCGGAGAAAGCCGCATGCACCGACCTTTCCCCTCCATCCTGGCAGCCGGAGCCGCGGCCCTGCTCCTCCCCGCCTTCGCCGCGTCCGCGCTCGCGCAGAACCGGGACATGCCCGAGGGCGAGTGGCGGTATCAGAGCGGCGACGCCTGGGGCACCCGCTCGTCACCGCTGAACGACATCAACGCCGACAACTTCGGCGACCTGGAGGTCGCCTGGATGTGGCGCGGCGACAACTACGGGCCGAAACCGAGCTTCCTCTCGAAATCCACCCCGAGCTATATCAACGGGAAGCTCTACACGGTGGTGGGTTACCGGCGGACGGTGGTGTCGATCGACCCCGCAACGGGGGAGACGCTGTGGACCTACGGGGAGCCGGACACCCGGCGTTTCGAGGAGTCCATGCGCTCGAGCTACGGCAAGGGGGTCGCCTACGCCGAAATCGACGGCCGGCTGGTCATCTACGTGGTCTCTCCGGCGTTCTTCCTGCACGCGTTCGACGGCGAGACCGGCCGCCATATCGAGGGCTTCGGCCAGCCGGTCCCGATCGAGGGCTTCCCGGAGAGCGGCGTCGTGGACCTGCTCGCCCACTTCGGCTACAACTACGACCCCTACGAGGGGTTGGCCCCGACGGTCGGGTACATCACGAATTCCTCGCCCCCGATCGTGGTGAACGGGACCATCGTGGTGGGGAACTCCGCCGCGCAGGGATACCACCAGACGCGGATCGAGAATGTCCCCGGCGACATCCTCGCGTTCGACGCGCGCACCGGCGACTTCAAGTGGAAGTTCAACGTGACCCCGCGCTCCGAGGACGACTTCGCCGCCAGCACCTGGGAGAACGACGCCTGGCAGTGGACCGGCGACGTCTCCTCGTGGGCGCCGCTGTCCGCCGACCTGGAACGGGACATCGTTTACATCCCCACCAACGCGCCGACGATCGACTTCTACGGCGGGTTCCGGCCGGGAGACAACCTGTTCGGGACCAGCGTGATCGCGCTCCACGCCCAGACCGGCGAGCGGGTCTGGCACTTCCAGACGACCCACCACCCGATCTGGAACCACGACCTCCCGAACGTCCCGATCCTGGTGGATGTGGAAGTGGACGGCGAGAAGGTGCCGATGGCCATTCAGACGACCAAGCAGGGCTACACCTTCGCGTTCAACCGGGAGACCGGCGAGCCGGTATGGCCCATCGAAGAGGTCGAGGTTCCGCAATCCATCGTCCCGGGCGAGAAGCTGTCACCCACCCAGCCGGTCCCGACCAAACCGGCGCCGGTCGAGCTGCTCGACCTCAGCGACGACAACCTGATCGACTACACCGCGGAACTGAGGCAGAAGGCCATCGAGATCGTCTCCGAGTACACGGTGGGCGGCCCCTACATGCCACCCATTCCCAAGGGATACAGCGAGAACAAGGGGTGGATCGCCTGCGGCGTCCACTCCGCGGTCAACATCACCCACCCGGCTGCCCTCGACCCCGGGACGGGGATCCTCTACCAGTCTTCCGGGCCCAGCTGCTCGGGGCGGATCGTGCAGCCGGGAGTGGATGCCGACCAGCCCCAGCACGACTGCACCTCCCCGAGCGGGAAGTGCACCACCATCGGTGAGACCGTTTCCGACTGGGTCAACTACCGCGCGATCGGAATCCCCGGCCCGGACGGGCTGCCCATCTACAAGCCGCCCTACAGCCGGGTCACCGCGATCGACATGAACACCGGGGAGCACCTGTGGTGGATTCCGATCGGCCAGCCCAACGACCGGATCAGGAACCATCCGGCCCTGGAGGGCGTGGACCTGTCGAACGTCGGCGGCCAGGGCCGCTCGATCCTGATGGTGAGCGGCGACCTCCTGCTCACCACCGAGGGGATGGGTGGCCCCCCGGTCCTGAACGCCCACGACAAGCTGACCGGCGAGAAGGTCGGCAGCATGCAGCTTCCGGCGATCGGGATGTACGGCATGATGACCTACAGGCACGAGGGACGGCAGTACATCGTGGTGCAGACCGGGCAGCGCGGCCGGGTGCCGGAGTCCTACGTGGCGCTCGCGCTTCCGGAAGCGAGCCGCTAACCCCTCCACCGCTCCTCGGGGCCCGCGCCGGTCCGCACCGTTCGCGGCACGGGGTCAGACGGGGAGCAGCACCGCGCCTCCGGACGGAGCGCCGTCGAGCAGCCACTCCCCGTCCGGCCGGAGCGCTTCGGGTGATCCGCCGAAACGGGCCCGGAGCCGGCGGCGCACCGCCCTCTCCGACGCGGGCGCCGTCAGCACCACCGCCGAGCCGCCGAAGCCGGCCCCGGTGAGCCGCGCACCGAAGGCGCCCGCCGCGCGCGCCTCCGCGACCAGCGCATCGAGTTCCGGGGTGCTGACCTCGTAGTCCCGGCGAAGGCTCTCGTGCGACGCGTCGAGAAGGACCCCGAGCCCGCGGGCATCGCCCCGGCAGAGGCAGGAGACTGCGCGCTCGGTGCGGTCCGCTTCGGAGAGAATGTGGCGCAGCCGACGATCGAGCGGGGCGGGCAGGCGCCGGATCACCTCCTCCCGGGCCCGCCTGGACAGGGCCCCCACCAGCTCCGTCGTGGGACCCTCCGCGCCGCTCATGCGCCGCGCCTCCCGGAGCGCGGCGTGGGACTCCCGCACCCGCTCGTCGAAGACCGCGCCCGCGGCGGCGCCCTTGTCGGCGCGCCGACCACAGAACACCGCAATGAAGCGGAAGCGGTCGGGATCGATGGGAACCGGCTCCCATGCCGGCGGATCGAAGGCGAGATGGAGCGCGTGCCCGGGGACGGCTCCCAGAGACACGGACTGGTCCATGGCCCCGCCGGCGATGGCCACGCCGTGCTCCGAGGCGGCGAGGTCCCGGGCCAGCCGCCGCATCCGCACCGGAGGGATCCGCTCGCCGGGGCAGAGCGCGCCGTTTGCGGCCAACAGCGCCAGTGCGGTCGCCACGACGAGCGCGGAGGAAGAAGAGAGCCCGGCGGCTTCGGGAAGGTCGGACGCAATCACCGCCTCGACGCCAGAGAGGTCCGGGCCCAGCCACGCCCGCGAGCGGAGGGCGCTCGCCGCCGCCCCGGGGTAGCGTCCGAAACCGGTGGCCGGTGGGTCGTCGAGATCGAACGCCGCCTCGCCGTACCCGCGGCTGACGCAGGAAAGGCGCCGCCGCGGGTGGTGGCGGAACGCGACGGCGATCCCGGCTCCGAGGGCGGCCGGGAGCACCGGAAGCCCGCAATAGTCCACGTGTTCCCCGATGATGTTGATCCGGCCGGGAGCGAAGGACACTGCCTGCGGGTTCTCGCCGAAGCGCCGCCGGAAGCGGCGGACCGCGGCCGCGACGCTCGGGGAGCCCGGATTCACGCCGTCCCGGCGCCTCTTCGGAGTCAGGCGGCGTCCACCCGGAATGCCCCGGGGGACCGCGCGCGGCGCACCACGCCATCGTCGAGGACCAGCCAGTCGCGCGCGGACGAGGGCACGCGCGGGCCTGGCAGCAGGATGCCGGTGAGGTTCAGGGGATCGGCCGCGCCGAACCGCACCGACGCGGTGGGGCCGCCCTTCCCGCCGGCGCCCTGCCGAAGCCGCTCCACCGCTTCGGTCAGGGCGAACTGCTCCCCGGCCACGGTGGAGACGAAGCGGCCGCCGAGCACCTCGCCGCGCATTTCCATCCGCCGCAGCACGAGTTGCAGGCGGCGCCAACGCGCCGTGAGGCGGTCCCGCTTCAGCAGGTCGCGGAAGAGAACGCCCCAGCGGGCCAGCAGCTTCCGGGCGAGCGTTTCGTCGGCCTCCGCGTCGGCGTCGGCTTCCGGCCCCGCGCCGGGAGGGCGGTCGAGGACCGCCCAGCGGCCGGGGGCGTAGCGCGCCAGCCCGCGCCGAAACCGGCCCGTGGCCGCGCGCCGCCGGGGTTCCACGAGCGCGCGGAGGTTGTCGAAGCCGTCGGCGGTCACGAAGCCGCGCGCGACCAGCTCCCAGAGCGCGTCTTCCAGCGTGGCGGGAAGAAGCCGGGCCGCGGCTTCCAGGTCCTGAAAGAACTGGGCGCCCCGCGCCTCCAGAAGTTCGAGGACCCGGCGCGCCGATCCCGACAGTGCGGCCCGCTCCGGCGCGTCCTCCTGAGAAAGGAACAGCGTCAGCGCGCTCCGGGGCAGGACCGCCACCGGAGCGGCCCGGGTGGGGCGCAGGGGTCCCGTGCCCCGCGCCGCCCCCCCGGGGCGCGAAATCCGCCCCCAGGCCACCTGGCCGGAGAGGCAGTTCTGGTCGAGCCATTCGCGCCGGTAGCCGCGGATCCGGTTGGCGAGGATCTGGCCCTCCCAGGCTGCGGCTGGCGCCTCGAGCCCTTGGAGCTGCTCCACCACCCGGGTCACGCCCCGGGGCCCATGGAGCCGCGTCGCGGGGGTTGCGTGCTGCCACGCCGCCAGGAATTCGACAAAGCGCACGGCGCTCACCGGCTTCGACGCCCGGCGGAGGCGGCCCAGCGTGAGGCGGTGCATCCGGGCCAGCACCCGCCGATGACACCACTCCTCCGGTCCGGCCGCAACCGCGCCGTCGCTCGGCCCCGGCTCCCCCGCCGGCCGGGCGAGCGCGCGGAACCGGCCGCGCAGCACCGTGCCCTCCGCTTCGAGAGCGAGGAGCCCGGCCTCGACCCTGGCCTCCCGCAGGTCGTAAGCCGCCGCCAGTTCGGCGACCCGCGCCGGCCCCGAGCTGTCCAGCAGGCCACGCAGCAACGTTGCCACGGGATCCTTCCGTTCTTCTTCCGGGGCCTCTTCGGATCCCGGCGGCACCCGGGCCGGAAACGCGGCGTCGGGCCAGACGGCGCTGGCCAGCGCCAGCCGTTCGATCGCGATCCACAGCACGACCGGGCGGCCGGGAACCCCCACCGGCAGCGTGAACGCGCGCCCGGCGTCGGACAATTCGCCGAACCATTCCGCCCATGCCTCGCGGCGCGGGAGGGCGCCCAGGGTCAGGAGCGCGTCGTGGAGTTCATCGGCGTCGCGGACGAGTGGCTCCGCCTCCTCGGCGGCCCGCTCGATCGCCGCCGGATCGAGCACGGCGTCCTTCTCGAGCGACGGAGGCAGCGCCCGCGCCATCCGCACCGCCCGGGCCCGCCGTTCCTCGAGCGGCGCCGGGTCGAGAAAGGCGTACGGATTGGCGTTCAGGATCTCGGCGGCGAACGGAGAGGGCTCCGTCGTTTCCACGGCGAGCGTCCGGATCGCGCCGGTGCGGATGCCGGCGATGACCTTGCGCAGCCCTTCGAAATCCATCGCCTCGGTGAGGCAATCCCGGATGGCTTCGTCGACCAGGGGGTGCTCCGGGATTCGCACCTCGCCGGCGAGGTTTTCGGCGCAGGCCGCCTGGTCGGGAAACACCGCAGCCAGCAGGTCGTCGGTGAGCATCCGCTGGATCGGAGGCGGGACCTTCCGCCCGCCCCTCCGGCGGGGCACGGCCAGCGCCCGGGTCGCGGCCCAGCGCCAGCGCGAGGCGAACATCGGAGCGGCGAGGAGAGCCTGGCGCAGCACCTCCTCCAGGCTCCTCGGATGGAGGAAGGAAAAGACCGACTCCAGGGGAAAGGCATGCAGCCCGGTGAGCGAGATGACGATCCCGTTGTCCGTGGCCGCGGCCTGCAGCTCGATGTTGAAGGACCGGCAGAAGCGTTTCCTGAGCGCCAGGCCCCAGCCCCGGTTGATCCGGCTGCCGAAGGGTGCGTGGAGGACGAGCTGCATGCCGCCGGACTCGTCGAAGAAGCGCTCGGCGATGACGGTGCGCCGACTGGGAACCGCCGAGAGCGCCGCGCGGCCGGCCTCCAGGTAGCGCACCGCCTGGCCGGCCCCGCCCGCGCCGAGCCCGGCGTCCCGGCGAAGGAGCCGCATCCCCTCTTCCGGGCCGAGTTCGTCGACGTGCTCCCGCAGATCGGAGACCTGACCGCTCAGCTCGCGGGTGCGCCCGGGCGCCTCGCCGCGCCAGAACGGGATCGTGGGCGAGGCGCCGAAGGCGTCCTCGACCCGAACCTGGCCCGACCCGATCCGCCGGATCCGCCAGGCCTGGGTCCCGAGCACGAAGACATCCCCCCGGTAACTCTCGATCGCGAAATCCTCGTCCACCTGGCCCACCACCCGGTCGTCCGGCTCCGCGACGACCTGGTACTGGGCGGTCTCCGGAATGGCGCCGCCGTTCAGAAGAGCGGCGAGGCGGGCGCCGCGACGGGCCCGGACGGTTCCGGCGACCGAGTCCCGGTGCAGCCAGGCGCCGCGGCGTCCCCGGGACGCGCTGATGCCCTCCGCCAGCATTGTGATCACCGCATCGAAGTCCGCGCGGGTCAGTCTCCGATACGGCCACGTCTGCCGAACGAAGGCGAAGAGATCGTCGAGCGCGAGCCGCTCGTCGGGATTCCCCGCTGCTTCGGCAACCAGCTGCTGCGCCAGGACGTCCAGCGGCGCTTCGGGCGGGTGCACCCGGTCGAGCTCGCCCGCCCGGATCGCCAGCACCAGCGCGGCGCACTCGATGAGGTCGTCACGGGTCGTGGGGAAGAGGCGCCCCACCGGCGTCGCCCCGAGCCAGTGCCCCGACCGCCCGACCCGCTGGAGGGCGACCGCGATGGAGCGCGGAGAGCCCAACTGACAGACCAGGTCGACCGAGCCGATGTCGATCCCCAGTTCGAGGGAGGCGGTGGCCACGATCGCCCGAAGCTCGCCGGCCGCCAGCCGCCGCTCGGCTTCGGCCCGGACCGACCGCGCCAGACTGCCGTGGTGCGCCGCAACGCTCTTCGCCGGGAGCCGCTCTCCCAGGGCGTGCGTGAGCTGTTCCGCCATCCGTCGGGTGTTCGCGAAGACCAGCGTCGTCCGCCGCTCCGAGATGAGGGCGACGAGCCGGTCCCGAATGTCCTCCATCACGTCGTGGGTGGCCACGGCGCCGAGCTCGGTCCCCGGAACCTCGACCCGAAGGTCCATCCGGCGCTGATGCCCGATGGGCACGATCGCCGGGCCGGGTTCCCGAGGGCTCAGGAACCGGGCGACCTTCCGGCGCGGCCGCACCGTCGCGGAGAGCCCGATGCGCTGCAGTCGGCGCCCGGCGAGGCGGTCGAGCCGCGCCAGGGAAAGCGCCAGGTGGCTGCCCCGCTTGTCGCGGGCGAGCGCGTGGATCTCGTCCACGATGACGGATTCGGCGTCGCGGAGCATCTCCCGGCCCCGACGGGCGGTCAGGAGGAGGTAGAGCGACTCC
>JAAXGQ010000264.1 GCA_012271265.1 Vicinamibacteraceae bacterium
TCCTCTTCGGCGAGGTCCAGCCGGGCATGGACGCCGAGCGGCGGCACGTCGCGCAGCAGATCGGACGGCCCCCGAAGACGCACGTCGACCTCCTGAAGCGATTGGTTCACCACTTCGAGGCCCTCCGGGATGTTCAGCAGCTCGAGCGGCAAGGAGGCGACGATCTGCGATTCCTGTTCGTCGGCCACCGAGTACCAGAGGACGAACGCGAGAAGCAGGGAGAAGATGCCCCGCAGGATCTCGCGGGAGACGGCGCCCCGCCGGCGGCGGGGGCTCACGGGGCCGCCCCGGCGGCCTCGGCCACGACGGCGTCCTCCCGCCGGCTGCCGGACAGCATCGGTCGCGACGCCTTCAGCCCGGCTTCGAGATCCGCCGGATCGGCGACCGCACGGATCCGGTTCCCGGACACGAGGCTGACCTGACCGGTCTCCTCCGAAACGACCACCACCGTGGCGTCCGTTTCCTCGGCCACGCCCATCGCGGCGCGGTGCCGGGTGCCGGCGCGCGAGACGCTGTCGCGTCGGCTGAGCGGGAGCACGCAGCGCGCCGCCACGATCCGCGATCCGCTCACGATCACCGCCCCGTCGTGCAGCGGCGAGGCCTTGTGGAAAATGGACACCAGCAGGTCGGCGCCGAGCCGCGCGTTCACGAGCGTGCCGGTGTCCGCGTAGCTGCGGAGGCCGATGGTTCCCTGCCAGACCACGATGGCCCCCTGGCGGCGCCGGGACAACTCGGTCGCCGCCTTCACCAGCGCCCGGAGCGTGGCGTCATCTCCGAGAGGGTTGCGGCGGCGGCGCAGGAAGCTCCAGGTCCGTCCGATCCGCGCCAGCCCGATCCGGATCTCGGACTGGTACAGGACGATGATCGCGATCGGCACGAGAGGGAGCATCTCCCGGACGATCCACTGCAGCGTGGTCAGACCGAACCGTCCGGAACCGGTGAGCAGCAGCAAGCCCCCGACGATGGCGGTCCCGAAGGCCATCTGGGACGCGCGACGGCCCTCGATCAGTTTCAGCAGGACATGGATCAGCCCGGCGACCAGAAAAATGTCGATGAGGTGGGCGAGAGAGAACCTGGCCCCGAGGGTTTCGAGGAGGTCCAGCAGCGCGTCGGTCACGGCACGGGGAGAGTGTCAGAAAACGAAGCCGATCCGCACGGGCGCGGGGACCTCCTTTCTTCAGGCGGCGGCGCCGGGCTCGGGCACGAGCGGCGGCGCGAGCGGAGCCCGACCCGGAGCAGGCGCGGGCGCCTCCTCCCGGGTTTCCTCGGGGACCGGCGGATCGGCGGCGGGCGCCGGCGGATCCGGCAGCGGCTTGCCGGCGAGAACCAGCTCCACTTCGGACGCGTGAAGGACCTCGCGCTCCAGGAGCGCCTCGGCCACTGCCGTGACCCGTTCCCGGTTGTCTTCGAGGAGCGCCCGGGTCCGGTCGTAGGCGGCTTCCACGATGCGCTGGACCTCGGCGTCGATGGCCCGGGCTGTGCTCTCGCTGTAGTCCTTGCGAGCCGCCAGGTCCCGGCCCAGAAACACTTCGTTGTCCGTCCGGTCGTAGGTGAGCGGCCCCAGGGTCTCGCTCATCCCCCACTCGCAGAC
>JAAXGQ010000265.1 GCA_012271265.1 Vicinamibacteraceae bacterium
GTCGTAGTGGCGGTAGGCGGCGGCGACCTGGCCGAGCAACTCCCGCGCCCGCTTGCGCTGGTCGTCCCCGGGCAGGATGGCGGTCACCTGCAGCTCCGCCTCGAAGGCAATCCGGGAAACCTTCTCCTTGATCAGGAGCGGGTCGTAGACGCGGTTGCGCGAACGCTTCCAGCGCGCCCATGCCCAGCCGGCGACGCCGAGAGCGAGCGTGACGCCGGCCCCGAGGGCGACGGTCTTCCACTCCTCGCCCGCCTGCCACCAGCGGTAGCCCTGGAAGGCGCCGAGGCCGGCGAGGGCGAGCAGCGCCATGGCCACGCCGTCCTGGGTGTGGCGGCGCACCTCGCCCGTCTGCGCGTCGTGGTGAGGGCGCTCGACCGCCGGGCGGTGCGCCCGCTCCTGGTGGCCTTGCGACCAGTCGGGACCGAGCGAGCGCAGCAAGAGGCGCGCCACGACGCGCTCGCCCGGGCGCAGCGCCGAGAGCGCCCCGAGCAGGGCGATCAGCGGGTCGGAGCCGGGATCGAGCAGGTCGTCGTCCTGGAAGACGCGCAGGGGCACGAACTCGGGGCCGCTCGCGCGCAGGCGCAGGTGCCAGGCCTGCTCGCCCTCGTCGAGCCGCAGCGGATCCTCCTCGGGATCGAGCTGATGGATGAGGGCCTGCGGATAGTGCGCCGAGATCTGGCGGCGCACGACCTCCTCGTCGCGGCAGCGCGCCAGCAGGGTGACGCCCGAGGCGTCGCCCGCGAGTTCGAGCGAGAAGGGCTCGGGCACGGCGATCGAGGAGAGCAGGTTCTCCACGCCGAGCACCGTGCGCTCGGCGTTGCGGGGCGGCGTCACCGCCAGCAGCACGGGGGTCTTCGGGGTGGACTTGAAGGGGTTGAGTCGCATCAGTCGGTTGCCTTTCTTCGTGTAGGGGTTCGAGCTGGATGGGTGTTCGTTGGTGCTGGTCGTTGGCTTCACTACGTGCTCCTGTTCGGCAAGTCGGTGATGGATGTGCTCGGGGGGCGCTATACGCGGGATGTCGTGGTCACCGCTCCGCCTCCGCTTCCTCTATTGGTCGCTCCGCCACGGCCTGCTGCTCGCGGTGGGAGCCCGGCCGCCACTCGATGAGCTCCGCCTCTTCGGGCGTCGCCTCGATGCGGATCGGGAAGCGG
>JAAXGQ010000003.1:0-4302 GCA_012271265.1 Vicinamibacteraceae bacterium
ATCGAGAACGACTGGCTGGAGGCCATCGTCGCCCTGCCGCTCAACATGTTCTACAACACCGGGATCGCCACCTACGTGTGGGTGCTCACGAACCGGAAACCCGAGCACCGGCAGGGCAGGGTGCAGCTGATCGACGCCACGAAGTGGTTCCGGCCGCTCAGGAAGAACCTGGGGAAGAAGAACTGCGAAATCGGCGAGGAGGACATCGAGCGGATTTGTCGGACGTTTCTCGATTTCGAGGAGACGGAGCAGAGCCGGGTCTTCGACAACGAGGAGTTCGGGCACTGGAAGGTGACGGTCGAGCGGCCGCTCCGGCTGAGAGTGGACCTGTCGCCCGGACGCCGCGCCAGGTTCTCCGAGGCGTGCCGGGATGCGGGCGAGGAGCCGCTCGCCGATGCCGTGGAGCGGGTGGCCGGGACGCTCGGCCGGGGGCCTCACCTTGATTTCAACCGGTTTTCGGCGGTGGTGAAGGCCTCCCTGTCCGGCCGTCGGGCGAAGCTCACGGCGAAGCGCCGGAAGCTGCTGCAGACGGCGCTGGCCGAGCGGGACGAGGGGGCCAAACCGGTCGTCAGGCGGGTCCACCGACGCGGCGCGCCCGACCCGATCCGGGGGTTCTTCGAGTGCGGGTTCGAGTCTCGCGACGGCTCGAAACGTCGGGTCGTCGAGTACGAACCGGACCCGGCGCTCCGGGACACCGAGCAGATCCCGCTGAAGGAAGCGGGCGGGATCGAGGGGTTCCTGCGGCGCGAGGTGCTCCCGTACGCCGGGGACGCCTGGTACGTCGCGAAGAGCGTGAAGGTCGGCTACGAGATCAGCTTCAACCGCTACTTCCACAAGCCCGAGCCGATGCGGACGCTCGATGAGATCCGCGCCGACATCCTGGCGCTGGAGCAGGAGGCCGAGGGGCTCCTCACGGGGCTCTTCGCCGGCGAGCAGCGTCGCCCGTACGGGACGCGGAAGCTCCGTGTCTACATCGACACCTCGGTCATCGGAGGCTGCCTCGACGACGGGTTCCGGGCGCCTTCGCGGCGGCTCTTCGAACGTTGCGCACGGGGCGAGGTGACGCTGGTTGTGTCAGACGTCACCGCGCGAGAGCTGCAACCGGCGCCTCCGCGCGTGCAGCAAGTGCTGGAGTCCCTGGATGAGGAGTGCGTCGAACGCGTGGAGGCTGCGCCGGCTGTGGAGACTCTGGCCAAGGGGTACATCGAGAGCGGAGCGCTGGGCCAAAAGATGCGTGCCGATGCCCTGCACATCGCCACCGCGACGGTGGCCGAGGTGGACGTGCTGGCCAGCTGGAACTTCAGGCACATCGTGAATCAGGGCCGCATCCGGCGCTACAACGAAGTAAACCGGCGGCTGGGCTACCCTCCGGTGAAGATTCGCAGCCCATGGGAGATGGACGATGAATGAGCAGCCGACACAGGAGAAAGCGTTCGACTGCGTGAAGTGGACGCGCGAAGTCAGGGATCGAATCAACGAGAAGATCGCCGACATGTCGTATGCCGAGCTCTCGCAATGGCTCGAGGAGGGGGTGCGCAAGAACCCCTTTTTCTCGCGGATCCCGGTCGCCCGGAAGCCACCGTCGCGGGCCCTGCGCCGCGAACACCGGCGAACGGCCGCGCTCGGCGACATCGGCAGCCCAAAGGAGATCGAGAATGAAGAGTGAGGTCGGCGAGAAGCCCTTCAAGGTCATGCCATGGCTCCGCGAGACCCGTGACCGCATCCACGAGGAGACCAGGGACATGTCCCCTGACGAACGGCTGCGGTACTACAACCGGCGCCCGAAGGACCCGTTCCTCGCCGAACTGTTCGACCGTGCGAAGGCCCCGAGCGGGACTCGCCGGCGACGGGCGCTCGACGAACCCACGCTTCCGTCCGAGTGAGGATGGACAGGAGCGAGGCGAAGATGAACCACAACCAGGCTTTCCCGGAGGTGACTGAAGCCCCGGAGGGCGGATAGGGCGCCGGGGAAGAGGCGAGAGATCGATGGTTCGTGGCCGGATCAGCGAGCGGATCGCGGGCACCTCCGGCGAGGAGCGGTGGGCGCGAAGCCTCGATCCAGAGGGATTTCAGCCTCGCGGGGAACTTCGATCGCGGAACGCCACCCGGCGAACGGCCGCGCTCGGCGACATCGGCAGCCCAAAGGAGATCGAGAATGAAGAGTGAGGTCGGCCAGAAGCCCTTCAAGGTCATGCCGTGGCTCCGCGAGACCCGTGACCGCATCCACGAGGAGACCAGGGACATGTCGTTCGACGAAAAGCGGCGTTGGACCGAGGAACGGATACGCAGAGATCCGTTCCTGGCGGCGTTGTACGATCGCCGAACGACGCCGACCGGCAGGGGGGCGGTGGCACGGGCCGCGGGTGGACGTGCCCACGCCGAGGAGGGTTGACCATCGCCTGTGGGGCCGCACCGCGAGGCGCGGACTGACAGGAACTGTCCGGCGATGGCCGTAGGATGCGGTCATGGCCAGGTTCACGAAGCCTGCGCCCGGCAGACTTTCTTGCGGCGCGGGGAAGACTGATGGCCCTGAGGATCAGGGCCTGGTTCGAGGCACTGTCGTGATCGCCGCCCTCCTCGCCGAGGAATGATGCCCGCGCATCCGCACCGAACCCCCGAGAGCCTTCAGCATCGGATCGAGCTGGGCGAGGACAGCGGATTCGAGCTCAAGGAGGCGCACTTCGACGAGCGCCGCGTCACGGCGCCCCGTCCGGAGCGAGTCGCGAACGAACTCGCGGCGTTCGCCAACGCGCGCGGCGGCACGCTGGTGTTCAGCGTGGCCGACGACGGGACCGTGCGCGATCTGAGCCGGCGGCGGATGGACCTCCTCGAGGAGTTCGTCAGCAACGTCTGCGAGGAGCGAATCGCTCCCCCGCTTCCGATTCTCACGGCACGGATGCGCCTTCCGAAAGGGCCGGCCGTGCTCGTGGTCGAGGTGGAGCGGGGAGCCCTGGTGCACAAGAGTCCCGGCGGCTGCCTGACCCGCCAGGGCAGCACCGTCCGCCAGCTCGCGCCCCAGGCGCTGCAACGCCTGTTCGAGCACCGCGGCCGCGCGGGTCGGCGGGGCCCCGACCTCGCGCTGGTGGAGCGGACGGGGCCCGGCAGCCTCGCCGGGAGCCTCGTGGACCGCTTCCTCGGATCCCGGGACGTCGACGAGGCGCAGGTGCGGCTTCAGAAGCTGAAGCTGGTGGCCCCCGACGAGACCGACGAGCTCCGGGGAACCGTTGCCGGCATCCTGCTGTGCGCCGAGCGCCCCGACAGGTTCGTTCCCGGCGCCCTGATCGAGGCAGTGCGGTACGACGGGAACGTGCGGGGCGAGTCGGCGCAGCTCGATGCGGCCACCATCACCGGGCCGCTCGATGCGCAGATTCGGGACGCGATCCAGTTCGTCAGGCGCAACATGTGGGTGGCCGCGCGCAAGGATCCCGGCAGGGTCGAGACGCCGCAGTTCGATCCCCGCGCCGTGTTCGAGAGCGTTGTCAACGCCGTTCTCCACCGCGACTACGGCATGGAGAGCCGCAGAATTCGGCTGTTCGTCTTCGACGACCGGATGGAGCTCTACTCGCCGGGAGCCCTGCCCAACTCGCTCGACATCGAATCCATGCTCCTCCAGCAGGCCACCCGCAACGAGACGCTCGCCTCGCTGCTGCGGCGGCTGAGCGTGGAGGGCATCTTCGGAGCCGGCGACCGGCAGCGCTTTCTGGAGGCGCGCGGCGAAGGCGTCCCCACGATCTACCGGCGGACGCGGCGCCTCACCGGCCGGGACCCGGAGTTCAGGCTGATTGGCGGGACCGAGCTCCTGCTGACCATTCCAGCGGCCCGCCGTCCGAGGGGAGACTTCGAGGGCCACGTGGTCGTGTCGGCCGGCGGAGCGCCGATCCCGGGCGCCCAGGTTCTGGCTCAGTACCCCAACCACACCTGGCAGATCGAACGGACCGACACCTTCGGCAGGGCTGGCTTTTCGTTCCACTCCGAGCTGCCGATCACGGTGTTCTGCGCCGCGCCGGGCCACCGGGGCGCGGTCGCGCGGGACTGGCGACCCACATCCGGGCTGACGATCGATCTGGAGCCCCTCCGGGGTGGCGGCTCGATCGTGTTCACCGAGGGCGTGGGGCGTCTGCCTGGTCTGCATGGACGCCTGAACCCCATTCTGGACGACCTGGACCGCATGTACGTCTACGCCGCGAACGTCGGGATCGACGGTGGAATGCCGCACCCCGTCCACTTCAAGCTGGGGCAGGCGCTGCGCATGACGGACGTGCACGGCGCCCGCCTCATGGTGCGCTTCGTGGACATGGCGGG
>JAAXGQ010000003.1:4370-7131 GCA_012271265.1 Vicinamibacteraceae bacterium
GCCTGGAGCGCCGGTGGCGGCCCCGTCGGGACGAAACTGCCCACGGGACCACGGTCCGGCGCAGGCCGGCGAGGACGCCGGCGCTCCATGGGGCCGGCGCTCCCCACGTCAGGGCGCGCCAGTCTGTCGAGTATTCCGAGAGAGCATGCCCGGCATCACGGCATGACCGTCAGGGAGCTTCTACGTGAACTCGACTTGTGAACCCGTGCGGCAGCGGGTGCGTGTGACGCCCTATCTCACGTACAGGCACTCCGGCGTCGAGTGGCTGGGCGAGGTGCCGGAGCACTGGCAGATCCGGCGCCTGACGACGGTTGCCGACCTTCGGGTCAGTAACGTCGATAAGCACGTCCGGGAAGGCGAATTCCCCGTGAGATTATGCAACTACATGGACGTGTACCACAACGAGCGGATCACCGCCGACGTTCGTCTTATAGCCGGAACCGCTACGGAGCGGGAGATGCGGAGGTTCCGGCTAGCGTTGGGGGACGTGCTGTTTACGAAGGACTCCGAGGATTGGTCCGACATTGGCGTGCCAGCCCTCGTTGAGTATGCCGCTCACGATGTCGTCTGCGGATACCACTTGGCCATGCTCCGGCCCGACAGGGCATCCCTCGACGGGGGATACCTCTTTCAGGCGCTGAATGACACCCGCGTCGCATGGCAATTCCAAGTCGCCGCAGCAGGTGTGACGCGGTATGGGCTGTCGCAGAACGCGATCAGGTCGCTGAGAATCCCGCTTCCGCCGCTGGTCGAGCAAACAGCCATTGCGCGATTTCTGGATGATGCGGACCGGCGGATCCGGGGGTGTATCCGGGCGAAGGAGCGGTTGATCCAGCTGCTGGAGGAGGAGAGGCGGGCGACCATCCACGAGGCCGTCACCGGCCGGATCGACGTCCAAACCGGCCAGCCCTATCCAGCCTACAAGGACTCCGGCATCGAATGGCTGGGGAAGCTCCCGGCGCATTGGGATCTGCGATCACTGGGGACGTTTGGACGGTTTTTCAAGGGAAGAGGAGGAACGAAGGCTGACGAGACGGGACGGGGAGTGCCGTGCGTACGCTACGGCGATCTCTATACGAGACACCAGTTTCACATCGTTGAGAGCAAGGCGTGCCTCGCCCCTCACCGCGCGGGCGCATACACGCCGGTTCGCTATGGTGATGTGCTCTTCGCCGGGTCGGGCGAGACTGTGGAGGAGATCGGGAAGTCGGCGGTCAATCTCATCAGGGAATCTGCGGTCTGCGGCGGCGATGTGATTGTCTACCGTCCCACCATCGAAGTTGACGCCGAGTTCATGGGTTGGAGCACCGATTGCCGGCAAGCAGCTTTCCAGAAGGCTCGCATGGGAAGAGGCATTACGGTGATGCACATCTACTCCAGCGACCTCAAGTACTTGGCTGTCCCGCTTCCGCCTCTCACCGAGCAGACCGCTATCGCCCGCTTCCTCGCCGCTGCCGATCGCCGCATCTCGGCGCGGCGCGAGACGGTCGCGCAGCAGATTGAGTTGCTGCGCGAGTACCGGACCCGGCTGATCGCCGATGTGGTGACAGGCAAGCTCGACGTGCGCGAGGCGGAGGCGGGGCTTCCGGACTCCAGCGGTCGGAGCCATGCCGTGGGCGCCACTCGCAGGTCGACAGCGGACCGTTCATGGCCGGGCGCATCCGCAACCACTCCCCTGGGCGACTCGGCTCCTCGGGAGCGCAGATGATCGTGGCGCCTCCCCTGACGCCGGAGATGGCCGGGTGAGGGCAGCGCTGCGCGGGTCGGAACATGCGCCGCGGATCGAGCTGATCCCGGCGTGGCACGCCTGAGCGATGATCGAATTCAAGACCGGGGACATTCTCGCCGAGGACGCCGAGGCCCTGGTGAACACGGTGAACTGCGTTGGCGTCATGGGGCGGGGCATCGCGCTTCAGTTCAGAAACGCCTTCCCGGAGAATTTCAAGGCGTACGCGGCTGCGTGCCGGCGCGGGGAGGTGCGTCCGGGCCACATGTTCGTGTTCGAGACCCGGCAGCTCGCACCACCCCGGTACGTCATCAACTTCCCGACGAAACGGCAGTGGCGGAACCGCAGCCGCATGGAGGACATAGAAGCGGGCCTCAGGGCGCTGCGAGCCGTGATCCGCGACCGGGGGATCCGTTCCGTCGCGGTGCCCCCGCTGGGCAGCGGCCTCGGGCGTTTGCGGTGGAGCGATGTCCGGGCTCGCATCGAGGCTGGGGTTCGGGACCTCGCCGACGGCGTTGACGGCGTTCGCGTGATCGTCTTCGAGCCGCACGCCGCAAAGGGACATGTTCCGGCAACGACCCCCGCGTCCCTGAACCGCAGCCACATGGGGAAGGGGCCATGCCCATGACGGACTGGAACGAGTGTCCGGCCGTTGAGCGGACACCGGGCAAGGTGAGCGGAGCCTGGGTCTTCGCGGGCACGCGGATTCCGCTCTTCGCGCTCTACGAGAATCTGGCCGGCGGCGCCACCGTCGAAGAGTTCGTCGAGTGGTTTCCGGGGGTCGGGGAGCGGCAGGTCAGAGCGGTGCTCGAATACGAGGCCAAGACGCTGCGAACGGCGTTGGCCCGGTGAAGCCGGGGGCGCTGTCGGCATGAAGACCGCCTGAAGAGCCGAGGGGCGGCGCAGGCCGGCGAGGACGCCGGCGCTCCATGGGGCCGACGCTCCAGAGAGCCGACGATTCCTACGTCAGGGCACGCCCGTCCTGGAGCGCCGGTGTCCTCACCGGCCACCGCCGCAGGCGGGCATGGTCCGTGG
>JAAXGQ010000003.1:7178-19090 GCA_012271265.1 Vicinamibacteraceae bacterium
GCCCACGGTCGGTCGGCGCGGGGCCGCGCTGTCGACACGAGACTGCCTATGCGACGTTTGGCGCGATATCGGGACGATTGCGCGATATCTGCACCGGAGGTGCGGCGCAGGCCGGCGAGGACGCCGGCGCTCCATGGGGTCGAGGGGGCGGCGCGGGCCGGCGAGGACGCCGGCGCTCCATGGGGCCGGCGGTTCGCGGGGCGAGGTGGAGGATTGACGGGCAACACGCACAGGGCCATACTGGCTACATGCAACGCGCCAGCGTCAGCGGGGCGAAGAACGGACCCGGTGGAGTGACGAGCGAGGTCGGCCCGGGGAGTCGGGGTTGATGACGCACTGTGGACGGCCGGTGGCGCGGATCGAACCCTGTCATGTTGACGGTCATGTTGATGACCTCGACGCCGGGCACGCGCTGGCCGCGATGGTGCGGCGCGGCGTTGCGGCGCCACCTCGCGCCCGGCTTGATGTCGGGCGGTTTCTCAGGGCGCCCCGCGTGCGGCTCACGAAGGGGCCGAGCGCCAGCGAGATCATCGTGGCCGAGCGTCGGACGCGCGATTGAAGGTCCGGGACGCATCGGCTCTGGTGGCGTTCGTCGTGGACGAGACGTGCGGCCCGGAGCGCCGCGAGGGGTTCCGGGTCCTGTGAGTCGACGGAGACCACCCAACGGGACTCACATCTGCGCGTGACCACGGACCTCACCGAGCGCGGCCTGGAACGCCTCATCTGCGAGGCGCTGACCGGCGACCCCTGCGATCCCCAGTCGAGCCGGGACGCCGCCGATCGCGCCTCCCCCTACGGCGGGCTGGGATGGCTGCCCGGCAGCTTTCGCGACTACGACCGGGAGTACTGCGTCGACCTGGCCCAGCTCCGCGCCTTCCTCGAAGCCACGCAGCCCGAAACCGCTTCCGCCCTCCGGCTCGCCGAGGACTGCCCCACCCGCCGCAAGTTCCTGGCCCGGCTCCACGGCGAGATCAACAAGCGGGGCGCCATCGAAGTGCTCCGCCACGGCATCCGGCACGGCCCACACGACATCGACCTCTTCCACGGCGCGCCCTCCGCCCGGAACGAGACGGCCCGCCGCCGCTTCCGCCAGAACCGGTTCAGCGTGACCCGCCAGCTTCGCTACAGCCAGGATGAAAAGCAGCGCTCGCTCGACATCGCGCTGTTCATCAACGGCCTGCCGGTCTTCACCTTCGAGCTCAAGAACAGCCTGACGAAGCAGACGTACAGCGACGCCATCTGGCAGTACCGGCGGGACCGCAACCCCCACGAACCCCTCTTCCGGTTCGGGCGTTGCGTGGCGCACTTCGCGGTCGACGACACGGAGGTCCATTTCTGCACCCACCTGAGGGGCAAGGCGTCGTGGTTCCTGCCCTTCAACCGGGGCTGGAACCAGGGAGCGGGCAACCCCCCCAACCCGGACGGGCTGAAGACGGCGTACCTGTGGCGCGACGTCCTCTCGCGGGAGAGGGTGACCAACATCCTCGAGAACTACGCGCAGGTTGTGGCGTCGAAGGACGCGAAGACCGGAAGGAGCCGGCGCGTCCAGATCTGGCCCCGCTACCAGCAGTTGAACGTGGTGCGCCGCCTGCTCGACGACGCGGGGCGGCACGGGGCCGGCAAGCGCTACCTGATCCAGCACTCGGCGGGCAGCGGCAAGAGTTTCTCGATCGCGTGGCTGGCCCGCCAGCTCATCCCCCTGGAGAAGGACGGCCGGACCGTCTTCGACTCGATCATCGTCGTCACCGACCGGCGCATCCTCGACCGGCAGATCCGCGACACGATCCGGCAGTACGCGCAGGTGAAGTCCACGGTCGGCCACGCGGAGCGGTCCGGCGACCTGCGCCGGTTCATCGAGCAGGGCAGGAAGATCATCATCTCGACGATCCAGAAGTTCCCGTTCATCCTCGACGAGATCGGGAGCGGGCGCCGCGACCGCCGCTTCGCGATCATCATCGACGAGGCGCATTCGAGTCAGGGCGGCAAGACCAGCGCGGCCATGTCCGGGGTCTTGGGCGCGGCGGGCGAAGAGGCGGAGGAGGAGACCTACGAGGACCGGATCAACCGCGTCATGGAGTCGCGCAAGCTGCTCCCCAACGCCAGCTACTACGCCTTCACGGCGACGCCGAAGAACAAGACGCTGGAGATGTTCGGCGACCCGGACCCGCAGAAAGACGGCAGGGTCCGGCATCGTCCCTTCCACAACTACAGCATGAAGCAGGCGATCCAGGAGGGATTCATCCTGGACGTGCTCAGGCATTACACGCCGGTCGAGAGCTACTACAGGCTCGCCAGGACCGTGGAGGACGACCCGGAGTTCGACGTCGGAAGGGTCCGGAAGAAGCTCCGGCGCTACGTCGAGGGGCACGAGCACGCGATCCGACTCAAGGCCGAGATCATGGTGGACCACTTCCACGAGCAGGTGCTCGCGCAACACAAGATCGGCGGCAGGGCGCGGGCGATGGTGGTCACGGGCGGAATCGAGCGCGCCGTCCAGTACTTCCACGCGATCCGGGCCTACCTGAAGGAGCGCAAGAGCCCCCACCGGGCCATCGTCGCGTTCTCCGGGGAGCACGACTACGGCGGGAAGAAGGTGACCGAGGCCACCCTGAACGGCTTCCCGTCGTCGAAGATCGCGGAGACCTTCCAGGAGGACCCCTACCGCTTCCTCGTCTGCGCGGACAAGTTCCAGACCGGCTATGACGAGCCGCTGCTGCACACCATGTACGTGGACAAGACGCTCTCGGGGGTCCGGGCGGTCCAGACGCTCTCGCGCCTCAACCGGTCGCACCCGAAGAAGCACGATGTCTTCGTGCTCGACTTCCTGAACGACGCGGAGACCATCACCAAAGCCTTCGCGGACTACTACCGGACGACGATCCTGGCCGACGAGACCGACCCCAACCGGCTCCACAACCTGCAGGCCGACCTCGACGGGGCGCCGGTCTATTCCCCCGATCAGGTCCGCGCGTTCGTGAAGCTGTACCTCGACGGCGCCGACCGCCGGCGGCTCGATCCCATCCTCGACCGGTGCGTCGAGGCATACCTCACCGATCTGGACGAGGACGGGCAGGTCCGATTCAAGGGCCGGGCCAAGGCGTTCACGCGCGCCTACGCGTTCCTGTCCTCGATCCTGCCCTACACCAACCTGGGCTGGGAGGAGCGCTCGATCTTCCTGAACTTCCTGACCCCGAAGCTGCCCGCCCCGCAGGAGCCCGACCTGTCGAAGGGCGTCCTCGAGATGATCGACATGGACAGCTACCGGGTCGAGAAGAAGGCGATGCTGGAGATTGCGCTGGAGGACGAGGATGCGGAGATCGATCCGGCGGCGGTGGAGGGCGGCGGCGGACTGCCCGAGCCCGAACTCGATCTTCTGTCGAACATCATCGCGGAGTTCAACG
Organism: Vicinamibacteraceae bacterium; assembly: GCA_012271265.1. Classification (GTDB taxonomy): domain Bacteria; phylum Acidobacteriota; class Vicinamibacteria; order Marinacidobacterales; family Marinacidobacteraceae; genus JAAXGQ01. The sequence continues at coordinate 10,580 of JAAXGQ010000003.1, forward strand.
ACCGCTTCGGCGGAATCGAGTGGGACGACGAGGACCGGGTCCGCAAGATGATCACGGAGGACATCCCCGCCGCCGTGGCGCAGGACGGCGCGTTCCGGAACGCGCGGCAAAACTCCGACGAGGAGAACGCCCGCGTCGAGTCCGACAAGGCTACGGAGCGGGCCGTGCTTGGGATGGTGCAGGACAACACCCAACTCTTCAAGCTGTTCGCCGATAACCCGGACTTCAAGCGGTGGCTGACGCGGGTGGTGTTCGAGCGGGCCTATGGGGACCGGAGCGCGGCCTGACGGTTCGCGAGACCCCACAGCACTCGCCCCGCACGCGCCGCGCACGCGGCAACGCCGCGGCGGAAGATCCGGTCAGGTCCATGCGGCGGCGCTGCTCCTGCCGACCGCGCCGCCGGACCGACGGATCGTGGGCCGGGACCGCGCCAACGACGGAGGACGCGGCGCAGGCCGGCGAGGACGCCGGCGCTCCAGGGGCGGCGGGCCGGGACCGCGCCAGCGACGGAAAACGCGGCGCAGGCCGGCGAGGACGCCGGCGCTCCAGGCGGGGTGGCCCGCGACCGCGCCAGCGACGGGGGATGCGGCGCAGGCCGGCGAGGACGCCGGCGCTCCAGGGGGATTGGCCCGGGACCGCGCCAGCGACGGAGGATGCGGCGCAGGCCGGCGAGGACGCCGGCGCTCCAGGGGGATTGGCCCGGGACCGCGCCAGCGACGGAGGATGCGGCGCAGGCCGGCGAGGACGCCGGCGCTCCAAGGGGATTGGCCCGGGACCGCGCCAGCGACGGGGGATGCGGCGCAGGCCGGCGAGGACGCCGGCGCTCCAAGGGGGCGGCGGCGGGTCAGCGGGCTCGCTTTCGCAGGCGCTCCACGACGATGAGGAGGGCGACGGCGAGGGCGATGAGGAACGTGGCCACCGCGAGGATCGCGGGGCTGATCTCCTCGCGGATCCCGGCCCACATCTGCCTCGGGATGGTGCGCTGGTCGAGGCCGCCCATGAAGAGCACGACCACCACCTCGTCGAACGAGACCGCGAACGCGAAGAGCGCCCCGGAGAGCACTCCGGGGGCGATCAGCGGAAGCTGGATGCGGCGAAACACGGTGAGCGGGCCGGCCCCGAGACTCTCCGCCGCGCGGGTCAGGTTCCGGTCATAGCCGGAGAGCGTCGCCGTCACCGCGATCACCACGAACGGAGAGCCCAGCGCGGCGTGGGCGAGGATCAGCCCGAAGTGGGTCCGGTCGAGCCCCAGGTCGGAATAGAAGAAGAACATCCCCGCCGCCGCGATCACGATGGGAATGACCATCGGCGAGATGAGCAGGCCGGTGACGACACGCCGCGCCGGCATGCCCGGGCTAGTGAGCCCGATGGCAGCGAGCGTCCCCAGCGCGGTCGCAAGGAGCGCCGCCCCGAGACCGATGACGACGCTGTTGACCAGCGCCCCGCGCCACTCGCCGCTGAAGGCGACCTGCTCGTACCACCTGAGCGACCAGGCCTCCGGATCCAGCCGGAGCATTCCCTCGGTGAACGTGAAATAGGGCTCGGCGTTGAAGCTGAGGGGAACGATCACCAGCACCGGCGCGATGAGAAAGACGAAGATCAGCCCGGTCCCGGCGAGCCAGAGCGCCCGCCCCGCGCGCGCGACTCTCCCTTCCATCGCCCGTCAGCCCAGCCTCAGGTTCTCTCCGCCCACGGTCCGCTCGTAGAGCACGTAGAGCGCCCCCACCACGGCCAGCAGGATGCCGCCGAGGGCCGCCGCCAACCCCCAGTTGAGGGAGGTCTCCATGTGGAACGCGATCATGTTCGAGAACAGCTGTCCGCCGCTTCCGCCGACCAGCGCCGGCGTGATGTAGTAGCCGATCGCCAGGATGAAGACCAGCAGCGCCCCCGCTCCCACGCCGGGCAGCGTGAGCGGCCAGTAGACCCGCCGGAACGCCTGGGCCGGCGTGGCCCCGAGCGACTCGGCGGCGCGCATGAAGCGGGGCGGAATCCCTTGCATCACCGAGTAGATCGGGAGCACCATGAACGGGAGCAGCACGTGCGTCATCGCGATCAGGGTGCCGGTCATGTTGTAGACCAGCGTGAGCCGGGCGGCGTCGTCCACGAGTCCGAGCCAGACCAGCAGGTCGTTGATGACGCCGCGCTGCTGCAGCAGAACGATCCACGCCGTCGTCCGCACCAGCAGCGAAGTCCAGAACGGCACCAGCACCGCCAGCAGCAGCCACCGCGCGCGCCGCGCCGGCGCCCGCGCGATCACGTGGGCGACGGGGTATCCGAGCAGCAGGCAGAGGACGGTGACGGCGGCGCTCACCCCCAGCGTGCGAAGCAGCAGGGGCACGTAGACCCGACGCTCTTCCGGCTGACGGACCACGGCCCCGTCGGCGCCGCGATCGAGGTCCAGCGCGTTCAGGTAGTTCCTGAGGGTGAAGCGCTCCCCGGCGGTGCGCAGCGCCCGCCAGGTCGCCGGATCGCCCCAGGCCGGATCGGCGGCCAGGAGCCGCTCGCGGGCGGACCCGGCCCCGGCGCCGTCGGCTCCGGTCCGGGCCCCGGCGACGATCACCGTGCGCAGCCCGCTCCGCACCCGGTTCACCCGGCCCCCGATCCGGGCCGCCAACCGCGCCTCGTCGGCGGCGCGCAGCTCCTCCGCCGCGGCCGCGAACGCGGCCTCCTCCGGCACCCCCAGCCCGTCCCACGCGTCCAGAATCGCCAGCGTTTCGGGGAGCGCGTCCCGGACGACCGGCTGGTGGACGCCCCGCGCCAGCATGAGCAGGATCGGGGCGATGAACGAGACCAGCACGAAGGCGACGAGCGGCAGCGCCAGCGCCGGTTTCCGGAGCCGGCGGCGCATCACGGCGACCGGGCCAGCCAGGCGCTGAAGCGCTCGTTCATCTCGTCGAGGTGGTCGGTCCACCAGGCCGTGTCCATCCGGAGGGACAGCCGTTCGTTCTCCGGCGCGGTGGGAAGGTGGGGCAACATGTCCACCCCGGTCTCCACGTGGGTCGAAACGAGCGGGAGCCCCGAGGCCCGCACCGGGCCGTAGGCGATGTAGCCGGAGACCCGCGCGGTGGACTCCGCGGACGTGGCGAAGCGGACGAATTCCAGGGCGTTTTCCAGGTTCGGCGTGCCGGCCACGATCGCCTTCTGACCGAAGTCGAGCAGTTGGCCGTCCCACACGATGACGAACGGCTGGGATTCCAGCGCCTGGGCGTTGAAGATCCTCCCGTTGTAGGCGGTCGACATGACCACTTCGCCGTCGGCGAGCATCTGCGGCGGCTGGGCCCCCGCCTCCCACCAGACCACCTGCTCGCGGATGGTGCCCAGCTTCCGGAAGGCCCGGTCCCGTCCCTCCGGCGTATCAAGGACGGCGTAGACCTCGTCCCGCGCCACCCCGTCCGCCATCAGCGCGAACTCCAGGTTCACGAGCGGGCTGCGGCGCATCCCCCGGCGCCCGGGGAACCGCTCCAGATCGAAGAAGTCCTCGATCGTGGCCGGCTTCTCTCCCTGAATCAGCCGGTCGTTGTAGGCGTAGATCGTGGAGTAGAAGACGTTGCCGACGCCGCACTCGCTGATGGCGCCTTCCGCGAAGTCCTCCGAGGCCGGCGTCCCGTCCGGGCCCGGGGGCAGGAAGTCCGGCGGGATCGGCTCCAGCAGCCCCTCCTCGCACCCCCGCAAGGCGTCGAAGGCTTCGAGGTCCACGACATCCCAGTGCACCCGGCCGACCTCGACCTGGCTGCGCACCTGCGCGAGACCCCCGTTGTAGCTTTCGATCCCGACGGCCACCTCGTGAGCCTCGGCGAAAGGACGAATATAGGCCTCGGTCACGGCGCGTTCGTAGGAGCCGCCCCAGCTCACGACCGTCAGCGATCCCCCCGGCGCCGGCGGTCCGCCGCAGGCGCTCCCGCCCACGGTCCCGCTCCAGCCGGCGACAACGAGGAGAGCGGCGGCGCGGCGCCCCTTCACGGCCCGTCGTCCTCGCAGTCGAGCGCCCGGCAGTCGGTGGCGGCCCAGCCGATCCGCACCTCGTCTCCGGGGAGCACGCCGCCGTGCCCGACGGTGTTCGGGATCGTCAGGACCATGTCCCGCTTCGCGAACACCGAGAGCGTCACGCGCAGGTGGTCGCCGAGGAAGGTGACGTCCTCGACCCGGGCGGAAAACTCGTTGCGGTAGGACCCGGGCGCCACGGCGAAACCGATCCGCTCCGGGCGGATCGAGACCGTGGTCGGCTGCCCGACGGCGTCGGGGACCACGCGCAGCGCGCGAATCCTCCCGGACCCGGCCCGAACGGTGCAAAGACCCCGGTCCAGCTCCTCCACCACGCCGGGAATCCGGTTGTTCTCTCCCACGAAGCGGGCCACGAAACTGCGCTGCGGCTCCTCGTAGAGCCCCTCCGGCGTGTCCACCTGCTCCAGCCGCCCCGCCCGGAAGACGGCGACCCGGTCGGAGAGCACCATGGCCTCCTGCTGGTCGTGGGTCACGTAGATGCAGGTGATGCCCAGCCGGCGCTGAAGGCCCCGGATTTCGTACTGCAGCTCCTCGCGAAGGCGCCGGTCGAGGGCGCCGAGGGGTTCGTCCATGAGAACGAGGTCGGGCTCGAACACCAGCGCGCGGGCGATCGCTACCCGCTGCTGCTGGCCGCCGCTGAGGCGGGAAGGGCGGCGATCCTCGAATCCCTGAAGCCGCACCTGCTCCAGCGCTCTGGCGACCAGTTTCTTCCGCCGGGCCTCGCCGACTCCGCGCACTTCGAGGGGGAAGGACAGGTTCCCCGCCACGGTCAGGTGCGGGAAGAGGGCGTAGTTCTGGAAGACCATGCCGATCCCGCGCTTCCGGGGCGGGACCTGCTCCACCGACCGCCCGTGGACCAGGATCGTCCCGGAGGAGACCGCCACGAACCCGGCCAGCATGTTCAGGCAGGTGGTCTTGCCCGATCCGGAGGGGCCGAGGAAGGTGACGAACTCGCCCTTCCCGACCTCGAGATCCAGGTCCGCGACCACGTTGGTGACGCCGTCGAAGGTCTTCGAGACGCCGCGGAACACGACGTGGGGGACGGTTTCCGGCATCAGGCTGACCCCGCTTTCTCCTCGTCGCCCGGCGGGCCTTCGGGACGCTCGGGGCCGGGCAGAATAACGATGGGGGTCCGACCCTCCCAGAAGACGGTGGCCGGAACGTCGTACACCGCGGCGAGGGTCTCCGGCGTGAGCGTGGCTCCGGGCGCGCCGCCCGCCACCAGCCTTCCGTCGCGCATCCAGCAGATCCGGTCGGCCCAGCGGGCGGCGACGGCGATGTCGTGAAGCACGGCCAGGACCCCGCCGCCTTCGCGCGCGCGGCGGCGGAGCAGCCCCATCACGCGCAGCTGGTGGCGGGGGTCCAGCGCCGCAACCGGCTCGTCCACGAGGAGGAGGGGGGCCTCGGAGGCGAAGACGCGGGCACAGTGGACGAGCGCCTGTTCGCCACCGGAGAGGGTGTCGGCGGCGCGGCTTCGGAAGCGCTCCAGGCCGCAGTTCCGGATGGCCGCGTCGACGGCGCGTCGGTCCGCCGGTCCGAGGCGCCCGGGAGTGGCCCCGTGGGCAAACCGGCCGAGGGCGACGAGGTCCCGCACCCGGTTGGGCCACGCGAGCGGGCGGTGCTGGGGCAGATAGCCGACGCGGCGCGCCCGAGCGGCGGGGGAGAGGCGGCTCGGTGGGAGTCCGTCCAGCCGGACCGAACCTCCGTCCGGGGGAATGAGGCCGAGGGCGGCACGGAGGAGGGTGGTCTTTCCGGCGCCGTTCGGTCCGAGCAGCGCGACGAGCTCGCCAGGGCGGAGGGAGAGCGAGACCTCCCGCACGATGGGGCGTCCCCCAAGCCGGACCTCCAGGTTCCGGACGCGCAGCTCAGCCATGGGTCACCCGGCGGCGGACCGCAATCCAGACGAAGACCGGGGCGCCGAGCAGCGCCGCCACGACCCCCAGTTTCAGTTCGGTGGTCGTGGGCGCGATGCGGGCGGCGGTGTCGGCGACGGTGAGGACGAATCCGGCGAAGAGCGCCGAGGGCAGCAGGCTGCGCGCCGGGTCGTGGGCGACCAGCGGGCGCATCAGGTGCGGCGCGACGATGCCGACGAATCCGATGACGCCGGCGAGGGCGACGGCGGCCCCGGTGGCGAGCCCGGCCCCGAGGACCACGAGGAGGCGCTGCCTTCGGAGATCGAGCCCGGCGCCGGCGGCGGCCTCCTCGCCGAGGGTGAGGACGGCGAGCCCCCGTCGGGACCCGAAGAGAACAGCGAGGCCGGCGGCGAGGAAGGGGGCGGCGGCGAAGAGATCGTCGAAGCTGCGGTTGGCCACCGAGCCGAGCATCCACTGCACCATCTCCGAGAGGGAGAAGGGGGTGGGGGCGAGATTCGTCAGCAGCGCGATCAGAGCCCCGGCGAAACTGGAGAGTCCGACGCCGACCAGGATCAGGGTCACCATGGACGCGGTGCGGACCGCCGCCAGCGCGATCACGGCCGTGGCGGCCAGGGCTCCGAGGAACGCCGCCGCCGGAACGACCCACGGCCCCGCGCCGGCGAACCCGAAGTACATGACGAACGTGGCGCCAAGCGCGGCGCTGGCGGAGACGCCGAGAACTCCCGGCTCGGCGAGCGGGTTCCTGAGGAGACCCTGAAGCGCCGCTCCGCTCGCCCCGAGCGCCGCCCCGACCAGGGTTGCGGCGAGCGCCCGGGGGAGCCGGATCTCCCAGAGCACGATCCGGTCCCCAACCTCGCCCCCGCCGAAGAGCGCCGCGAGGAGACGCTCGCCGGGGATGGGGACCGGCCCGATCAGACACGCCGCCGCCACCGCCAGGACGCCGGCGGCGGTCAGCCCGAGGAAGAGGCGTCGTTCGCTCACGGCGCCGGGAACGGCGGCGAACCGCCGGGTTCGTCCGGGACCTGACGGGCCACCCGGCGGAGCACTGCGACGGCCTCGACGACTCCCGGGCCGGCGCACGCCATCCAGGACCCGTCGAGGAGCGCCACGCGGCCCGTCCGCAGCCGCTCCCGGACAATCCGGTGGTTGAACGCGCTCCAGGATCCCTCGTAGGCGGCCGTCGAGCCGAGGAACGCCACCGCGTAGAGGTCGGGCTGCTGGTAGGCGAGACGCTCCAGCGGGATCGGCGGATAGCCGCTCCGGGTCTCGAAATTCGCGATTCCGGCAGCCCGCAGCAGCTCGTCCGGGAGCGTCCCCGAGCCGGCGCTCACGCCCCCGGGCACGAGATAGAGCCCGCTCGGCCAGCCTCGGCCGGATGCGTCGGGCGCCGCGGCACGCGCCAGGCGGGCGTCCATCGCGGCCAAAAGCGCCGCGCCCCGTTCCGGCGCGCCGAGGCCCTCGGCGGCGGCGGTGATCACCTCGCGCACCCCGGCGAGGTCGCCGGCGAAACCGATTTGGACGACCGGGACCCCGGCGCGCCGAAAGAACCTCGCGGCGTTCGGCCCGCCCCCATGGCTGCGCACAATGCGGTCGGGTCCGAGCGCCAGCACTTCTTCGGCGGTGGGGCGCATCTGCCGGATGCCGCGCGCCCGCTCCCGGACCATGGAAAAGTCCTTGGTGGCGTCCGGCGAGAGCGCGGCGATCCGCTCTCGCCCCACGAGCTCCACCACGAACTGGTCGGCGCAGACATCCAGACTGACCACCCGCTCCGCCGCTCCTTCGGCGACCACTCCGGGCTCGGGCGCACATCCCGCGAGGCACGCCGCGAGGCACGCCCGCGCCGCAGCGCGGAAGGCGCCCGGCCTCATGCGGATTGCGGCAGGTGAGACATCGAAGCGCGGAAGGTACCCCGTGCCGGCGCTCCCCAGCCAGGGACCACGGGGGTCCTCCCGGTGAGCCCCCGCGCCTCGCGCCCTCGAGACGGATCACTTTCGCCGCGCCGCGACCGGCCGCCCAGCTGGGGAAACGAGCAGTGCGGTCGACAGGAGACTGGCTGAGGTGCCGAAGGTGCGTGCAGGCCGGCGAGGACGCCGGCGCTCCATGGGACCGGCGCTCTCACCGGCCACTGCTCGCATGGAGCGCCGGTGTCCTCACCGGCCACCGCCGGAGGCGGGCATGGTGCGTGGGCCGCCGGGCCACGGTCCATCGGCACGGTCGGCAGGAGACTGCGTGAGGGACGGAGGGTGCGGCGCAGGCCGGCGAGGACGCCGGCGCTCCATGGGACCGGCGCTCCATGGGGCCGGCGCTGTCACCGGCCAGCGGGCGCCTGGAGCGCCGGTGTCCTCACCGGCCACCGCCGCAGGCGGGCATGGTGTGTAGGCCTCGCGGCCCACGCTCCGTCGGAACGGTCGGCAGGAGACTGCGTGAGGGACGGAGGGTGCGGCGCAGGCCGGCGAGGACGCCGGCGCTCCATGGGGCCGGCGCTCCATGCGGCCGGCGCTCCATAGGGCCGGCGCTCGCTACGTCAGGGCGTGCCAGTCCTGGCGCGCCGGCGTCCTCGCCGGCCAACGCCGGAGGCGGGCATGGACTGTGGGCCGCCCGGGCCACGGTCCATCGACACCGCGGGGCGGTCGGC
>JAAXGQ010000035.1 GCA_012271265.1 Vicinamibacteraceae bacterium
ATGCCCGCCTGCGGCGTTGGCCGGCGAGGACGCCGGCGCTCCATGCGTGCGGGTGGCCGGCGAGAGCGTCGGCCCGATGGAGCGCCGGCCCGATGGAGCGCCGGCCCGATGGAGGGCCGGCCCCATGGAGCGCCGGCGTCCCCGCCGGCCTGCGCCGCACCCTCCGTCCCTCAGGCAGTCTCCTGCCGCCCGCGCCACTGTGCCGACGAAGCGTGGGCGGGGACGCCGACGAACCATGCCCGCCTGCGAGGTTGGCCGGTGAGGACACCGGCGCTCCATGGGGGCGTGGCCGGTGAGGACACCGGCGCTCCAGACGCCGCTCGATGCCGCGTCGCTGTGTCCACAGGCTGCGGGCAGTCGGGCGCTTCGCTCCTCCGGCCCCTGGGGTCCGTGGGGCGGCCCACCGCGGGCGGCCGGTTTCCCGCCCGACCCGGATCAGTAGGCGCGCTCGAAGCAGCTTCGCCCGGAACCCTCGGTGCAGCGGTCGCGGTCGGCCACCCGGCCGTCCGGCCCGAGGCAGTTCATCGTGTGCGTGCACCAGAAATAGCCGTCGCCCGGCACGCCGCCGGGAACGCTCGGGTCGTACTCCACATCCATGTACATCGCCTTGGAGCGAAGCCGGTGGCAGAGTGCGAAGGCGGCGCGGCCGGCCGTGCCCGGCACGCCGCTCTTCAGCGGCAGAGTCGTCTTCCGTGCCATCTTCTAGCCCCCCCTGGCGGCGAGCGCGGCCCGCTTCACGGCGACCCGCGTCAACTGAATCTTGTAGCCGTTGCCCGAGAGCGCCCGGGCGTCCGCGACCGCGGCGTCGCCGGCAGCGGCGGCGCTGGCATCGGTCAGGCCGCCGGCCAGTGCTTCGCCGGCAGCGGCGCTCATCCACGGCGTGGGCGCGACGTGGCCCAGCACGACCCGGGCGGCGCCGTCGGAAACCGCCACCGAGGCCGTGGCGAGCGGCCAGTCCATCCCTTTACGGTTCCGGACTTCGTAGGTGGCGTTCTGCGAGGACGGCGGCGGGATCGTCACGTGGGTGACGATTTCCCCGAAACCGAGCGTGAACTCGCTCTCGTCGCTGCTGGCCGGAGTCCGGTACAGGTCCTCGAGGGCGATCGTCCGGGGTCCGTCCGCACCGTGGATCGTGGCGGAGGCGCCGAGCGCGATGAGCGGCGGCGCGAGGCTCGACGGGTTCACGAAGACCGCCGCTCCGCTGTTGCCGAAGATCGCGTGGTAGCGGTTGTCTCCCTGCTTCGCCATGGACTCACCGTCGTGCATGGGCACGAGACCGAAGCCGGCGCGGAAGTACCAGCAGCGCGGGCGGGCGCACAGGTCGCCGCCGACGGTCCGCATCGACAGGACCTGGCGGCTGCCGACTCCCATGGCCGCCTCGGCGACGGCGGGGAACATGGTGACCAGCCCATGGTGCTCCAGAAGGTCGCCGAGCTTCGCTGTGGCGCCGATCTCCATGCCGGCGTCCGTGTTGCGGATGCCCCCGAGTCCCCGGATGCCCTTCAGGTTGACCAGCCGCGAATAGGCGGCCGCCCCGTCCTTCATCAGGCTCAGGATGTCGGTCCCGCCGGCGAGCGCCGCGGCGCCCTCGGACGAGAGCATCCGGACCGCGTCGTCGGCGGTCTGTGGGCTCGTGTACTCGAACCTGCGCATCAGGCCATTCCTCCCGCTTCGATCGCGGCGAGCACCCGTTCGGGGGTCATCGGCATTTCGTTGATCGGCACGCCGGCGGCGTTCGTCGCCGCGTTGGCGATGGCGGCCCCGGGAGCGATGACCGGCGGCTCGCCGAGCCCGATCACGCCCCGCTCGTCATATCCGGGGCCGGTCATCATGTGAACGACCATCTCGCCGACATCGGCAATGCCCGCGAGCTTGTAGAACTCCATGTCGGCGTTCAGCATCCGGCCGGTCAGCGGGTCAAAGACCCGCTCTTCGGTGAGGGCGTAGGTGACTCCCATGATGAGCGCGCCGTAGACCTGGCTCTCGGCGGTCTTCATGTCGATGATCAGCCCGCAGTCCTGCACCGCGACGAGCTTGTTGATGCTCACCACGCCGGTCTCCATGTCCACGCTGACGTCGGCCATCTGGACGCCGCCGACACCGCTGTCGGTCAACTGTCCGGGGCCGGGGTTGGCTCCCATCGCCGAGACCGGGTTCACCCCGATCAGCGATGCGGCCTGCTTCCAGGACATCGCCGGGTGGGACGCGTCCACGAAGTGAAGCTGGCCGTCCTTCAGCAGGAGGTTCGTCGCCTCGGTTCCGAGGCGGGGAGCGATCCGCTCCAGAACCGCCTCGACCGCGTTCAGCGCGGCCCGGCGCGTCGCGCCGCTCACGCCGCCAACGGTCGTGCTGCCGCCGGACGCGCCCGAGACCGGCAGCACGCTGCGGCCCATGGTCACCTTGACCTCGTCGAGCGCGAGCCCGAACGTGTCCGCCAGCACGATGGCGATCACGGTGCGGGTGCCGGTGCCGAGGTCCTGGCTGCCGATCCGGGCTTCGACCAGCCCGTCGCGATAGGCGAGCACCTCGCAGTTGCTGCGGTGGCCCCGGCCGCCCCAGGTGTGGAGCGCGAGTCCGAGTCCGGAGCGGACGGTTCCGGTCTGCTCCCCTCGGGGATGCCAGCGATCCCTCCACCCGATGAGCGCGGCCGCCTTCTCCAGTTCCTCGGCGTAGGTCGAGGAGCGGGCGCCGGTCTTCTCGATGTTCTTCAGGAAGAGATCGAGCGGATCCATCCCCGCCTCGTGGGCGAGGTCCTCGAGCGCCCGCATCGTGACGAAGCACGCCTGCGGGTGGTTCGGCGCCCGCCAGGCGCGGGCCGGCCCGGTGTTCGTGGGGACGGACGTGTGGGCGTGCGTCTGGTTCTCGAATTCGAAGACGTAGGGAATCGGCGGCGAGCCCGCGCCGGCGGGTCCCCCCGAACCCCAGCCCCGGGAGTTCCAGGCCACGACGTTTCCATCGCCGTCGGCCCCGGCTTCGACCTCGACGTGCGTCGAGGGACGCGCGCCGGCCACGCTGACTTCCTGGTTGCGATCCAGCATCAGCTTGATCGGCCGGCCGGTCACGCGCGCCAGTTCGGACCCGACGACCCCCCAGCGGTCGGCGCTGAACTTGCTGCCGAAGCCGCCGCCCATGTACTGGGTTTCGACGTGGACGTTCGACGCGGGGATGCCGACGGCCTCGCCGAGCTGCGACGCCACCCCGGAGATGGCCTGGGTGGAGGCCCAGACGGTCAGCGTCTCGTCGTCCTGCCACTCGGTGACCTGTCCGTGCGACTCGAGGGAGCAGTGGGCGATCTGGGCGGCGTGGTACGTCCCGCTCGAGCGGGCGGCGGCCGAAGCGATGGCGGTCGCCGGGTCGCCCGTGGTTTCCGCCTGCGCCGGCTGGGCGTCCGGAGCGGCCTGCAGGTTGCGCTCGGTCACGAAGTGCGGCAGCACCTCGTAGTCGATCTTCACCGCGGCCGCGCCGTCGCGCGCCGCCTCTTCGGAGGTCGCCGCCACCGCCACGATCTCGTCGTGGGCCCACTGGATTTCGGTTCCCACGTCCTGAATGATGTGGACCGCGACCACGCCGGGCGTCGCCTCGGCCTCGCTGGTGTCGATCGCGGTGATGCGGGCGTGGGCGTGCGGGGACTGGACCATGATGGCCCACAGCATTCCCCGGCGGTTTGTGTCGTAGGCGTAGCGGGCCCGCCCGGTGGCCTTGACCGGGCCGTCGAGCCGGCTGACGCGCGAACCGATCAGGCGCCGGTCCGCCGCTTGGGGCCAGATGTACTCAGGCATTCGATCCTCCTCCGGAGGCCTGGGCCACGGCGTCCCGAATCCCCGCGTAGGTGCCGCAGCGGCAGAGGTTGCCGCCGAGCTCCCGGTGCACGGTCTCGCGGTCGGGGTTCGGATGGCGGGCGATCAGCGCCGTGCTCGCGACCACGAACCCCGGCGTGCAGAAGCCGCACTGCTGGGCGTCGTTGTCCACGAAGGCGCGCTGCACCGGATGCATGTTGTCCGGTGAGCCGAGCCCCTCGACCGTGGTGACGTCCGAGCCCTGCGCCTCGATGGCAAGGACCGAGCACGCGTACACCGGATCGCCGTCCACCAGCACCGTGCAGGCGCCGCAGGTTCCCCGGTCGCAGACCTTCTTCGAGCCGGTCAGGTCGAGGTGGTTCCGCAGCGCGTCGAGCAGGGTGACGCGGGGCTCGAGGGTCGCCACGTAGGGCGTCCCGTTGACGCGGAAGGACATGTCCACCGCCCCCGGCCCGGCCACGGCGGGTCCGTCTCCTTCCTGCGCCGCGGCGTCGTCGAGGAAGGCGGGAATGAGGCCCGTCGAAACCGCGCCGGCCGCGCTGCCGCGCAGGAAGGCGCGGCGCGAAAACGAGCCGGACGACGGACGCTCTTCGGGGGGACGCTCTTCCGGGGTCGCCCGTCGCTCGCGGGGAGGTTCCAGACTCCCGCAGAGCTCCTTCGGATGCCTCGTTTCTGCCATGAATTTCCCTCCCGATCCGACGGGTGAACGATCGCCGATGATACCAGCGGAAGCACTTCGAGCCCGTGGAACGGGGCGCCGGCCGGGCCGGGGCCCGCGATACGATGCGGCCGCATGCGAAGCCCGGATGCCCCGGTCCGGCGGGGCGAGCCGGCCCGGCTCGGCGACCTCATCGGGCAGGCCCTTTCACCGAAGGTCCAGAGCCGGTTGATCGACTTCGACCGCATCCGCGACGTCTGGGACATGGCGCTCCCCGCGCCGTTTGCGGGGTCCCTGACTCCCGAGGCGTTCGAGCGCGGGATTCTCCGCCTGCGGGCCTCGTCGCCCGAGGCCGCCCGGAACGCGAAGCGCGCCCGGGCCAGGATCCGGGATGCCGTCCGGCACGCGCTCCATCTGCCGGGAGCCTCGCTGCGCGTTTCGATCGTCGCCCCCCGCGGCGCCCGGCGGGCTTCGCGGCCCGGGGCCGTAGGTGGCGGGCACCGGTGACGGATTCCCGGGCCGCGCCGGTGTGGCTCTCATCGGCGGTGCGGACACCGATCGGGAAGTTCCTGGGCGGGCTGGCTCCGCTCACGGCGCCGCAACTTGGGGCCCGGGTCGTCGCCGAGGCGGTCGCGCGGGCCGGAATCCCGGCGGAGGCGGTCGACGAGGTAATTCTCGGCAACGTCCTCAGTGCCGGCCTCGGTCAGAACCCGGCGCGCCAGGCGGGGCTCGGGGCCGGGCTGCCGCCAGCCGTGGGCGCGCTGACCATCAACATGGTCTGTGGGTCGGGGCTGAGGGCGGTCATGCTCGCCACCCAGGCAATTCGGGCCGGAGATGCGGAGATCGTCGTGGCCGGAGGGATGGAGTCCATGTCGAACGCGCCTCACCTGGCGCGGCGCATGCGGGGCGGGTTCCGGCTCGGCGACCGGAAGCTCGTCGATTCCGCGGTGCATGACGGGCTCACGGACGCCTTCCACCGGATCCACATGGGCGAAACCGCCGAACGCGCGTCGGACCGTTACGGCGTCAGCCGCGAAGCGATGGATCGGGCGGCGGCCGAGAGCCACCACCGCGCCGCCGCCGCCGCCCGCGAGGGGCGGTTCGACGCGGAGCTCGTCCCGGTGGAGGTCCCGTCGCGCCGCGGCGCTCCGCGCGCCGTCCGGACGGACGAGGCGGTCCGCCCCGACACGAACCCCGAGGCGCTGGCCCGACTCCGCCCGGTGTTCCGTGAGGATGGCCGGGTGACGGCGGGGAACTCCCCGGGGCTGAGCGACGGCGCCGCGGCGCTCGTTGTCGCTTCGGACGGAGCGGTCCGGCGCCATGGCATGCCCCGGCTGGCCCGGATCAGCGGTCAGACCGTTTCCGGCCTGCCTCCGGAGTGGGTCATGATGACGCCGGTCCCGGCGGTCCGCAGGCTTCTCGACCGCCTCGGATGGGGCGTGCCCGACGTGGATTTCTTCGAGATCAACGAAGCCTTCGCCGCGCAGGCGGTGGCGGTCCGGGCCGAACTCGGGCTTCCCGGCGAACGCACGAACGTGAACGGGGGAGCGGTCGCGCTCGGACATCCCATCGGGGCCAGCGGGGCGCGGATTCTGACCACCCTCCTTCATACCCTTCTCCGGGAGGACCGGGCCCGGGGGGTGGCGAGCCTTTGTCTCGGCGGCGGAAACGGCGTCGCCGTGGGAGTGGAACGTGCCTGACAGCGAGGCGATGCGACGGATCACCGTCTTCGGCGCCGGAACCATGGGCAACGGCATCGCCCAGGTCTTCGCCGCCGCCGGCTGCACCGTGCGGATGCTGGATGTCGATGAGGAGGCCTGCCGGCGCGGGGTCCGGGCCATCGAGGGCAGTCTCGGCCGGATGGCGCGGCGGGGTCGGGTGAGCGAGGCGGAAGCGGCCGGCATCCTTTCGCGGATCCAACCCGGCGCCGATCCGGGCCTCGCCGCCGACGCCGAGATGGTCGTGGAAGCGATCGTCGAGGACGAAGCCGCGAAGGCCGGCCTCTACCGGACGCTCGATCCGATCCTGAGCGAGGACGCGATCGTCGCCTCGAACACCTCGTCCATCTCGATCACCCGGCTCGGAGCGGCATCCGGGCGCGCCGACCGCTTCATCGGGATGCACTTCATGAATCCCGCGCCAATCATGCAGCTCGTCGAGGTGATCCGCGGCCTCGACACCTCGGACGAGGTCCTGAAGACGACCCTCGGGCTCGCGCGGCGGCTCGGAAAGACGCCGTGCGTGGTGAACGACGCGCCCGGGTTCGTCGCCAACCGGATCCTGATCCCCATGATCAACGAAGCCGC
>JAAXGQ010000266.1 GCA_012271265.1 Vicinamibacteraceae bacterium
GCAGGCGGGCATGGTCCGTGGGCCACGGTCGGTCGGTACGGCGGGGCGGTCGGCAGGAGACTGCCTGAGGGGCCGGCGGTGCGGGTGATTCAGTGAGTCCGCACGAGGTTCTCACGGTGCGGCCAGAAACGCTCCAGGATGTGGCGGACGGAGCGAGCACGCCGCTCTGAGAATGGCGGTCTGGCCCGGGGATCCGAGATCGATCCGGGAGCGGATGCCGGGCGATCCCATCAGAGCGTTTGGAGCCAATGAATCGCGATTACCGCGTTCACAATGAGGCCCATCCCCAGTCGCCTGGTTCGCGGTGGTTCGGGTTGGGGGCGTTCCTATAATCGGGCCACCGTGGAGGGGGACCCGGCGGCGCTGCCGAGGGAGGCTTGCGAGGCTCTGGATCGGCGGGATCCGCTCGCGTCGCTGCGCCGCCGGTTCCGGCTGCCGCCAGAAACGATCTACCTCGACGGCAACTCACTCGGGGCCCTCCCGAGGACGACGCCGGATCGGATCGGCGATCTCGTCGGCGATGAGTGGGGCCGCGACCTTGTCGCGTCCTGGAACCGTCACGGCTGGTTCCGGATGGCGGAGCGGGTGGGGGCGATGCTGGCCCCGCTCCTCGGCGTTCGCCCGGATGAGGTCATCGCAGCGGATTCCGTGTCCCTGAACCTGTTCAAGCTGCTCGGCGCCCACCTGCGGCGCGCCGGAGACCGCCGGATCCTCCTCGCCGAAACGGGCAACTTCCCGACCGACCTCTACATGGCGGAGGGACTGGCGGCCCTGCTCGAGAGCTCCGGCGCCCGCCTCCGGCTGGTCGCTCCGGGCGACTTCGCGGCGGCCCTGGGGCCGGACGTAGCAGTGGCCACCCTGACCCAGGTGGACTTCCGGACCGGGAGGAAGCGGAACCTCGCCCGGCTGACCCGGTCCGCCGCAGCACACGGGGTCCCCCTGGTCTGGGACCTGAGTCACAGCGCCGGGGCGTTCCCCCTGCATCTCGCCGCCGACGGGGCCGCGTTCGCCGTGGGCTGCGGCTACAAGTACCTGAACGGCGGACCGGGGGCTCCGGGGTTCGTCTACGTGGCCAAACCCTGGCAGGACCGGCTGGCGCCG
>JAAXGQ010000267.1 GCA_012271265.1 Vicinamibacteraceae bacterium
TCCTCCTTGGTCGTCACGGCGCACAGAAGCACAGGTCGCAATTCCCCAGGTCCCGGTGGATCTGCAGGTCGAAGGGCCGCTCGGACCAGAACCGTTCGACGTCGCGGACCGAGACGCGCGCGTCGACGAGGGGGTAGACCGTCCGGCACTCTTCCCACAGGGCCTTGGCCCACCGCTTCGGCTCGTCGTGGCGGATGCCCAGGATCGAGTGCGGCCGCGGCCGCCACCAGCGGAGCCTGGTCCGCGCGAACCGGGCCGCGGTCTCCACCTTGAGGTCGGCCGTGCAGATGCGCTTGTGCGCGTTGGGCAGGAGCTTGTGCGCCCGGATCAGCATCGCGAACGGCTCCCCGCGCCTCGACGCGGTGTCGTAGTCGACGACCCTGAACGTGTTCTTCGGATCGCGGATGCCCCCGCGGGCGTCGGCGCGGTACACGTACTCGACCCACGCGATCGGCACCTGCCACCGGCGCTCCATCTCGCGGATGAACAGGAGCGTCTTCTCGTGCTCCTTGCCGGTGTTCGCGAAGACGGCGCGGACGTTGGCCGGCAGCCGGCCGTCGTAGGCCTCGAGCATCTTGTGCAGCAGCATCCCGGAAGTGCGGCCGCCGGAGACGTGCAGGAGGTAGCGCAGGCCGCCTTGGGCGCACCTGTAGGGGTTTCCGCCGCTGCTCAAGGCTACGGGGTCGGGCGCCGGCGCACGGGTAGCCGCGCGCCGGCGTTCGGGCGCTGGACGGGTTCCGGAGGGAGGGGCGGTCCGCGGTTGCGGTCAGGGGCGCTTGGGGGATGGCCGTCCCGGCGGTCGGCCGGGGGCGGTCGGACGGGAGGATGCGGGGTTCAGCGGTCGTGCCGCGCTGCGGCGGGGGGCTTCCAGACTCGGGCGCCGGCGGCTCCCGCCATCGCGTGGTCCAGGGCGTCGAGGATGGCCCGCTTCGGCATGTTGCCGAGATCCTCGAACCACCTCGATCCCACGCGGCAGAAGAGGGCGTCGCGGGTCGCGGGGTCGAGACCGAGGATTCGGGCGGCGACGTCGAGCATGCTGACCGCGCGCTCGGGCAGGTTGTCGTCCGTTGCGATGCGCCAGCGGGTCGCGGCGGCCTCTTCCAGGCAGTCGATGATCGCCAGCGCGGCGAGGCAGCCGACGCTCCCGCAGCCGTCGGTTCTCTCGCCGTAGACGGTGGCCATGTTCACCGCGTCGATGCTGTGCGCGGCCGTCCTCGGGTTGCGCTCGAGCAGCCTCTCCGGGGAGGCGGCCAGGACATGGGTGCCCAGCTCGCCCTCGTACCCGGGCAGTCGCTCCACGCGCTCCCGGAGCGCCGCGAGCCGGTCGGTGCGTCTCTCGATGTCGCTCACAGGCGTCCCATCTCCTTGAAGCTGCAGTACCGCGTGTCGGCCAGGATGACGTGGTCGAGGACTTCGATTCCCATCAGGATTCCGGCTTGTTGCAGCCGCTCGGTCAGGGCGACGTCGTCGACGCTCGGGCTGGGGTCGCCGGAGGGGTGGTTGTGAAACAGCACGATGGCGGCGGCGCGGTGCATCGCGGCCGTCCGGAAGACCTCCCGGGGGTGGACCAGGCTCGCGTCCAGCGTCCCGGTCGACACGATCTCGGTCCGGAGCATGCGGTGCTTCGTGCAGAGGCTGATGATGCCGAAGTGCTCCACGGGGCTGGCCCCGTAGTGCGGCAGCAGGAACGCCGCGACCTCCCGCGGCGTGCCGAGGCGCTGGCGGTCCGGCCGCGGCCGCGTGAGGGTGCGGCGGCCCAGCTCGACGCCGGCGACGACCATTGCGGCCCGCGTAGGCGTCATGCCCTTGATCCGCGCGAGATCGCCCGTGCTCTCGTGCGCCAGTTGCTGCACGGTCCCGCATGCCTCGAGGACGGCGCCTGCCGTCTGCACGCCCTTCACGCCGACGAGGATCGCGAGCAGCTCCTCGTCGGCCAGCGCGCCCGCGCCGTGGCGCTCGAGCCGTTCGCGGGTCACCAAGCTGCTGCCTGCCCGGAGCGCGTTCGTCCTGTGTCCGGTCATGCGCGGCTCCGCTGGCGTGCGAGATTCCGGCGCCACCGGCGCCGTGCGGCCCGAGATCGTGGCTTCTTCGAGCCGGGGCGCTCGACCGGCTCGTTGGCGAGCCACTCGGCCACGCCGTGCGCCGCGGGGTGGTCGGTGTGTCCGGCCAGTACGTGGTGCAGCGCCGCTTCCGGGCTTCGTCTCGCCGCCGCCCGCAACTGCGTCACCGCGAGCTCGCCGTTGGCCGGGTCCTGGTCGATCCACTCGTCGTACATCACGTTCCCGGCGGGGGTCACGCGGTAGACGCGCCAGCCGCGGGCGTCCGCCCCGTCGGTCCGCGCGAGGAGGGCGGACCCGATCGGCACGCTCGGCGCCCGCTCGGGACGGCCCCGCAGCGGGTTGCCGTACGCCGCCCCGGGGGGCGTCTCGGTCGCCTCGGCCGCGGACAGGCGCCGCGTCAGCATCGCGCCGACCTTGATGCGCGCCGCCGGCTCGCCGCCGTCGTGGCCGTCGGGCTCCGGCCTCGCGTAGATAGGCCGGCCCGGCGCGTCTTCGCCCAGCTCGGCCGCGAGCAGCAGCTCCGCTCGGGCCGGGAGCTGCTGGGGATCCAGCCGCACGTCGTTCATCGTTTCGCCCCTTTCCTGGGTCGTGGGCCTCTTGCCCGTCGTGCCGTTCGTCCCCTTGTCGCGCACAGCGCGGCAAAAAAAAGCGCGCAAAGCGCGCGCGATTTTTCCCTTGCCGGCTGCCTGGGTGAAGGCGGCCGGAGGGTGGACCGGGGGCGAGGGGCAAGGGGTCGGGTCACATATTGGATCGATCGTACCAGTCCCCGAGCCCCCCCCTGTGCCCCCTTCGGGGCCGGGTCTCCGGAGGTCGGTGGAAAGTGTGCCGGAAGGCCAACGGCGACCCATGTCTGTCTGCGGGCACCGACGTGGGCTCGACTCGAAGCCGGCGGCGGAGCGGCCGACGGAGGTCCTTGCGCCGAAGTGCTTGGCGGACACGCTGTAGCCGACCGCAGGGGAGTGCCCCGTAAGACGCGCAAGTGCAAGTTCGGTCCAGTGGCGCTAACCCGGAAAATTCACCACGGCCTCG
>JAAXGQ010000268.1 GCA_012271265.1 Vicinamibacteraceae bacterium
GAGCTGGGTAAATGAGACTCGGAGCTGGGGAAATGAGCCTGAAGGCGGGAGAAGGGCAGGACGGCGAGGACGCCGGCCCCATGGAGCGCCGGCGTCCTCGCCGGCCTGAGCCTCACCGCAGTCTCCTGCCGACAGCGCCGCCATGCCGACCGACCGTGGGCCGGGAGGCCCACGGACCATGCCCGCCTACGGCGGTGGCCGGTGAGGACACCGGCGCTCCCGGTGCAGTGGCCGGTGAGGACACCGGCGCTCCAGTTGGCGGTGCCCGCTGAGGACACCGGCGCTCCAGTGGGCGGTGGCCGGCGAGGACACTGGCGCTCCATGCGGTCCATCGGTACCGTCAGCATGAGACGGACCGCGCCTGACCGCGCTGCCAGGACCGCCGAACTTCCCCGATGACCAATCTCGCCCCGCCCGTCCCCTTCGGCGGCCTCATCGCCGAAGGCGCGGCGGCCGACACCGCGCCAGCGGCGCTGATCGGCATCTGCGACGCCACCCAGTCCACCTACCAGGACCGCTGCGCCCTCGCGCCCCCGGCGATCCGCCGGGCTTACGACGGGGCGTCCTTCAACACCTGGTCGGAGAGCTTCACCGACTGCGCCGGCGCCGTGGCCGACCGGGGCGACCTCCATCCCGACCCGGGAGGCTTCCGGGCGAGCGCCGTCAGCTACCGCGACGCGGTTAGGGCCGAGCTGGACCGCGGGATCGTCCCCTTCATCCTGGGGGGCGACCACGCGATCACCCCGGCTCTCGTTGCGGCATGGGCCGGTCGCGGCCCGATCCACGTCGTGCAGTGGGACGCCCACCCCGACATGCATCCCCACTACGGGGGGAACCCCGATTCCCACGCCTGCGTGGCCGCGCGTCTCCTCGAGCAGGACCACGTGGCCGGGATCACCCAGATCGGGATCCGGACCGAAACCGGCTGGCAGCTGGAAGTGCGGCGCGCGGCCGGTGGACGGGTGCGCCAGATTCCGGCCTGGGAAGCGGAGAGCGGCGGCCCCTTCCTCGATCACCTCCCGGAAGACGCGCGGATCTACGTCACCTTCGACCTCGACGGCTTCGATCCGGCGTTCGCGCCGGCGGTGGCGCACCCGGTCCCCGGCGGCCTGTCGGCGCGCGCCGGGCTCAACCTGATCCACGAGCTGCGGCGCGGCGGTCGCCGGCTGGTGGGCATGGACGTGGTCGAGGCCTGCCCCGACGCCGCCGATGAGCGCACCCTGCTCCTCGCCGCCCGCCTGATCCACGAGGGGATCGCCACCGCGCTCGCCCAGCGCTGACCCGCCGGGCCTCCCCACCTCTTCCGCGGCTGACCAAGGGCCTGACGGTCCGGCGCAGGCCGGCGAGGACGCCGGCGCTCCATGGCGCCCCCGCTCCCCGCCCCCGCTCCGGGCCGCTGGTATTTTTTCGGGCATGGCCTCCCGCACCCGCTCTCCGAAACCGTTTTCCCTGCCCCTTTTGCTGCCCTTCGGCCTTGCCGCCGTGTGGCTTCTCGGCGCTGGCGCCGCGCTCGCGGGCCAGCCCGGAGAGCTGCGCGTCGAGCCGGAATCCCTTGACCTGCGGGTGGGGCAGGAAGCATCGCTGACGGCCACCGTGTTCGGGCCGGACGGCGCGATCGACGCCGGTGCCCGGGTGCTCTTCTTCTCGCTCGACCCAGCCGACGTGAGCGTCGCCCACACCGGGATCGTCCGGGCGCACCGGGCGGGGGATCACACCCTGGTGGCCCTCGCCCCGACCGCGGGCACGACCCCCGGCTTCACCCGCGCGGACGATCCGGGCATCCGGGTGGAGATCCCGGTGCGGATCCGGCCCTCGGAGCTGGCTTCGCTCCGCTTCGTGGACCTGCCCGAACGCATCTTCGTGGGGGCGAGCGTGCCGGTCCGCCTCATCGCCGAGGATGCGGGCGCGGAGCCGCGCGATGTGCGGCCGGAGCTCGCCGCGGCGCCAGCCGACCGGGCGGCCGCCGCCGCCTTCGGGCCGCTCTTCGAGGGGACCTACCACGCGCATCCGTTCTACGACCGGCCCCGTCCTCCCACCTACCTGCACGAGGCGGCGGGCCTCCTGCGCGGACTTGCTCCGGGGAGCGTCACCGTCACCGCGCGGCTCGGCGAACTGACCGCCGAAGCGGAGGTCGAAGTCGTCCCGAACCCGGCGGTAGAGATCGCGCTGGACGCGAGCTTCGAGGGCGCGCCGCTCAGCGGGTCGGTGCGGACCGGGGATGTCGTGCGCCTCGCCGCTGCGGTAAGCGACGCGGGCGGCCGGGAGGTGGGCGGCGCGCCGGTCCGCTACGCGCTCGAATCCCACCCCGATCCCAGCCGCTTCGACACGGTGGGAGCGGGAGCCCCGGCCCAGGTGCTGGCGGACGGGCGCTTCGTGGCCGAGCAGGCCGGTCTCTACGTGGTGCGGGCGCACTCGGGGGCGGCGGCCGCCGAGCAGGTCATTCAGGTCGTCCCCCGGGACGTGGGGATGGCGATGGAGTTCGTGGGCCACGCCCCGGTGCGGGACCGCGCCACCTCCGACCTCTGGATCTGGGAAGGGATCGACGGGCGGGACTACGCCGCGCTCGGGACCTGGAACGCCGACGGCCACGCGCTCTTCTTCGACGTGACGGACCCGACCGACATGCGCCGGATTGCGGAGGTCCAGGTGGACGCCCGCACGGTGAACGACGTCAAGGTCTCCGCCGACGGCCGGATCGCGGTGATCACCCGCGAGGGCGCCTCGAACCGCCGGAACGGCTTCGTCATCCTCGATGTCTCGGATCCGAGGCGTCCGGAAATCCTCTCGCGGTTCGACGAGGAGCTCACCGGGGGCGTCCACAACGTCTTCTTCCACGACAACCACATCTACGCCATCAACAACGGGCGGCGCTGGGACGTGTTCAACGCCGAGGACCCCCGGAATCCGTTCCGGGTGTCGCGTTTCGAAGACCCCCGCCCCGGCCGCAGCGTCCACGACGTCTGGGTCGAGGACGGCATCGCCTTCCAGGCCGGCAACACCGACGGCCTCGTCGTCGTGGACGTGGGCGGCGGCGGCATGGGCGGGTCGCCCACGAACCCGGTGGAGATGGGGCGCCTCTACCAGCTCACCGGCTGGAACCACGCGGTCTGGCCGTTCCGGGGCGGCTCGTCGGGGCGCTTCTACGTCGTCACCGGGGACGAGTCGCACCCGGTGAACCCGCGCATCCCCGGGCCCATCATTTCCTGGGAGGAGCGGATGCCGTCGCGGGCGATGGGGTTCCTCCACTTCAACGAGTTCGACGACCCGGAGAACCCGGTGGAGATCGCCCGCTACCGGGTGCCGGAGGCGGGGCCGCACAACCTCTGGATCGAACCCGAGAACGACCTGATGTACGTGGCCTACTTCAACGGCGGGCTCCGCGTCGTGGACGTTTCCGGGGAGCTCGTGGGCGATCTCTACCGCCAGGGCCGGGAGGTGGCGAAGTTCTATTCGGACGATCCGCAGGGCTTCATCCCGAACGCCCCGTTCGTCTGGGGGCCGCAGCCCCACAAGGGGACGATCTTCTTCTCCGACTTCAACAGCGGGCTCTGGGCGGTGCGGCTCGTCCCCCGCGAGGACCGCTCCCCCGCGGCCGGCAACTGAGCGCTGCCCTGGAGCGCCGGCGGACCGTGGGCAAGGAGGCCCACGCACCATGCCCGCCTGCGGCGGTGGCCGGTGAGGACACCGGCGCTCCAGAACTGGCACGCTCTGACCTATGGAACCTCGGACCCATGGAGCGCCGGCGTCTTCGCCGGCCTGCGCCGCACCCCCCGTCCCTCACCCAGTCTCCCGCCGAACCCGCCGCCCTGCCGACGAACCGTGCGCCGGGAGGCCCACGCACCATGCCCGCCCGCGGCGGCGGCCGGTCAGGACACCGGCGCTCCAGAACTCGCGCGCCCTGACCCTTGGAACCCCGGACCCATGGAGCGCCGGCGTCCTCGCCGGCCCACGCCGCACCCTCCGTCCCTCACGCAGTCTCCTGCCGACCGCGCCGCACCCATGGAGCGCCGGCGTCCTCGCCGGCCCGCCCCGCACCCTCCGTCCCTCACACAGTCTCCCGCCGAACCCGCCGCACCCATGGAGCGCCGGCGTCCTCGCCGGCCTGCGCCGCACCCCCCGTCCCTCACACAGTCTCCCGCCGAACCCGCCGCCCTGCCGACGAACCGTGGGCCGGGTGGCCCACGCACCATGCCCGCCTGCGGCGGTGGCCGGTGAGGACACCGGCGCTCCAGAACTCGCGCGCCCTGACCTATGGAACTCCGGACCCATGGAGCGCCGGCGTCCTCGCCGGCCTGCGCCGCACCCTCCGTCCCTCACACAGTCTCCCGCCGAACCCGCCGCCCTGCCGACGAACCGTGGGCCGGGAGGCCCATGGACCATGCCCGCCTGCGGCGGTGGCCGGTGAGGACACCGGCGCTCCATGACGCCGGAGCTCCCGTCCGATGTCGCGACTGCTGAAGATCGGCACGCTCGCCTTTCCGGCGTGGGTGCTGGCCGCGAGCCTGATCGCGCTGAGGG
>JAAXGQ010000004.1:0-6800 GCA_012271265.1 Vicinamibacteraceae bacterium
CGCCGGCGGCGACAGTGGCGGCGGCGCGAATCGGCCGTCCCCGCGCATCGAGGGCGAGGCTGTAGCCCTGCTCCAGGACCCGCCTCGGGTTTCGGTCCTGGAGCTGACCTCGGCGCACCTCGATGCCGCCGGCGAGGCGGTCGAGAGCGCGCGCGACGAAGGCGGCAATTCGCTCAGCCTGACGATCGAACGCCTCGCGGTCGCCGCCGACGCGTGTCACCGTGCTCCGGTGCGCGCCGGCGACGCGATTTCCGGCTGCCGCAACCGCAGTCCCGGCCGCCTGAAGGGGAGCCAGGCGGTCGATCCGTTCGCGGAGCTGCGCCAGGTCCCGCTGCCGCTTTCGCAGGTGGGCGTGGGGATGGCGTCGTTTCACGCGGCGGCGCGCCGCGCGCAGCCGCTTCTCGCGAGCGTCGATCGCCTCCTGGAGCCGTTCCCGGATCCGCTGCCGATCCGCCCTCCGGGCGTCCCGCTCCGCCTGCAGCAGGCCCGGCAGGGTCCGGGTGGCGCGGTGAGCACGACGGCCCCCCACGCGGGCCGTCGCGGCTTGCAGGGCATGTCGCGCGGCGTGCCCTGCTGCTTCGCGCCGCTCCTCAAGTTCCTGCAGCAGGGCGGCGCGATCCGGGATGACTTCCTTGGCCGCCGCGGTGGGGGTGGCGGCGCGGTAGTCGGCGACGCGGTCCAGAAGCGGATGATCCGCCTCGTGGCCGACAGCGCTGACCAGGGGGAGCGGGCACGTACTCGCGGCCCGGAGGACTCGTTCGTCCGAGAACGGGAGCAGATCCTGCGTCGAGCCCCCGCCTCGGGCGACCACGATGAGATCGAGATCGCGGGTCCCGAGCCACCGGATGCCGGCGAGCAGGTCGGCCGCCGCGCGCGACCCCTGCACCCTGGTGTCGCGGTCGGCGATCTCGAGTCCGGGGAAACGCTCCATGGCGTGCCGGTGAAAGTCGTTCCAACCATCGCTGCCGACCGAGCTGAGCAGGCCCACCCGCCGGGGAAGGAACGGGAGGGTCTTCCTCCGCGCGGGGTCGAAGAGCCCCTCCCGTTCGAGCCGGGCCTCGAGGGCCTTGAGCTGCTGGAGCAGGCGGCCCTCGCCGGAACGCTCCACCCGCTCGATGGTCAGTCGGTACTGGCTCCGCCCGTCGAAGGTGGTGACCCTTCCCTGGGCCCGGACCCGGTCCCCGCCCTTCGGCAGGTAG
The DNA here is from genome assembly GCA_012271265.1 of Vicinamibacteraceae bacterium. GTDB lineage: Bacteria > Acidobacteriota > Vicinamibacteria > Marinacidobacterales > Marinacidobacteraceae > JAAXGQ01. The sequence continues at coordinate 1,200 of JAAXGQ010000004.1, forward strand.
TGCAGCCGCCTCCGGGTTCCGCTCCAGATGACTCCCTCCAGGACGGCTGACCCTTCCTTGAATCTGAGATAGACATGTCCGGAGGCGGGCCTGGACGCCTGGAGGACCTCGCCCTCGACCCAGACCCAGCCAGGTCGGAAGGCGTTCTCCACGGCCCGCTGGATGCGCTGGCTCAACTGGCGGACGGAATACGGCGCCTCGCGCGACCCGGGAGCCGGGGCGGCCGAGCGCGCCGCCGCTCCCAGCGGTAACCGGCTCACTCCGCCACCTCCTGGGTGACGGAGACCCGCTTCCGGTCCGTCGGGGCGCCGCGGAGGTGGTTCAGCGGCGCATCCGGGCCAGCCTGCGCTCCCGCTTCTTTCTCCACTTCTCGGCTGCCGCCTGCTTCCGGGCCGCGCGTTCCGCGGCGCGTTTCTTTCGGGCGGCTTCGCGCTCCCGTTCCCGGACCGCCTTCATCGTCTTGCCGAGAAGGCGGGTGATCGCGGACTGGGCCTGCCCGACCGTGGCGTCTTTTTCCACCGTGTACTCGGTGACCAGCCACCGGCGGATCCGGGTCCGGCGCTTCTTTTCCTCGCGGGTGATCGTCTTCATCTCGTGGCGGAGATGGAGGCGCTTCAGGGCGAGGGCCAGCTTCTCGACCGTGCCGTCCCGCTCCTGGGCGGTGATGAGGTCCAGCCGCTCGGCCGCATCCTCGATGGTCGGCTCGAAGTCGGACCCGAGGATCTCCTCGATGACGCCCGGAGACGTCCCGGTGTGGCGGATGCCGCGCTGGTCGATCTGCGCCACCGGAACCAGGACCCGGTTTCCGTCGGTGGCTTCGGCCGGGGTCAGCTCGAGGAACTCGAGGCCGGTGTGCTCGTCATGGATGACCTTGCCCACGTCGCAATGCCCGATCTGCGGGTAGAAGACGAAGTCGCCCTCGCGAAAGCCGCCGACGGCGACGGGTTCCGGCTCGTCCCCCTCGACGTCGGCAAGCGCATCGTCATCGAGGTCCCCGAGCTCACCCAGGTCCAGGTCGTCGAAGTCGAGCGCATCCAGATCCAGGTCTTCACCCAGGTCTCCGAGGTCCAGATCATCGAGATCCAGATCGTCGTCGGCCACACCGTCACCGTCGTCGTCGGCCAGTCCGGAGACCTCTTCCGGCGTCGCGCCCGCGATCTCTTCTGCGGCCGCTTCGTCGCTCTCCACGCCCGAGGCGACTCCGGAACCGTCCTGCTCGTCCCGCAACTCAGTCACATCTCAAGCGGGCACGGTGAACACGGCGCAAGGGGGCGCGCATCCTACCATCGGCGAACGGGCGGGGAGGGCGGCCACCCTCAGCTGCCGAGGGCGGCGAAGGCGGCGTCGTAGTCGGGCTCTGTCGTGATCTCCGGGACCAGTTGGGAATGGATGACCGTGCCGTCTGTGTCGACCACCACGATCGCGCGGGCGAACAGGCCGGCCAGCTTGCCATCGGTGATGCGGACCCCGTAGCTGACGCCGAACGCTGCGCCGTCCATCTCGGAGGCGCAGGCGACCGCATCAATGTCTTCCGCGGCGCAGAAGCGGCCCTGGGCAAAAGGCAGATCGCGCGAAACGCAGAGCACGGCGGTGTTCTCAAGGCCCGCGGCCGCCTCGTTGAAGCGCCGGACGGAGTTTGCGCAGACCGGCGTGTCCACGCTGGGGAAGATGTTCAGAATGAGCCGCTGGCCGGCGTAATCCGCCAGCGAGATTCCCGCGAGGTCGCCGCCGGTGAGCGAGAAGTCCGGCGCTGCCGCGCCCGGCGCCGGCAGGTCGCCCGATGTGGCGCAGGCAGCGCCGCCCAGCTTGACTGTGGCCATGAAGAAATGTCTCCTCGAAGGGTTCGATCCCGGTTGCCGGACATCGGCATCCGCACTGGTGATACCGGCGCCATCCGCGCCCCAGGCACGGCGTGCCGACCCACCGGCGAACCGGATAGGATAGCAATGGGGTCGGGCTGGAGGGGACCATGGATTGCAAGGCGCGCGCGAGCGCTCAGGCCCCGCGGATGGCGGCGGCTCTTCTCGTGCCGGTGCTCGCTCTCGTGGGCTGCGGCGCCCCGCCGCCGGCGGAGGACGAAGCGCCGCCGGAGGGGGGCGGGGAGCTGGTCGCGTCCGGCCCGGAGTGGAACCGGATGGCGTCGCTTCTTGCCGCCGGCGAGGTCGTCTTCGGCATCTTCTCCGGCGAGAAGACCCCGGAGTCGGCGCAGGCCATGGCGGAGCAGGATCTGGCCGACTTCGTCTTCTACTCGATGGAGACCGGACCGTTCGACATTCCCGGGATGTCGGCGTACCAGGAGGCTCTCTCGCCGCCGGCGGAACGGGGATCCGACAACCCGCATCCGCTCGCGCTCCGGATACCGCCCATCCGCGACGGGATGGAGGAAGCCGCCGGGCGCACGGCCGCCGGCCTGAATGCCGGCGCTTACGCGATCGTGTTTCCCCACGTCGAAACCGACGAGGAGGCCCGCCACGCTGTCGCCTCGATGCGCCCGGAGGCCTCCGGAGGCCTCCGAACCGGCCCGATGGACGAAGCGGCCCGGGTGTTCGGCGTGTCCGCGGCGGACTATGCGAGCCGCGCCGACGTGTGGCCGCTGGCCACCGACGGTGAACTCGTCAGCATGCTGCTCATCGAGGATCAGATCGGCGTCGGGAATGCTGCCGCGATCGTCGGCGTTCCGGGCGTGAGCGTCGCCTTCCCCGGCCCGGGGGATCTCCGACGGGCCTACGGGGGCGACATGGAGGCGGTCGAGGGAGCCATCCAGACGGTGCTCGGCGCCTGTCTCGGGGCGGGGGTTCCCTGCGGGATCACCGCGGGTCCGGACGACATCGCCGAGCGGATCGAACAGGGATTCCGCGTCTTCATCGTCACGTCGCCGGAGGCGCTTGCCGTCGGCCATCGAGCCGCCGGGCGGATGCCCTGAGCACCACCGGCGGACGGGAAAGGGGAGCCATGTCCCAGCACACCAGGTCGGCCCTGCTCGAGCTTGACGCCAACCATCTGATCCACCCGATCCACAGCCGCCAGGCGGTGGCTTCAGGCCACGTGTGGGTGCGGGGTGAGGGGGCGCACCTCATCGACGCCGACGGAAGGGTCTATGTGGATGGGCTCTCCGGTTTATGGAACGTGTTCCTTGGCCACGGCCGCAAGGAGCTGGCCGAAGCAGCGGCCGGGCAGATGGAGACGTTGGGATATGCCTCCGGCTACGCCGGGAGCACGAACCCGCGGGCCATCGAACTGGCCGGGAGGCTGTCCGAACTCGCCTACCCCTCGGTCAACCGCTTCTTCCTGACTTCCGGCGGCGGGGAGTCGACCGACTCCTGCATCAAGACGGCCCGCTACTTCTGGAAGGTGCGGGGCAAGCCCACGAAGACGAAGGTGATCTCCCGGATCTGGGGGTACCACGGGGTCACCCTCGCAGCGATGTCGGCGACCGGCATCAACACCTACTGGCCTATGTTCGAGCCCCGGGTTCCCGGTTTCCGCCACATCGGGTCGCCCTATCCGTACTTCTACGAGGCGCCGCCGGGGAAGACGCGCGGCGAGGCGGCCGCGGACGAGCTCGAGGCGGCCATTCTCGAAGAGGGTCCGGACACCGTGGCGATGTTCCTCGCCGAGCCGGTCCAGGGCGCCGGCGGCGTCATCGTGCCCACCGACGACTACTTCCCCCGCATCCGGGAGATCTGCGACCGCTACGACGTGCTCCTGGTGTCCGACGAGGTGATCACCGGGTTTGGGCGCACCGGCACGATGTTCGGCCTGGAGCACTGGGGGATCGAGCCGGACATCATGCAGTTCGCGAAGGGCATCACGTCCGGGCATATTCCTCTCGGCGGGATCGGCCTCTCGGACCGGGTTGCCGAGACCCTCGACGCCGGCGGGCCCATCTGGATGCACGCCTACACCTACAGCGCCCATCCGGTCTCCTGCGCGGTGGCCCTGGCCAATCTGGGCATCATCGAGCGGGAGGGCCTCGTGGCCCAGGCTGCGGCGAAGGGCGAGGAACTGATCCACAATCTCGAAGAGGCCGTCGGGGATCACCCGCACGTCGGCGAAGTGCGCGGCAAGGGCCTCATGGCCGCTGTCGAAGTCGTCGCCGACCGGGACACGAAGGCGCTCTTCCCGGCGTCCGAGAAGGTCGGGCCGCGTCTCCTCAAGGCCGTGGACGACCGAGGCGTGTTCAGCCGGGTGCGGGACGCAGTCTTCGTCTGCGCTCCGCCGGTCTGCTCCACCTCGGAGGACCTGGCGCAGATCGCCGCAGCCGTCGCCGGCGCCCTCGAGGAAGTCACGGGACGCTCCTGACCCGGCCGAGGGCCGCGTCCGGAAGCCGCGCGGTCGAGGGCTATGGAGCGCCGGCGTCCTCGCCGGCCTGGCGCTGCCCCGTCGGTTCCACCGGCAGTCTCCCGCCGACGCGGGCCGCCGTAGCGACGGACTGCATGGAGCGCCGGCGTCCTCGCCGGCCTGCGCTGCCCCTCGGGCCGACAGGCAGTCTCCCGCCGACCGAGCCGCCGTAGCGACGGCCCGCATGGAGCGCCGGCGTCCTCGCCGGCCTACGCTGCCCCGTCGGTCCCACCGGCAGTCTCCCGCCGACGCGGGCCGCCGTAGCGACGGAGTGCATGGAGCGCCGGCGTCCTCGCCGGCCTGGCGCTGCCCCGTCGGTCCGCCAGGCAGTCTCCGGCCGACCGAGCCGCCGTAGCGACGGACTGCATGGAGCGCCGGCGTCCTCGCCGGCCTGCGCCGCACCGTGGGTTCCACCGGCAGTCGCCCACCGACAGGGGCCGCCGTAGCGACGGGCCGTATGGAGCGCCGGCGTCCTCGCCGGCCTGCGCCGCGCCGTGGGTCCCACAGGCAGTCTCCCACCGACCGGGCCGCCGTAGCGACGGACTGCATGGAGCGCCGGCGTCCTCGCCGGCCTGGCGCTGCCCCGTCGGTTCCACCGGCAGTCTCCCGCCACCGACCGGGCCGCCGTAGCGACGGACTGCATGGAGCGCCGGCGTCCTCGCCGGCCTGGCGCTGTCCCGTCGGTCCGCCAGGCAGTCTCCGGCCGACCGAGCCGCCGCAGCGACGGGCCGTATGGAGCGCCGGCGTCCTCGCCGGCCTGCGCTGCGCCGTGGGTCCCACAGGCAGTCTCCCACCGACCGGGCCGCCGCAGCGACGGACTGCATGGAGCGCCGGCGTCCTCGCCGGCCTGCGCCGCGCCGTGGGTCCCACCGGCAGTCTCCCACCGATCGGGCCGCCGTAGCGACGGACTGCATGGAGCGCCGGCGTCCTCGCCGGCCTGGCGCTGCGCCGTCGGTTCCCACCGGCAGTCTCCGGCCGCCCGGGCCGCCGTAGCGACGGACTGCATGGAGCGCCGGCGTCCTCGCCGGCCTGGCGCTGCGCCGTCGGTCCGCCAGGCAGTCTCCGGCCGACCGAGCCGCCGCAGCGACGGACTGCATGGAGCGCCGGCGTCCTCGCCGGCCTGGCGCTGCCCCGTCGGCTCCACCGGCAGTCTCCCGCCGACCGAGCCGCCGCAGCGACGGACTGCATGGAGCGCCGGCGTCCTCGCCGGCCTGCGCCGCACCCTCGGTCCCTGAACCAGTCTCCTGCCGACCGCGCCGC
>JAAXGQ010000004.1:6806-12247 GCA_012271265.1 Vicinamibacteraceae bacterium
GCCGCCGTGCCGACCGACCGTGGGCCGGTGAGGACACCGGCGCTCCATGCGGGCGTGGGCCGGTGATGACACCGGCTCTCCATAATCGCGGGACCGGCAGGCGGCGGGGCGGTTTGGCTTCGGTCAGGCGTCTGCCGATTCACAGGCGCGCTGGATGTCGTCGAGGTCACGTTCGAGCGCCCTGGTCACCGAGGCCGTCAGCATGCGCCCGAGGAAGCCGAAGACCCGGGCGAGGCCGCTCTTCGGAGTGCCGGTGAAGGTCAGGCTGAGTCTGGTCCCGGTTCCCTCCGGCTCGAAGCGGAACTCCGAGCGGTAGCGGGTGCCGTGGGATTCGGCTTCGACCACCACATGCTTCGGGGCATCGAACCGGGTGATCCACATCTCCTCGGTCGCCTGCCGGCCACCGAAGGTGCGGGTCTCCCGCCAGCGGGTCCCGACTCCGATCGGCCCTTCCGTCAGGACTTCCACGTTGTCGATGCCACGGATGAACCCGGCGCAGTTCCGAAGGTCCATGGCGGTGGCGAAGACTCGCGCCGGCGGAGCCTGGATGTTCTTGACGACGCGGGCGCTCGGCATTTCCGCAGTCTAGTTCTCTGGCTCTGCAGCCTCGGAAGGCGACCGGCCATGTCGTGGATGCCACGGCAGGGCGGCCGCTTTCTGCCCTCCTTTCCCTCGTTCGTTCGTTCGGAACAGGCTGACCCCGCTCAGGCGGGCCAACGCGCCCCGATGTACTCAATGAGGTCGGGCCCTTTCTTCTGGAGGGTCGTGTTTCCGACGCGGGCGTAGAGGACCTTTCCCTCCCCGGTGCGCTGCTTCACGAAGACCGGCTTCGGGGAGGCGGGCACTTCGATGCGGGCGACCGTCTTCATTCCGAATCGGGCGTAGCGGATTCTCATGGCGTCGGCCGCCGAGGGTCCCAGGCGCGTGCCGACGACCTGCAGAAGGTGACGCTCCCACCCGTCCCGATTGCCCTTCACGAACGGATAGTCCTGATTGATCCCGATGTGAGACCCGTTGTCGTCCACTCCAACGAGCAGCGTGCCGCCGTCCGTATTGAGGAAGGCGCAGATCGTCTTCAGGATCGCGTTCTCGATGAAGGGGTCCTTCCGCCCCGTGTGGAGATTCTTCACGGCGGTTGACTTGAACTCCACCCAGCGGCTCTCCCCGCCGCGGATGTCTCGGGCGACCCGCTCCCGAAGGAACGCCGGATCGTCCTCCGGTTCGAAGAACGGGCTCTCATCACGCCTCTCCGTCCGGTTGACGGCCTTTCCCATCGCCTCCCCGACGAGGTCGAGGAGAGCCTCGAACCGCCGATTGAAGAACGTTCGGAAGTCATCCTGGCGCAGCGCCGCGGCGTCCATCCGGTGCGTGCGGGCGAACTCACTCAGGGTCTCCGGACTCGTCTGGAACTGCTTCTCGAGACGCATCAGATCCCGACTGGGGGCCGCGCGCCCGAAGAACCGGTGCCTCTGCTGCGGGAGCGGAGTCTTGTTGACGATGCAGTTCCAGTACTGCCGCTTGATGGGTCGCGGGAGCCCGGCGCTTTCGTCCCCGGCAGGATCCTGTCTCTGGCACCAGCCCTTCGGGAAGATGTGTCGGACATCGAATCCCTGATTCGGGAAAGTGAGCGGGTCCACCCGCTCGCCGCTTCCGAGGTCCCGGGCGCTGCGGAGCAGCAGGACATAGATTCCCTTGTAGGCCGCGCTGTTTCGGGTACGCAGGCTCAGCAACCGCTCCGCCTGAAACTGCGCCTCCTGCACGGTCCTCGGCACGAGCCTTCCGCCCCGGAGCCAGGGAACGACCTCCTGGAGATCCTTCGCGATTCGCGTGGGAGCCGGTCCCCCGTACATCTCGCCGAGGACGCCGCACCAGTACCACTGCCGAAGCCGTGCCTGTTCCGGCTTCGAGAGCGCTGCATCGCCCCGGACGGCGAGGATCGCGGCCAGGGGAACGAGCTGGGTGGCGTAGGGCAGGTCTCTCCATCGCAGGAAGCCCTCGCCCATCAGGAACCTGGCGGCGTGCCGCAATCCCCGTACGGCGCGATCCGCCCAGTCCCGGTAAGCCTCGAGCGACAGCTTCAGCATGTCCGCTCGATGGCAACTCACCGCCGGAGGGCGCTCCGCGTCCGGATCCTTCTCCAGATGGCGCCGTCTCCGGTCGTAGGTCGCCAGCAGCGTCACGAGCTGCAGGAACGCCGGCTCTTCCAGCTTCGACAGCAGAGGGTGGCCGAACGAGTTCTGCTGCCGCTCCGTCCAGTCCTTCCGAAGGTTGAAATTGTCGGCCGCGTAGGTCGCCGTGAGCAGCTCGAACACCGTGAGAACGACGCCTCCGGTGTTCACCTTTTCGAATACCCGACAGACCGCGACCCGCGTGTTCGAGCTGGAGAGCGCGATGACCGGGATCTGGCACTGCGTGATGGGGGCCACGAACATGTCGTGGAACCTCTGCCACCGCTCCAGCCTGATGTCGTACCGGGCCGGATCATGGGCGAGGTAAGCCAGCGTCCACTTCATCGTCGCCGCGGTGTCAAGAATCTGGTCGAGGGGGAACTGCGAGGCCGCGATCTCACCCTCGCGGGTGCTCAGATCGAGCGCCACCTTCCGATGAAAATCCGTCCGGATGACGCGGTCTTCCGGAACGCTGATGATGGCTCCCTCTTCCCGGTTGACTCCGCCCTCCACGCATTTACGGATGTCGGCGTAGTAGTGGCGGCCCATCTCCTTGCCGCGGGCGTCGCGGATCGGAACCGGCCGGGGCGACTTGAGCGCCAGGTACAACGACGTCAGCCGCTGCTGCCCATCCAGGAGGAGGCTCGACGGGTAACGGGGCTGCGCCAGCGAAATCCCTTCGAGGGGCCGGGTGCCGAAGCGGACGTCAGGATTGCCGGTTCTGAGCGTCATCAGCGCCCCGATGGGATAGGCCAGGGAGACCGAGGCCAGGAGGCTTCGGATCTGATCGTCACTCCAGACCCAGCTCCTCTGGAAATCCGGCAGTTGGAGAGATCCTGACTCCGCCTCTTGCAGGACTTGCGCGAGCGGAATGCTGAGGCTGTCAAAGTTCTTCTTCATCGCGACTCCTCCGGCAGGGCGCCACGATCGAGAGTGTGTCGGTCAGCCGGGTCATTTTCTGGCACCCCGAATGGCGAGAGCTGCGGCGAACCGCACGGGTCGCATTCCCCATTCGCCCCTCATGGCCTGTTCCGGTCGTCCAGGTCTTGCGAATTCCTTGAGGGCTGTGTCACGGCCGCGCCGGCAAGGAAGCTCGTGAGGATCCTGCCTCGACGTTGCGGAGAGGGTTTCAGTCTGTCAGATCCGAAGGGGGCGGAGCCGGTCCGACCATGGGGCGGGGACCGCGAAATCCGGCGTCCGTCCAAATCGGGGACGGCGGCCTGGAAGCCTCCTGATCCGGACCCCCCGTGGCATGCGTCGGAGGGCCGGATCGGTTCCGGAAGGCCGGGCTACCCTTCCCNNTGATCCAGCGCGCGGTGGAGCCGGCTCGGGACGCGGCGCACGCCGGGACCATGGCTGCCGTCCGCGAAGCAGCTGGCCGCGGAGCCCGGATCGTGTGTCTGCCGGAGCTCTACGACCTCCCGTACTTCCCACGCCGGGTCACGGTGGCTCTCTGCCGGCTCGCGGAGGCCCAGCCCTCGGCGCGGGCGCTGGAGCTCGGGCGGCTTGCGGGGGAGCTCGGGATCGTGCTCGTCGTGCCGCTCTTCGAGCTGGCGGCGCCGGGGGTGGCGTTCAACACCGCCCTGGTCTTCGACGCCGACGGATCGCTGCTCGGGCGCTACCGGAAGAACCACATCCCCGACGGCCCCGGCTACCACGAGAAGTACTACTTCACCCCCGGGGACCTCGGATTCCCGGTCTTCGCCACCGCCCACGGCAACGTCGGGGTCGGGATCTGCTGGGACCAGTGGTTTCCGGAAACGGCGCGCCTCCTCGCCCTGAACGGCGCCGAAGTGATCCTGTTTCCCACGGCGATCGGCAGCGAGCCGGAGCGGCCCGGCTATTCGTCGGAGGACGCCTGGCGGACGGTCATGCGGGGGCACGCGATCGCCAATGGCGTCTTCGTGGGCGCGGCGAACCGGGTCGGGGTCGAGGGGGAAACGACCTTCTACGGGGGCAGCTTCCTCGCCGATCCCTTTGGCGAGACGCTGGCGCAGGCGGGGGACCAGCCGCAGGTCGTGCTGGCTGACGCGGACTTCGGCCGGATCGGCGAGCTGCGGGAACTCCAGCACTTCTTCCGCGACCGGCGCACAGAGGCCTACGGAGACCTGAGGCGGGTCGTCCCGGTCGGGCCGGCTGACGCCCGCCCTCAGTGAGGTCGCGGAACCCGGCGGCCGAGCCGGTCTTCCTCACCCTCGCAGCGATCTTCATCGCGGCGCTGGTCGCCTGCAACCTGCTCTTCCGGAAGTTCTTCATCTGGGAGATTCCGGTTCTCGGCCATTTCGGGCTGAACCCGTCCATGGAGCTCTCGGTCGGCATCCTGGCCTATCCGGTGACCTTCATCTGCACCGACCTGCTCTCCGAGTTCTGGGGGCGGAAGCGGGTCAGCCAGCTGGTGACCGCCGGCTTCTTCGCCAGCATGTTCGTCGTGGTCCTGGTGCTGGTGGGGACGGTCGTCCCGGCGGTGGACTGGAGCGTGGTGGACGATGCGACCTTCGACATGGTGTTCGGAGTGCAGGCCGTCGTCGTGGCCGCCTCGATGGGGGCCTACCTGGGGGCCCAGTACCTCGACATCCGCCTCTTCCACTTCTGGAAGCGCAAGACCGGGGGCCGCCACCTCTGGCTGCGCAACAACGCCTCGACGTTCACCTCACAGCTTGTGGACACGATCCTGGTGAACTCTCTGCTCTCGGTTCTGGGGGCCGGTGAAGTCACCCCCGAGCGGCTCCCGGTCCTCATCCTGAACGGAGTCGCCTTCAAGTGGATCGTCGCGATCTGTGACACCCCGCTGATCTACGCGGCGGTCTGGTTCATCCGGGATCGCCTCGGCGTCGCGCCGCACCAGCCGGCGCCGCTCAGGACGAGGCGACCGGCGAGCGCCTCCGGCTGACGCGGCCGGGGAGGAGCGCCTCGACCGTCTCCTCGAGCCCGGCGCCGAGCGGTGTCCGGGGCTTCCACCCCAGCTCCCGGAGCCGCGTCGAGTCCACCGCGTAGCGCCGGTCGTGGCCGGGGCGGTCGGCGACCTGCCCGACCGCGCCACGTCGCCCGGTGGCTCGTTCGACCAGGGCGAGGAGCTTCCCGGCGACCTCAAGATTCGTCCGGCGGTCCCCGCTCCCCACGTTATAGACGCCGCCGGGAGAGCCCAACCGCAACAGGAAGTCGAGCGCCTCGCAGTGGTCGCGGACGTGAAGCCATTCGCGAACCTGAAGGCCGTCTCCGTAGATCGGCAGGGCCTCCCCGGCAAGCGCGGCGCGGACGAACGTGGGAATCATC
>JAAXGQ010000269.1 GCA_012271265.1 Vicinamibacteraceae bacterium
CCCGGAGTCCAGCCGAGAAAGTGCCCGTCCGGACTCTCCGCGAGGCCCGCCTGCATCCCGGCCCACCCCGCCCCCGGGTCGAGGGCGTCGAGATGCCGCGCGGAACGCGCCGGGTCCACCAGCACCACCGCATGGTGCACCACCTCGTGGCTTCCCGGACGGAACTCCATCGCCTCCACGAACCGGTCCCGCCCGGTCGGCACGGGTATGGCAAAGCTCCGAAAAACGTCCGGCCCGGACGCCGGGACGACCCAGGGCTCGGGCATGGTCACGACCAGGTCGGGTTCGCCCAACTCCCAGCCAGGCGAAGAGTCCGGCGCCGGGGGCAGCGCCGCCGGGTCCCCTTCGGGCGCGCCGCCCTCGGCCCACCGTCGCAGCGTCGCGATCTCCTCCGCCGACAGCCGGCGCTCGCCAACAAACGGGCGGGAGCCGGGCTCCGGCAACCAGGGAGGCATCCGCCCCGCCCCGGTCACCGCCGCAATCTGGCTGGCCCGCTGCCGCGCTTCCGGGTAGGTCCCCAGTCCGAACGGACCGATGCCACCCTCCCGGTGACACCCCACGCAGTGCTCGAAGAGGATGGGAGCGGCGTCCCGGGTGAAGGTGGCCGGCTCCTCGGCCGCCCCCAAAGCGGTCGCGATGGATGCCGCAGCGAGAAAGACCACGACCACCGGCGCCCGTCTCCGACCGTATCCGCTCCCCGCCGACCTTCGCAAATGGACAGGCGGCCGGGGTCGCCGAGGGTCAGCGACGGGGCGCCGTGAGGGTCTGTTCGACGCCGCGGATGGTTGATGTGAGAAAGCGGCCGTAGTCGGTGCCGCCCGTGCCGCGCGCCCGGGCGCCGGGCGCGGCCTGGCGAGTGATGTAGTCCGAGACGAGCCGCCAGTGAACCTGACGCAGTTCGAGGAGGTTGGCCAGGGCGGCTTCGAACTTCCCGCGAAGCCAGCCGTCGCCGGAGTCCTCGATGAACCGACGGATCGCGCCGGCGGCCTCGACCTCGGTGACGAACGCGCGATGCGCCGGGGCCATGTAACGGCGCATCTCCAAACAGAGGGATCGGCCGAGCGGAGGATGCCTGACGGAGAGAGCCGCGTCGAAGAGCTGCACCAGCGGGCTTTGGGCCGCGCTCCCGCCGGCGAGGACCAGGGGCTCCGGGTAGTCGGCGCCCTGGTAGGTCACCCCCGGCGCCGGCCACGCCGAAAACGGCGGACGGACGCGGCGGTAGAAGACCCCCGGATCGCACCCTTCGCGGGTGCGCTCAGTGAGCGCGGTGACGGCGCGAATCACCTCTCCAAGCCGGACGAGCGCCCTCCCCACCGTCGCCCCGTCTTCCCGGGCGGCGGCCGTCTCGGCATCCGCGACGAGGGCGGGGATCCCGGCGCCGACGGCTTCGATCGCGATGGCGATCGTGAAGAACCAGATCTCATCGGTGCTGCCGTGGGCGCGGACCAGCGTGGCGAGGTTCTCCACTGCCACCGGCCGCTCCGGATCGATGCGCCGCCAGTTGTGCATGGCGAGGCTGGCGTGGGCCCCGATCGGAGGGCGCGAAAGCCGCCGCGCGGCCGTCGCGAGCGGGCGGGCCACCGGCGGCGGGAGCGAGAGCCGGGGCGGATCGGTGTCGTGCACGTAGGCGCCGGCGAAGTGGCTGAGGATCAGCATCGCCCGTTCGATCTCCGGGCCGTCCTCCAGCGACTCCGGGTCGAGAAAGGGAAGCGCCTCCAGGTCTGGCCGGATGCGGCCGACCAGGCGCCGCACTGGAAGGTCGGCCGCGATCTCCTCCCAGGGATCGAAGGGCGCCGGAAGCCGCCGCAGGGGCTCGTACGGCGGAAGAAACCCGAGCCGACCGGGGGGAGGACGCATCAACCCGAATTGTCCCCCACGGCC
>JAAXGQ010000270.1 GCA_012271265.1 Vicinamibacteraceae bacterium
GCCGGGTGGTGCCCGCGCCGGCGGGAGGCCGGCCTCGGCTTGTCGAGGTCGTGGCCCCGCGGGCGTGGATGAAGGTCACGGGCTGGACCGACGGCGCGGGCCGCTTCTTCCTGTTCATGGCGAGGCGCGGCGCCGCGCACACGCTCCGCGTGGAGCGCTCGGGCTGCGGTCCGGCCGTCGTCGAGGGCGTGCGTTTCCAGCGGGGCCGCGACACGCTCGTCCGGGTGCCGCCGTGCTAGGGGCGCGGGGAGTGCGGCGCCGGCTCTTCGTCGCGGGGGCGGCCCGTTTCGCGAGGGCCTTGCTTCCGATGCTGGCGGTGGCGGCCGCGGTGTTCGCGCTTTCGTCTCCGTCCTGCGCCCGCGCGGTCCGTGCCCTGGATCCGATGCTCGATTCGTGGCGGGGCGTCGGCCGGTCCCTGTCGGTGTACGAGCCGAGCCGGATGGAGGTCGTCGACGCGGTCATGGACCTGCTCGCCCTCGGCCCGCGGGACACCCTGGTCGACATCGGGTCCGGCGACGGCCGCTTCGTCGTCGCCGCGNNTCGCCGCGGCCCGCGCCGGCGCCGAGGCGGTCGGCATCGAGCGCCAGGGGCCGCTCGTCGCGCGTTCCCGCGACAACGCGAGGATGGCCGGGGTCGCTTCCCGCGCGAGGTTCGTTCACGCCGACGCGATGACGCTGCCGAGCGTCGTCTCGCGGGCGACCGTCGTCACGGTGTTCCTCACGCCCGAGGGGTTCGAGGTGCTCGTGCCGTGGCTGGAGTCGGTTCTCGAGCCGGGCACGCGCGTGGTCTCCCACACGTGGCCGGTCCCCGGGTGGCGTCCGCTCAGCGCCGTGCTGGTCGAGGGCGCCGACGGCCGCACCTGGCCCGTCTATCTCTACCGGTTCCCCGCGGCCGATGCGTACGTCCGCGGCGTGCACGGAGGAACGTAGTGGCCACGCTCGTCGTCGTCGAGTCGCCCGCCAAGTGCCGGACCATACAGCGCTGTCTCGGCGGCGGCTACCTCGTCCGGGCGAGCCTCGGCCACCTCCGGGACCTCCCGGCGGCCCGCCGCGGGCGGAAGGGCGCCGTGGCGCTCGGTCTCGATCCCGACGCGGCGTGGAAGGCCACCTGGGAGGTCCCGCCGGACAGGCGCAACGTCGTGGCGGGGCTCCGCCGCCTCGCCGGGCGCACGGCCCCGGTGGTGCTCGCGACGGACTGCGACCGGGAGGGCGAGGCGATCGCCTGGCACCTGCGGCAGCTCCTCGGCGGCGCGGCCGGGCGTTTCACCCGGGTGACGTTCAGCGAGATCA
>JAAXGQ010000036.1 GCA_012271265.1 Vicinamibacteraceae bacterium
GATCCGGATCCGGGTCGAGGAAGAGCGGAATCGGACGCGTGCGGCCAAGGTTCAGGCCGGCCAGCGGATCGCCCAGGTTCTGGAGCGGGCGGACGGGGAGGCGGCGCAGAGGTACCGGGGCCGCCTCGACGATGCAACCCGTGCGACCGCGGATGCCGAAGGGCGGGCGACCTTGGCAACGGAAGAACGGGACGAGGCCCGTCGGGAGCGGGACAGGGCCGCGGAGCAACGGGACAGGGCGAGGGCGACGGGGGAGTTCACGAGCGAGCTGCTGGCCCATCTCCAGCGGGACAACGAGCGCCTGAAGCGCGCCGAACAGGTGTGGGAGAAGCGAGCCGCGGCGCAAGTTGCGGCGGCGAAGCAGGCGTCGGCCGACGAGTTGAGCAGAGTTCAGCAGGACGTGATGGCGGTGCGCAGGGAACGCACCGAAGCCATCGAGCAGGTCGGTACGTTGACGGTCGAGCGGGACCAGGCCCGGCGCGAGCGCGGCCAGGCCGCGCAGGAGGTCAAGACGTTGACGGTCGAGCGGGACCAGGCCCGTGAGGACTTGGCGAAGCGAACGGCCGAGGTCGAGGATGTGAAGACCGATCGGAACGAGTGGATCGATTGTTTCGTGCGGGTGGTGCGGACCCTCGACCCTGGGCGCACGGAACTGGAGAAGGCTGCGGCTCGCGGCGGCATCAAGCCGGAGTGGTTGGTGCAGGAAGTCCAGCGCGGCCGTGGCGGAATCGACCGCTGATGGGCTCCCCCCCTCCCCCCGCGCGGCAAGGACCTCCCCCCTGTGCCGTGAACGCCATCGAAGGCCCAGGGGGTACCGCGAAGACCGCGCGCGGGTGCGGATCCACGGCTGGGGGGAGGGGGGCTAGACTGGGGAGACGGACGACATGGCCACTCTCGACACCCTCGCCATCGCTCGCACCCTGACCGACGCCGGCGCCGACCCGAAGCTCGCCGACGCCATCACGGCCGCGGTCCGCGAGGCGGCCGACCACGGCGACCACGTGACGCCCGACCAGTTCAAGGCCGGGCTCGCCGAGCTCGACGCCCGGATCGCCAACGCCGAGACCCGGCTGACGTGGCGCATGCTCGGCATCGCCGGGCTCGTGGTGGCCGTGCTGCGACTGCTCGGCTGAATGGGGGGTGCTACAGGTCGACCCGCCCCGAGAAATCGCCGTACAGGCCATCCTCGCGGCCGGATCCGGGTCCCGAATCCCGGATCGGCCCCTGAGAGGCCCTGAGAGGCCCTGTACGGCGATTCCGGGTCGCCGGGTGCTGAGGCCCGCGCCAGGTCGAGATCGTCCAACCTGCGCGACGTGGCGCAACGATTGATGCCATTTCCGGCCCGAGCCGATAGGTCCGTGCATGCCGCACTACCACGCATGGCTCCGGACGGGTCGGATCTTCACGATGTCGCCGCGGCGGTTCGAGGAACGGTCGACGGGCCACCGGTGGGCAGCAAAGCGGCGGCCGGCCGCGGCCGATCGGCTGGTCCTCGCCTGCACCGACTGCCCGACGTCGCGGCCGTCTCGCCGGCGTTCGCCGCGCCCCGCGGTCGTCGCCCGGGCGATCGCCGAGGCTGTCGGCGCCCCGGTGGCCCAGGTGCGCCAGGCCCTCGACGCCGTGAACGCGGCCGAGCGCGGCCGCGACGTCCCGGCCGGCCCGCGGGGGGAGCCGAACCCATAATTTCCGTTATGTTGGGAGAGTGGCGTCGCAGCCAACCGAGCGGAGGATCCCCCAAAATTGGGTGAGCTGGAACCTCGCTGCCAGATCCTCGTCGAGTACGCGAAATGGACCGCGTTCTCGGCAGTCCGCCGCGGCCCGATCAGGAGCCAAGAACGCGTCTACGAACTCCTCGGTGAGGTCGCGTTTTCGAGAGTCCTCAACCCGTCGCTGGGGCCGATTTCAGGCGAGGGACTTCGATCGCTGGCACCAAGTTCAGACTGAGGATTTGTGCGTCAGGGCGAAGCCGATGTTGTCGGCCAAATGGGTCAAGGGCTCGCGGCGGCGGGGACTGCTGCTCAGAATTCCCGGTCGGCTGGGGCGCCAAGCTGCTCAACGTCTACCTCAAGACGGCAGCCTACGTAGGTGATCTCGGCCGCGAGGACCTTCGCTACACGTGCTGCACCCACCGGTCGACAACCGTCTCAAGGACCGCCTCGCGAGGCACTTTCGGCGGAAGCACCCCAGAGATTTGGCGGGAGCGGGAGCAGATTCGCGCCGCAGTGAAATTCCGCTCAATCACGGCGATCGCGAAGTACGAGCAGTACCAGGAAATCATCGATGGTTTCAGGATGGCGGCTGAAGTGCTGGGGTGCTCTCTGTTCGAGGTCGAACAGCTCTGGTCGACTGAACGCGCCCCCGATCGGGCGCGGCCCGGACGTTCCGTCTGCCCTGGCCGCGGCGCTCGCGGCCGAGCGGAGCCCGTACCGGGCGTCAACGGGTGACCACACATCGCCGCGGGTCAGCAACTCGCCCGGTCGCCGCCTGGTCGGGGATACCGCCCACACCGTCACGTCCGCGCCAGGGAGCGCCGAGGTGGGCCCCGGCCCCGCCGCCGACCGACCGAAGGGGCGAACGGCACCCCGCCCCGAGCCAAGTGACGCAATGGTGAACCCCTGGTCGCAGCTTCCGACCGACGCTGATCCCCACGTTCTGGAAGGGGACTTGTCGATCGTCGAGAAGTTCAACGAGCACTACGCGCACAATCCCGACATCAAGATCCAGTCGCATCTGTTGCCCGAGCCGTTCATCGGCGACCCGAGGGCGCGTGTGTACCTCCTCAACCTGAACCCCGGCTACTCGCCCGAGGACGACGGCTGGCACCGCAACCGCGGCTACCGAAACGCCATCATCGAGAATCTCGGCCACAAGACGGCCGAGTACCCGTTCTACTTCCTCGATCCCGGCTTGGCGGACGCGCCTGGCTCGGCTTGGTGGAGCCGGCGTTCGAGATGGTGGATCCGCGATGTCGGGACCGAGACGCTCGCCCGCAACCTGTTCTGTGCTGAGCTGTTTCCGTACCATTCGCGCCGGTACCGACGGGTGCCCAAGCGCATATCGCCCGACGGGCTGGTCCCGTCGTCAGCGTACGTCGCCCACCTCATCCGCGAAGCGATTCGGACCCATCGACCGATCGTCGCCATGCGGCAGCTTCCTGGCTGGTGTGAGCTGATCCCGGAGCTTGGGAACTACAGCAAGCTGTATCGCCTCAGCAGTCCCCAGAACGTCTCGCTCTCGCCCAAGAACCTCAAGGGCTACGACGAACTGGTTGCCGAGTTGCGCGCTGGCTGAAGGGGGTACGGGGGCAGGGGGTCCGATAACGGGGCGTTCCGTTAACCAGTCCTGGCCGGAAATACCCCCGGTTTCCGGGGCCTTTCCGCGAAACCGGCTCGTTATTCGCCGGGGGCCTTCGCCCCCGAATTCGGCTCGAACCGACTCGCCGCGGCCGCGTTTCCGCGAGCCCGGCCGCAGCCGCTCCAGCGAAGCCCGTTCGGGACTGTCGCCCGTGCGGCCCCAAGGACCGCCGGCCGCGGGCGAAGGTGCCTGCCGTGATACCATCGCGGCATCGGTTTTGCGCCAGCCGCCCGGCAGGTGCTACCGTAGCGGCTGACATGGTCGCGCCTCTGACAGCGTTCGCGCCGCCGTCCCCGGTTTGGCCACCGGAGCGGCGGCGCACCCGTGTACGGGCGCTGGGCGCGGCTTCCACCACGACGCAGTCTTCTGTCAGAGGACAACATCATGTCGGCAACATCCGCCCACCGGGCGGACGGGGGGACCCGTCCGGCTGATTCCCAACTGACTCTCCGGTTCTTCGCCCTCATCGACGGCATGCGACGCAAGCCCCCTGAGCGGGGGCTGTGGCGCGAACTCCTGAACTTGGCGATCGGCGACGTGCGGGCCTTCGTGCATGGTTCGCGGCCCGTCGCGGCGGCGGCCGTTTGGTCGGTGGGGTGGACTCTCTACGGCCGGGCTGATGAGGCTGGCATCGTCGAGGGTTTCTCCGTCCCTATCATCGCGGCGGATTCTCGGCTGGGCGAGCGGACCGTGAGGGGAGCCGTCGCGCTGCTCCGGCAATGGCGGGTCCTGAAGATGGAACGGCCCTCGCGGCGGGCTCCGGCGCGGTGGCGGATGAACCTCGGCGGGCTCGATTGGCCGGCCGTCAGAGCGCGGGCGGAGCGCGAGAGAACGGACCCGAGTGCGGTCACCATGACCGGACTGAGTGCGGTCACCATGACCGGACTTAAGTGCTACAACGTAGAGCTACCGATCTCTCGGTCGAAGGCTGCTGCTGGTACGTCGCGCGCGAACTCGGCCGACTACCGGCAAGAGCAGCAGCAGCAGCCCGGACGGAAGAACCGCATCGAGGGGCTGATCGGAGCGATCGCGGCCCGGTCGCGCGCCCTCGGTCGGCCGTTCGACGAGGCCGAGGCCCGCCGGGACCTTGCCAGCGGAGAGCGGATCGTCGACGATCTCCAGCGCCAGGCCGACGAGCTCGACGCGGATTGCCTCGCCCGCCCCTTCACCGACCCGGCCACTGGCCGCCACGTGAAGCGCAACCCCGAGGCCATCGCCGCTAGCGTCGAGCACCAGCGCCGTCTCGCCGCCGACGAGGGCCAGCCGTTCGATGCGGCCGCGGCACGACTCGCGGCCGAACGGGCGGACGACCTCCACCTCGCCCAGTGCCTCGCCCTGGGCGACGGCCGCCAAGAACGGGCTGGTGAGGACGGCGACTGAGGCACGCCAGACGGATCCGGACCCCCGGCGAGAACATGTGGCGGATCGGGTTACCGCCGACCGGCACTCATGCCGTCTGGGGCGTTACTTGGTAACGAATACAATGGGGTGGGCGATGGCCCCTGAGCAACGCCGAGCCGCCCAGCGCCGAGGAAAACAACTGTGAGACGCATCACGACGTTCGGACTCTGCGCCCTGGCGCTGCCCATACTGGCAGCCGCGCAAACCAAGGACGACTTCGAGTACTGGGACCTGAACAACAACGGCGACCTGACGTGCTCTGAAGCTGAAGACGGTCCTGACGGGGGACTACGGTTGCCCGCGTACCAGGACGATCGCGACGGCACCGGCATCATCTACGAGTGGCTCGAGCGCAGCCGCTCGAGCGACACCGACAACGACGGCATCGCCTGCGACTCGGCCTCGAACCCAGATGGCTACATCCCAACGCCCCAGCCGGTGAACCCGCCGCAGGGCTGCCCGGCGGACGCAGAGACTTGGCGCGGGCTGCAGGTGTGCGACGAACTGCCACGGGAGAGCTACGACCGCGACGCCTTCGGGTCTGCGTACGCGAGCCTCGAGGACGACATCATCGACATGCTGCCGCCCACGATGAAGGCCGGCGGGCAGGTCTACACGCCGTACTCCTGCCTGGCGTTCGACATCCGGGCGGACGGGACCGCGGCGACGGACATCGAGCACATTGTCGCGCTCGCCGAAGCGCACGACAGCGGCATCGCAGACGACCGGCGCCGGGACATCGCGGCCGACCTGGACAACCTCACGATCGCGGACCCGCAGGTGAACCGGACCGAGAAGAGCGACCGGGACGCCGGCGAGTGGATGCCGGCCCGGCACGGGGCGTGGTTCGCCGAGCGCGTCATCGCCGTCAAGCTCGAATACGAGTTGTCGGTCGACGCGAGGGAACGGGACGCGCTGGAGGCGTTGCTCGCCGTCGGCGGGGCGCAGCTGAGCTGCGTAGACGCGGACACCACGTCGCCGACGGTGGCCATCAGCAGCGACGCTGGCGCCCCGGTCGCCGGCCCCTTCTCCATCACGGTCACCTTCTCGGAGCCGGTCACCGGCTTCGAGCTCGCCGACTTGGTCGTCGGGAACGGCAGCGCGTCGGAGTTGCAGGGGAGCAACGCGAGCTACACAGCGACGATTACCCCCGCGGCCTCAGGCACCGTGACGGTGGACATCGCGACCGGGGCCGCGCAGGACGGCGCCGGCAACCCGAGCACGGCCGCGGTGCAGTTCTCGATTGTCGCGGACCTGACGCCGGTACCCGCTCTGCCGGTGACCGGCGCGATCGCGCTTGCGCTGCTGTTGCTGGTCGGCGCCGCACGGCGCCGCACGGCGATCTGACTGCCATGACGCCTGAGATCTGGACCATCCTCGGCACCGGGTTCACCCTCGCCGCTCTCGGCGTCACCGGGTTCACCCTGCTCTGGCGCTACATCACCGCGTCCGAACAACGCACCAGAGCGGACCTGGCCGCGGCCGAGAAGCGCAGTGAAACCCGGTTCGCCGAGTTGAAGAGCGACCTGAAAGCCGACCTAGCCGGTGCCGAGCAGCGCAGCGTCGCGCGCTTCGCCGATTTCACCGCCCAGCACCAGGATCTAGCCGCCGACATGAAGGCGCTCGGCGGCCGCATGCACACGCTCGAGGTCCAGATGGCCAAGCTGGAAGGCCTCCTCGAAGGACTGCGCGAGGCCATCACCGGCAAGCGCGCCGCCTAGTTGTCGGGATTCGGTGGCGTTCATGGGGGCTTTGTCGGGACCAAGCCCCCGGGCAGCGCGTTACGGGGTAACGGAGTACAATTAGGTGGCGATGGCCCTGAGCAACGCCGAGCGCCAGCGCCGATACCGCGAGCGCCGCGCCGCTGGCGAGCCCGTTCGGACGCCGCCCGTGCGCCCCAAGAACCGCCAGCCGCGGCCGAAGCGGTGGGCGGCCGCCGTCGACGAGCTCCGCACCCTCCAGGCCGAATACGAGGCTTGGCGCGACCAGCTCCCCGAATCCCTGGCCGACTCTCGGACCGCCGAGCTGCTCAAGGGCGTCTGCGACGTCGACCTCGACGCCCTCGACGTTCAGCTTCCCCGAGGCTTCGGACGCGATTGAGCGGTGAGGGGCACAGGGGGGGAGGTTCGATGCTCGACACGCTTGCTGTTGCCCGGGAAATGACCGCTGGTGGTATCGACCGCGACCAGGCCGAGACCATCGCCAACGCCATGCGGAAGGTCGCCGAGCAGGGCGACCACGTCACGTCCGACCAGTTCAAGGCGGGCCTGGCCGAGGTCCGGACCGAGATTGCCGAGGTCCGCGCCGAAATCGCGAACCTGGATACGCGGCTCTCGGCGCAGATCGGTGACGTGCGGACCGAAGTCGCCAACCTCGACACCCGCTTGTCGACTCAGATCGCCGGTGTCCGCACCGAGGTTGCGAACCTCGAAACCAGGCTCATCCGCTGGATGATCGGGACCGTGCTGGCAACGGCGACGCTGACGGCCGCAATCCTGCGGTTCCTGTCCGGGTCGACCGGTTAGGGCTCTTGTCGGGCCGAAGGTCCGGCCTCACCCGGCACCGTCAGGGTGCCGGCGAATTCGCCAGAATTCGGCAGTGAGTTCCTCTTTTACTTCGCAAAATTGATGTAGACTCGGGTCGCTGTGAGTACCCAGGTCGTTCGGATGGCGCGTGTCGGGGGCGCTGGTGGTGGGCTCGGCAAGCACATCGACGGCGAGACCCGGCCCGAGTCAGCCGCCCCTCGAGAGCTCGATGTCGAGGGCGGCGAGAAGGTGGCGCTCGAGCCGGTGGTCCTCCTCGATGTCGAGGGCGAGCAGATCGACCAGGTGGCGGCGAAGAAGCGCGTCAGGGCGGCTCAGGGCTACATGCGGGAGTGCCGGCGGAACAAGACTCGGGGCCGGCAACCGATGGGAGCGGCAACCTGGGTCTTCGCCGGCCCGCCCCGCTACGACGGCGAGAAGGAGCCGCCCTGGTCGGCCGAGAAGGTGCGGGCCTGGTCGAAGGACTGCGTGAAGTGGCTGGTCGACCGGGCGGGTCCGGGGTCGCGATTGGCCCATTGCGCGCTGCATCAGGACGAGGGCGCCCCCCATCTGCACGCGACGTTGATCGTGGCCGACGAGCAGGGGCGCTTGGGATGGAACCGGGTCCGTAACCGGTTCACGGTGAAGGGGAAGACCGGCACGCTGCTGATGTCGGGGTTGCAGGACAACTTCCACGAGGCGGTCGGCCGGAAGCACGGTCTCGAGCGCGGCGAGGTGGGTTCCAGCCGCGAGCACGCACCCGTTGACCGCGACCTCGGGATCCGGATTCGGGTCGAGGAGGAGCGGAATCGGACGCATGAGGCCAAGGTTCACGCCGGCAAGCGGATCGCCGAGGTTCTTGAGCGGGCGGACGGGGAGGCGGCGCAGAAGCACCGGAAGCGCCTCGATGCCGCAACCAGCACCGCCGCGGATGCGGACGAGCGGGCAGCCCGGGCAACGGAAGAGCGGAACGAGGCTCGTCGAGAGCGGGACCGGGCCGTGGGGCAGCGGGACAGGGCGCGGGCGGCAAAGAATCTGAGCGACGAGACCCTGAGGTCCACCCTCGGAGAGCTATACGAGCTCAAGCAGGACAACGCGCGCCTCAGGCGGGACGGCGTGCGGATTCACGAGTTGTGGGGGGAGCGAGCCGCGGCGCAAGTTACGGCGGCGAAACAGGAGTCGGCCGACGAATTGGCCAAAGCTCAGCAGGACTTGGTGGAAGTGCGCAGGGCCCGCGGCGATCTCATCCATCAGGTCGGGACGTTGGGGGTCGAGCGGGACCAGGCCCGGCGCGAGCGCAGCCAAGCCCGGCAGGAGGCCAAGACGATGGCGGCCGAGCGGGACCAGGCCCGCGAGGATCGGGATCGTGAGTCGCGATGGGGCGATCGTCTCGTGAAGGTGGTGCGGGAACTTGGGCCGGTGCGCCGGGAGTTGGAGGAGGCTGCGGATCGGGCCGAAATGCACCCGGACGACAGAGATTGGCTGGTGAAGGAAGTCGAGCGCGGCCGTGGCCGCGACCGCTGACCCCCCCTGGTGCCTCCCTCTTCCCGCGACCCTCCCCCCTGTGCCTGGTGCGGCACCCTCGGCTAACCGCTCGCGGAACGCCGGCGAGGCCCCCGGGTACCGCGAAGGACCGCGCAGTGCGGATCCAACGGCCGGGGGGCTAGACTGGAGACGGACGACATGGCCACTCTCGACACCCTCGCCATCGCTCGCACCCTAACCGACGCCGGCGCCGATCCGAAGCTCGCCGACGCCATCACGGCCGCGGTCCGCGAGGCGGCCGACCACGACGACGACCACGTGACGCCCGACCAGTTCAAGGCCGGGCTCGCCGAGCTCGACGCCCGGATCGCCAACGCCGAGACCCGGCTGACGTGGCGCATGCTCGGCATCGCCGGGCTCGTGGTGGCCGTGCTGCAACTGCTCGGCTGATGGCCACCCATGGTCGATCCGGCCGGATCCGGGTCCTCGAAT
Source organism: Vicinamibacteraceae bacterium (assembly GCA_012271265.1). Classification (GTDB taxonomy): domain Bacteria; phylum Acidobacteriota; class Vicinamibacteria; order Marinacidobacterales; family Marinacidobacteraceae; genus JAAXGQ01. The sequence goes on from JAAXGQ010000036.1 coordinate 9,255, forward strand.
CCCGGATCGGCCCCTCAGAGGCCCTGAGAGGCCCTGTACGGCGATTCCGGGTCGCCGGGTGCTGAGGCCCGCGCCCGGTCGAGATCGTTCAACCTGGCGAACGTCGTGCAACGCAGGTTGCAGATCTGCCGATACAGGGACCATGCACTACCACGCTTGGCTCAGATCCGGACGCGTCTTCACGATGGCCCCCCGCCGGTTCAACGACCGGACCGTCGCCCACAAGTGGGCGGTGAAGCGCCGGCCGGACAGTGCCGATCGGTTCGTCCTCGGGTGCTCCGGCTGTCCGGAATCCCGGCCGTCTCGACGTCGCCCGCCGCGGTGGTCGGTGGTCGCCCGGGCGGTCGCCGCGGCCGTCGGCGCCCCGGCCGCCCAGGTCCGCGAGGCCCTGGGCGCGGCGATCGCGGCCGAGCGGGGCCGGGGCTGACCCATAATTTCCGTTATGGGACGGCTCCGGTTCAGCCCGACGGAGCCCCGTCGCTGCCGACCGCCCCGGGGCGGGCCTTGCGTCAGGGGCGCTGTCTGGCCTCCTCGATGACCTTACCCGTATCGTCAGGCGAGACGATTGCTTTCGGAGACATTTCGGTGGCGAAGGCTGAGTCGGCCGAACGGTACGTCCCGCAGCCCTCGCAGGTGTACCCGGCGGGCGGCGAGATGCGCACACGCACCCACGGGATGTCCGCCCCGCATATGTCGGGAATCGACAAGACCTCTTCGATCTCGCCAGCCTCCAAGTCGAACAAGTACTCCGTGCAACTGGTAAACGTCCCCGCTGCGTGCTCGAATCTGACGCCGATCTCGAGCCGAGGGATGGCCCGATGGGCAGTGACGTCGAAGTAGAGCCAGTGCGCCTCATCGATGGTCGCGTCGTATTGCCGAACGTTGCTGACGGTGAAGTCGGCCCCTTCTGGTGGGGGAGGTGGCGGGGGCGTGCCGCCGCCGGCGAGGATTCGGTCGATGCACGCTCGAATCTCGTTGATGTGGGCTGCCTTGATGGGTGTTTCGCCAGCGACGAGCGGGTTGTCAGTCCACGTACAGGTGACTTGGGCTGGATGGTATCAGAGGGCCGGCGCCCCAGGTCCGCGGCCGAGCGGGGGGCCGGACGCGGCCGAAGCCCCTGGGCACCCGAGGCCCTGGCCGACTCCCAGACCGCCGAGTTGCTCGAGGGCGTCTCCTGGCGCGACCAGCTGCCGGAGTCCCTGGCCGACTTCCGGACCGCCGAGCTGCTCGAGGGCGTCCTCGACGTCGACCTCGACGCCGTCGACGTGGAGCTGCCGCAGGGGTTCGGACGGGACTGAACCGCCAACGGCGCACGACGGGGGAGGATGGCCCGGTGGAACGGTGAAGTCGACCTCAACGCCCTCGACAGTTGTCGCGGGAGGCCTTCGCCTCGAAGCCGGCTCGAACCGACTCGCTGCGCCAGCCGCGCTGGACAGCGGCCGCGTCCCGCCGATCCCCCCGCTCCCCCGCGAGCCCGAGGCCGCGGGCGGCACCCAGACAGCGTGCGCCGACCGCCCCGGCCCCCGTACAGACGAAACCCCCGGCCGAGTGGGGGGCCGAGGGTTCGTGCTACCATCTCGTTGCCTCGCAAGGTGTTGATGGCACCGTCCGGAGCGAGGCTGCTAGGAGACGCCATGAATCGTAGCACACCCGCACCCAGCGGGGTGACTGCCCCCGTTCCCGACGACCAAGCCCCGAGACCCGACGCCGCGGCCCTCCAGCTTCTCCCGGGGACCGGCCCGAAGCAGCTCGACCTACCCATCAGCTTCACGGCCACCCGCGGATGCGACCGGATCCGCGCCCGCCTCTGGGCCGACCACCGCCTGAAGGGTCTCGTCCTCGACGTCTGCCTCGCGCTCTCGGAATTCGTGGACGTCCGCCGGAAGGCGTGGCCGAAGCAGACGACCCTCGCGAAGATGGTCCGCGCGTCGCGACAGCGCGTCAGCATGGCCCTCTCCGCCGCCGCCAAGCACGCCGTCCTCGTCAAGGACCGGCACCGGCGGGGTGCCAGCTGCCAGTACACCTTCCTCGAGAGCTGGATCGCATGGTTCCGGACCCCCGGCGAGGGCTCCAAGGAGACCCCCCAGACACCGTTTAGATGTCACGAAACGCGACATCTAGATGTCACGAAAGGTGACATCTCAGGTGAACCAGTACAAAGGAACCTGATCTCTGATCGGTACGCTGCTGCTGGTACGTCCCGCGCGCGCGAGGCCGACCGACGGCGACAGGAGCAGCAGCAGCGACGGACCGAAGACCGCATCGAGGGCCTGTTCGGCGCGATCGCCGCCCGAGCCCGCGAGGCCGGGCATGACTACGACGAGCGCGACGAGCGCCGTCGCCTCGCCGAGGGCGAGATCGACGTCGACCGCCTCCAGGACCTCGCCGACAAGCTGATCGAGGAGGTGCGCGAGAACCGGCTGCGCCGTGTCCACGGGCCGCGCTACCGCAGGCCGTGAGGGCCCTGCCAGCAAGCACGGACCCGCCGACGAAGAGCGTGCTGGTGAGGATGGCAACTGAGCCCCGCACGGCCGCCCTGGCCAGGAACCTCGCCGCCTCCACCCACGGCCCCGGCGGAGGGTCTACCTTGCTGGTTGTGCGCTCGCTACCGCTCGCAACTGCACTCAAGGGCCCGGACCGCACAGACCGCGGTCCCGGAATCCACGGCCAGGGGGGCTTAGACTGGAGGAACGCATGGCCACTCTCGACACCCTCGCGATCGCCCGCACGCTGACCGACGCCGGCGCCGACCCGAAGCTCGCCGACGCCATCACGGCCGCGGTCCGCGAGGCGGCCGACCACGGCGACCACGTCACGCCCGACCAGCTCGGGAAGCTCGAGGCGCAGATCAACACGCGGATCGCCGACGCCGAGACCCGCCTGACCTGGCGGTTCGCCGGCGCGATGCTCGCGCAGACCGGCGTCATCCTCGCCGCGGTCATCGGCGCTGCGATCGCCATCCTGCGCATGCTCGGCTGATCCCCCCCGCCCCGCCGGCGGGCCGACGCCGCGAGGCCATCACCGGCAAGCGCGCAGCCTAGGAGAGCCTGACCATGTTCGATACCCTGACCATCGCCCGCACCCTGGCCGACGCCGGAGCCGACCCCAAGCTCGCCGACGCCATCGCCGAGGGCATCCGCCAGGCCGCCGAGCATGGCGAGCACGTCACGCCCGACATGTTCGACGCGCGGATAGATACTCTCGACGCGCGGGTTGACGCCCGGATTGCTGCGGCCGAGACGCGCTTGACGTGGCGCATGCTCGGCGTTGCCGGACTCGTGATCGCCGCCCTCCGGTTTCTTGGCTGACACAAGAGAAAGCTCTTTTGCCGGGCCGAAGGGTCCGGCCTCACCCGGCGCCGTAAGGCGCCGGCGAATTCGCCAGAATTCGGTAGTGAGTTACCTCTTTTACTCCGAAAAATTGGTGTAAACTCGGGGTGCTGTGAGTACCCAGGTCGTTCGGATGGCGCGTGTCGGGGGCGCTGGTGGTGGGCTCGGCAAGCACATCGACGGCGAGACCCGGCCCGAGTCAGCCGCCCCTCGAGAGCTCGACGTCGAGGGCGGCGAGAAGGTGGCGCTCGAGCCGGTGGTCCTCCTCGATGGGGAGGGCGAGCAGATCGACCAGGAGACGGCGAAGGAGCGCGTCGGGGCGGCTCAGGGCTACATGCGGGAGTGCCGGCGGAAGAAGACTCGGGGCCGGCAACCGATGGGAGCGACGACCTGGGTCTTCGCCGGACCGCCCCGCTACGACGGCGAGAAGGAGCAGCCCTGGTCGGCCGAGAAGGTGCGGGCCTGGTCGAAGGACTGCGTGGAGTGGCTGGTCGATCGGGCGGGTCCGGGGTCGCGGTTGGCCCATTGCGCGCTGCATCAGGACGAGGGCGCCCCCCATCTGCACGCGACGCTGATC
>JAAXGQ010000037.1:0-18431 GCA_012271265.1 Vicinamibacteraceae bacterium
TCCTGCGGCGCAGACTCCTAGGTGGTGTCCTTCCGGAAGAGCCAGGCAGCGAAGGGCACGGCTGCCGCCGCGGCCAGGAATTCCATGAGGATGAACGCGGGCGCGTCCACCGGGCGGATGCCGCAGAAGGTGTCGGTGAAGGAGCGGGCGAGCGTCACCGCCGGGTTCGCGAACGACGTCGAGGCGGTGAACCAGCAGGCGGCGAAGATGAACAGCCCCACGGCCGCCGCCACGGCTCGGGGCCGTACCCGGAGGCAGCCCAGGATCACCGTCACCAGGCCGAAGGTGGCCACGATTTCGGAGAACCACTGTCCGACGCCGGTGCGGACGGTGGTGGACGCCTGGAGGATCGGCAGGTCGAACATGACGTGGGTCGCGAGCACGCCGACGACGCCGGCGAACGCTTGGACCGCCACGTAGGCCGCCGCGCGCTGCGGCGCGATCTCGCCGCGCAGGGTGAAGGCGAGGGTCACTGCGGGGTTGATGTGGCATCCGGACACCGGCCCGAAGACCCAGATCAGCACGGTCAGCCCTGCGCCGATCGCGGCGGTGCAGCCGATCAGGGCCACGCCGTCGTTCCCGCCCGAGAGGTTGTCGGCCATGATGCCGGAGCCGACGATCAGGGCGAGAAGGCCCGCCGTCCCGACGAACTCCGCGACAAGGCAGCGGGCGAGGGATGGGTTCACGAGGCGTTCACGGAAGAAGGCGGGTGAGGTCGAGGCGCCCGGCGCGGATCGGGGGACACCGGAACGAGGCGCCCCGGATGGGGCGGGTGCAGCGGAACCGGCGGTCCCACGATGCCGTCGATCCGGCCGGTCAACCGGAGGAGGTGGTGCCCGAAAGGAGCGGCGCTGGCGCCAAAGGATAGGCCGGCCCGTCGCTCCCGGGCATCGAGTGGCGGCGCAGGAACCCCGGCGGCTCGCTGGCCTTCTGTTCGGTGCGGCGCACGTGGGCGGCGACGACGACTTCCTCGCTCTCCCCGTTGTCGGAAAGGGCACGAATCAGTCGTCTCATGGATTGCTCCCGTCCAGCAGTTGACACGTTGAACCCTGACCGCAACCACGAACGCTGACGGGGTCGATGCCAAAGGAGGTAGCTGAGGCCAAAGGGCCGTCCAACTCTTCAGCAAGAGACCCTGCAGGAGACAGGGTGTGCGAAGACGCCGGCCTCGACCTCCGCCGGGAGGGTCCGGGTCTGCGGGCGGTCTTGCGGAGGCAGGCGCCGGTACGGTACCGCAAGGCAAGGCCGTTGGTGTTGCTCGTGGTCTTCGACAGGACTTCGGCAACCCGTTCGTGAGGGAGCGCCCTGGAGCGCCGGCGTCCTCGCCGGCCTGCGCCGACCTCGCTCTCTTTCCCGGCGGCGGGGGCCGGTGAGGACACCGGCGCTCCGGCTATCCGGAGGAGCGGAAGCCGCGCCAGCCGGGGAGGGCGGCGGACTGGCGGATCCAGCTTCGCAGCTGCTCCTCGTCGAGGTCGTTCTCGTGGATCCGGACCCAGCGGGCGTCCGGGTCCTTTCCCCCGTAGGGCGGGAGGGGGGAGAGCGCGCTGCCGTTCAGGAACGTGAGCTTGATGTACCGGGCGAAGACGTGGATGCTCGCGAACCAGTCCTCGCCGTCGACGCTGTAGAAGGGGGAGTTCCAGCGCACGGCCTTCTTCACGTCGGGGACGGTGCTCTCGACGAGCAGGTCGAGCCGGCGGCCGGCGGCGCTCTTCCAGCCGGGCATCGCGGCGATGTAGGCCTGGACCGGGGCGTCTCCGTCGCCCTTCGGAATCTGCGGGTTGCCCCCGGAGAGCAGCCTCGGCTGTCTGCGAGTCTTCCTGTCCTTGGGCATGTGTCGCTCGGGGGGGCGCCGGATGCGGCGCCGTCGGGAGACGGGGAGGCTACCGGAGCCATGGAGGGCCGGTGGGGGCGACGGCGTTCCCTGCGTAGCGCCGTGGGTGCGCCGGCGGATGGACGAGCTCCACATGGACCGAAGGTGCGGCGCAGGCCGGCGAGGACGCCGGCGCTCCACGTCTTTGGTGGGAACGGTTCGGGGCCTGTCGGGTTGGTAGATTGTGCGAGAGGAGTCCCGATGCGGCACGAGTTTTCCGAGGCGGGGCGAAGCCTGCTGCGCCGGCCGGCGTTTGCGCTGCTGGTGGTGATTCCGCTGGGACTGGCGATCGGGAGCGCTTCCACGGTCTTTTCGGCCGTCTACGGCATCCTGCTGAAGCCGCTGCCCTATCCGGAGCCGGAGCGCCTGGTCCAGGTCTGGGAGCGTCGCCCGCAACTCATGGAGGCGGCGGAGGAGATCGCGGCGTTCTCGACCGACCACTTCCGCGAGTGGCGGGAGGCGAACACCGTCTTTCGGGAGATGGCGATGTACGGGGACCGGCCGGTCGCGTACCGGGGGCTGTCGGCGTCACCCACCGAAGCCCGCCCCCTCGCCGCGCACCAGGTCTCGCCGAGCGTCTTCGAAGTCCTCGGGGTGGGCCCCGCTCACGGCCGGGCATTCCTCGAGGAGGAATCGGTCCCCGGGCGGGACGCGGTGGTGCTGCTGACCGATGCCTTCTGGCAGCGCGAGTTCGGCGGCGATCATGGGATCGTGGGAGAGCTGCTGCTCTTCGACGACCGGTCCTTCGAGGTCATCGGGATCATGCCGTCGGGCTTCGCGTTCCCGAACGCGGAGGCGGAGCTCTTCGTCCCCTATCCGGTCGAGCCGGCGGCAACGCTCTCTCCCGGCCAGGTGCGGCTGGAGCTGGTAAGGGTCATCGCCCGCCTCGGCGACGGCGTCACGGTGGAACAGGCGGAAGCCGAGGCCGGGGCGCTCATCGCGCGGCTGAGCGAAGCGAGTCCGATCCAGCAGATGCTGAACGAGGGCGTCACCGTCCACCTCACTTCGTTCCAGGACCGGGCGTCGCGGCGCGTGCGCGGACCCCTCCAGGCGCTCTTCGGAGTGACCCTGCTGGTGCTGCTCATTGCCTGCGGGAACGTCGCCAACCTGCTGTTCACCCGGGCGGCGGGGCAGGGGCGGGAACTGGCGGTGCGCACCGCGCTCGGCGCGGACCGGAGGCGCCTCCTGCTGCGCCTCTTCGCGGAGAGCGCGCTGCTCGCGGTCGGCGCCGGCGTGCTGGGGGCCCTCATCTCGGTCTGGGGCGCCGGATTCGTCCGCTCACTGACGGTGCTCGGGCTGCCGGAGCTGGCCGCCGCCGAGACGTCGTTGCCGGTGTTGGGGTTCGTCGCTGCCGCGGCGCTCGGGGCGGCGGTCCTCGCCGGGACGCTTCCGGCGTGGCGGGCCGCCTCGCGCGATCCCTCGGCGGCCCTTTCGGGGTCCGCGCGGGGGGACGACGCGTCCCTCGGCGCGGCGCGGGGCTTCGGGGGCGGCGGTCTCTTCGCCTCGCTGCAGCTCGCGCTGGCGCTTCCGCTGCTTATCGGCGCCGGACTCCTCACCCGCAGCTTCCTCGCCCTCGCCGCGGAGCCGCCCGGCTACGAGCCCCGGGACACCGTCGTGCTCGACCTGCAGTTCCCCGAGAGTCGGTACGGCAGTGCTGCTGCCGGCATCGCGGCCCTCGAACGCATCGAGGAGGAGCTCGGCTCCCTTCCCGGCGTGCTCCACGTCGGCGTGGTGGACACGCTGCCGCTGAGCGGCGAGCGGGCGGTGATCGGTTTCCGGCGGATCTCCGACCAGCAGGTCACCGACCCCAACCAGGTGCCTCGGGCGCTGCTGCGCCGCGTGTCTTCCGGCTACTTCGCGGCGATGGGCATCCCGGTGCTGGAAGGCCGCGTATTCAGCGGCGGCGACCGCAGCGACGCCGGGCGGCTCGCGGTGGTGAACCGCAGCCTGGTGGACCGCTACCTCGAAGATGCACCGATCGGGCTGGAGCTGCCCGGGCTGGGCCGGATCGTGGGCGTGGTCGGCGATGTCCACGAGGAAGGGGCGGAGAACCCGACCGAGCCGATCCTCTACCGCCTCTACGCCGACTCCTCGCAACTGCCCACGGACGCATTCCGGTCGCGGATGAGCGTGGTCCTGCGCCACGCGCCCGGAGCCGGGATCGCGGCCGCCGCGATCGGGCGGGTCGAGGGCGTGGATGCGGCGATCGGGGTGCTGAACCCCCGGACGCTGAAGGATCCGATCCGGGAGTCCGTCGCCCGTCCCCGCCTCTACGCGCTCCTCATGGGCGGGTTCGCGCTCGCGGCGGCCTTTCTCGCAGCGTGGGGCGTGTTCTCGGTGGTCTCCTTCCACACCAGTTCGCGGCTGTCTTCCCACGGCGTCCGCCTGGCGCTTGGCGCGACCCCGACGGACATCCGGCGGCTGGTGCTCAAGGAAGGGCTTCGGATCGCCGCCTTCGGCCTGGTCCCGGGGCTGCTGCTGACCTGGCTGCTTCAGCGGCTCCTCACCAGCGAGCTGACGCCGCTTCTCTTCCGGATCACGCCGCTCGATCCCACGGTCTACGCGGCGGTGCCGCTCATCCTGCTGGCGGCGGTCTTCGGGGCCAGTCTGCAGCCGGCCCGCCTTGCGGCCCGGCTCGACGTGGTGACCGCGCTCCGAGGCGACGCGCCCGGTCTCGGCCGCCAGTTCTCCTGAGCGTCCGACCCCCGCCCGGGGGTCGGCGCGCCCGTCACCTGCGGCGCTAGGCTCCCGGGCCGTGCCCCCGCTGACGCGCTCCACGAAGCTCGGTCTGGCCGGCGCCGGGATCGGCCTTGCGGTTCTGGCGGGCTGTTCGCAGGGACCGGACGCGGCGGACGGGGACCCGGACGAGGGGCCGGGTGAAGCGGCGGAGTCGCCGCTTGGGCCGTGTTCGCCCGGGGATGCGCCCGAAGGTGCGCTCTGCGCCACGGTCGAGGTCCCCGAGGACCGGGGGAACCCCGACGGACGCCGGGTCGGGCTGCAGGTCGTCGTCCTCGCCGCCGAGGAGGCGAACCCGGAGCCGGATCCGATCTTCTTCCTTGCCGGAGGGCCGGGACAGGCGGCGACCGATCTCGCGCCGCTCCTCGGCGCCGCCCTGCCGGAGTTGCGCCGGCGGCGGGACTTCGTGTTCGTGGACCAGCGCGGCACGGGGGGCTCGAACCGGCTGCACTGCGATTTCCTCGATGAGCCGCTCTCGCCCTCCGACTCGGTTCCGGAGGATGTGACGGAGGCCGACTGGCGGGGCTGTCTCGAAGAGCTCGACGCAAGCCCCGAGCACTACGCCACGCCGGACGCGATGGACGACCTCGAGGAGGTCCGGGTCGCCCTCGGCTACGGGCCGATCAACCTCTGGGGCGGCTCCTACGGCACCCGGGCCGCCGCGGTGTTTCTGCGAAGGCATCCCGAGAGCGTCCGGTCGGCCATTCTCGACGGCGTGGCCCCGGTGGACATGGGCATCCCGGTCTCCTTCCCCGAAGACGCGCAGCGGGCGCTCACCCTGATGATCGAGGCGTGCGAGGCCGACGCCGACTGCCGCACCCGCTTCCCCGACCTCGGCGAGTCGGTGGCGGAGCTGCTGCGGCGGATGGACGAGGATCCGCCTCGGCGGGTGAGCGTTCGCCACCCCCGGACCGGCGACTGGGAGGAGATCCCCCTCCCGCGCAGCGGCGTGGCGGCGGTGCTGCGGGCGGTGCTCTATAGCCCCCAGCTCGCGTCGCTGGCCCCGCTCATGATCGAGAGCGCCCTCGACGGGGATTTCGGTCCGCTGGTCACCGTCGCCGATCCGGTCACCGGCCCCGGTCTCGCCATCGGCATGTTCCTCTCGGTGCTCTGCGCCGAGGACATCCCGTTCGTGAACGCGGGGGACGCCGCCCGCGCTGCCGAGGAGACGGTCTTCGACGCGGTCATGTTCGAGCAGATGGTCGAGGCGTGCTCGGTCTGGCCTCGGGCGGAGCTCCCGCCGGGCTACCGGGAGCCGGTCGCCTCCGAGGCTCCGGTGCTGATTCTCTCCGGTGAGCTCGATCCGGTGACGCCGCCCCGGTGGGGGGAGCACGCCGCCGCGACCCTCCCGAACGCGCGGCATTTCGTGGTTCCCGGCGCCGCCCACGGCACGTTGTCCTTCGGCTGCGTTCCCGAGCTCATCGGCGCCTTCATTGATGCTGGGGACGCCAGCGGTCTGGACGCGGAGTGCCTCGACGCCATCCGGCGGCCGCCCTTCTGGCTCACCGGGACCGGTCCCGACGCGGAGAGCGGCTCATGATCACCGCCTCCGGCCTGCGGAAGACGTTCGGCGAGGTGGTCGCCGTGGCCGATGTGGGATTCACCGCCCGGGACGGGGAGGTGACCGGGCTCCTCGGTCCGAACGGCGCCGGGAAGTCCACCACGATGCGGATGCTCTACGGGCTCATGGCCCCGGAAGCGGGGTCGATCGAGATCGACGGCGTGGACGTCCGGAAAGACCCGATGGGAGCCCAGGCGCGGCTCGGCGCGCTGCCGGACTCGCACGCCCTGTATCCGAGGCTCACCGGGCGGGAGAACATCCGCTACTTCGCCCGGCTGCGGGGGATTGATCCGATGACGGCGGCGTCCCGCACCGAGGATTTCCTCCGTCTCCTGGAGATGGGCGGGTTCGTGGACCGGCGCGCCAAGGGCTACTCGCACGGGGAGCGGTCGCGGGTGCTGCTGGCCCGGGCCCTGGTCCACGATCCCCAGAACGTGGTGCTCGACGAGCCCACCAACGGGCTCGACGTGATGAGCACCCGGCGGATGCGGGGGATGATCCGCGAGCTGCGGGAGCGGGGACGCGCGGTCCTGTTCTCGTCCCACATCATGCAAGAGGTCTCGCTCCTCTGCGACCGCATCGTCATCATCGCTTCGGGGCGGGTCGCGGCGGAGGGCACGCCGGACCGGATCCGGGACGCCGCCGGTTGCGAAGACCTCGAAGAGGCGTTCGTGAGGCTGACCGGGGAGCCGGTCCCGGTGGATTGAAGGGGCGATGATGGACCCGGCCCTCATCGTCTACCGGAAGGAACTCCTGGAAGGGATTCGGGACCGTCGCGCCCTGGTGGCGGTGCTCATCTCCATCTCGATCTTCCCGATCCTGGTGCTGGTGATGGGCCGCTTCAGCGAGGAAGTGCGGAGCGAGGCCCTCGACCTGACGCTGCCGGTCGAGGGGGCGGCGTACGCGCCGGCGCTGGTGGCGTGGCTGGACCGCCAGCCGGGGGTGGAGATCGGTCCGGCGCCGGAAGACCCGGAGGCAGCGGTCCGGGACCGCGAGGAGGACGTCGTCCTGCGCATCCCGGAGGAGTACGGGGAGGACTTCGCCGAAGGCGTTCCCGCCGAGGTGGAACTCGTCGCGGACACTTCACGGACCGGGGCCTCGGTCAAGTTGAGCCGGGTGCGCGGGCTCATCGGGCGCTACAGCCAGGAAGTGGCGGCGATGCGGCTGATCGCCCGGGGCGTCAGTCCGCTGCTCGTTCGTCCCGTCGCGGTGGAAACCGCGGAGGTGTTCAGCGCCCGCCGGAGGACCGTGTTCCAGGCCCTGGGGTTCATCCCGATGTTCCTGTTGATGAACGCGTTCTTCGGGGGGATGCAGATCGCCGCCGACGCGGTCGCCGGGGAGCGGGAGCGGGGGTCGATCGAGGCGCTCCTGGTCAACGCCGTGCCGGCCCGGCGTCTGGTGCTCGGCAAGTGGGGCGCGGCCGCGACCTTCGCGGTGTTCCTGTCGCTGCTCGGCGTCGCCACCTGCGTCTTCGTGCTGCGGTTCATGCCCGGGGCGATCAACGTGTCCCCGGAGCCCGCGGACTGGCTGCTGGTGGTGGTTCTAGCGGTCCCGCTGGCGCTCTTCTGCGCGTCCCTGCAGGTCGTGGTGGCGACGTACGCGAAGTCCTACAAGGAGGCCCAGACCTACTTCGGCTACCTGGCCTTCATCCCGATGATCCCCTTCTTCGCCGTCACCTTCGGCTGGGTGGAGCAGGGGTCGTGGACGTCGTTCATCCCCATCCTCGGGCAGCACCTGATGATGCTCGGGGTCGTGGCCGGGGACGCGCCGGCGGCGTGGGAGCTCGTCGTGGCCGGGGCTCTGGCGCTGGTGGCCGCGACGGCGCTACTCCGCTTTGCGTCGGTCCTGTTCGCGCGCGAGAACGTTGTCTTCATCCGCTGACCGCCGGCGAAACGCCGCGGCGCGGATCTCCCGTCCTTCCAGCCGGTACTTCCGCTCGAAGTTCGAGCCCACCAGTTCGCCCGGGCGGGCGGAGAGCGGGGGGACGTAGGGGCAGCGGCGGAGGGCCTTGCGCGTCTCGAGGATGGACGCGGCGGCTTCGAAGTAGGGGAGGTTGTCGGTCACGATGCGGATGGTCCCGCCCGAAGCGAGGCAGCGCTCGGCCGCCGTGAGGAAGGCCGGTTGCAGGAGGAGCCGGCGGTGGGCGTGGCGCCGCTTCGGCCATGGATCCGGGAAGTAGACGTGGAGCACGCCCACGCTGGCAGCGGGGAAGGCCGTGAGGGCCTCGGTTGCGTCGGCGAGGAGCAGGCGGGCGTTCGTTCGCGCGTTCCGCCGGAGGCGGTCGGCGGCATAGAGCCAGTAGCGTCGGGCGCGCTCCACGCCGAGAAGGCGGACTTCCGGGCGGGCCCTGCCTTCGTTGATCAGGAAGGCGCCCTTGCCGGAGCCGATCTCGACCTCGAGCGGGGGGTCGTTGGCGTCGGGGGCCGGATGGAAGAGCGCGTGGGGGTCCAGCGGGCGCGGAAGCTGGTCGAACGCGAAGCCGTAGCCGGCGGGATCCGCTCCCTTGCGGTTGCGGATGTGGCTGCGGCCCATGCGCGGCCGGGGGGAGTCAGCGGGAGCGGCGCTGGGCGAAGAGCCACGCGAAGAGCCCTTCCTCCCGGTACGCCGGAACCCAGGCGTCGTGGCCCACCTCGGGGTACTCGGTGTAGCGGGGGCTTGCGCCCGCCGCCTCGAGGGCGGCCACCATGCTCTGGGACTCGGACACCGGAACGCGACGATCGCGGGCGCCGTGAAAGACCCAGACGGGGAGGGGGGCGATGGTCCGCGCCGTTTCGCCGAACGGGTCGGGGGAGACGGCCGCGGGGTGCCAGGCGGGGGTGGGGAGCCGCGATCCCAGCGGCGAGACGCCGCCGCAGACAGGGATCAGGGCGGCGAAGCGGTCCGGGTAGCGGTAGGCGTACGCCCAGGTCCCGAAGCCCCCGAGCGAGAGTCCGGTGAGATAGGTGCGGTCGGCATCGCCGCCGAACTCGGCGACGGCGGCGTCGAGGGCGGCGAAGGCGAGTTGCTCGATCTCCGGCGTGCCCCACCAGGCGTCCCGGGGGGCCTGGGGCATAACCACCAGCGCGGGGAAGTCGGGGGTTTCGCGGAGGACGGCCGGGAGGCCGATCCGGGTCTGCCCCTCACCGTCGCGGCCGCGTTCACCGGCGCCGTGAAGGAAGAGGATGACCGGCGGGCTCGGGTCTTCGCCGGCGAGGACGGCGGCGGGGACGAACACCTGCCAGCGATAGGTCGTCCCGTTGATCTCGGTGGCGCGGGGGAGAAAGGCGCCTTCGGTGGCGGCTGCATGGGTGGCTGGGGCTGCGGCCACGGTCAGCACGAGAGCCAGGGAGCGCATCGCCCGAATGCTAGTGGAGCGCCGGTGTCCTCACCGGCCATTGCACCGGGAGCGCCGGTGTCCTCACCGGCCACCGCCGCAGGCGGGCATGGTGGGTGGGCCTCCCGGCCCCGGTGCATCGGCACGGCGGCGCTGTCGGGAGGAGAGTGCGGTGCGGCAGTGGCCGGCGAGGACGCCGGCGCTCCAAGGGTCCGGCGCTCCCAACGTCAGTGCGGCCAGCATGGAGCGCCGGTGTCCTCACCGGCCCACGGTCCGTCGGCACGGCGGCGCTGTCGGGAGGAGAGTGCGGTGCGGCGCAGGCCGGCGGGGACGCCGGCGCTCCATGGGTCCGGCGCTCCCAAGCCAGTGCGGCCAGCATGGAGCGCCGGTGTCCTCACCGGCCAACGCCGGAGGCGGGTGTCGGCCTGTCGGCCGGCGGGAGCTGGATCTCCACGCGGAGTGTGCGCATACTGCTAGCATTCTGCCGGTGATTCGCTTCCAGAGGATGGACGCAAGGAGTCAGCCATGGGCAACCTGACAGTACGCAATCTCGACGACAACGTCATCGCACGGCTCAAGGAGCGCGCGAGGGCGAACCACCGTTCGCTCGAAGCAGAGGTTCGCTGGCGCCTGACCAGGAGCGTCACGGATCGCGCACGCGTCACGGCCTTCTTCGCGCGCGCCAGGCGGCTTGCGGCAGCTACCCGCGGCACGCCGCAAACGGACAGCACGCTCCTGATTCGCGAGGACCGTGACAGATGAGCGTCACCGTGGACGCGAGTGTCGCCGTCAAGTGGTTCGTGTCCGAACCGCGACATGAGGAAGCCCGCCTGCTGAGCGATCCGGACATCGAACGCTACGCCCCCACCTTCCTGGTCATCGAATGCGCCAACGCATTGTGGAAGAAGGTCCACCGCGGTGAGATCGCGGACCTGACGCCAACCTTCGAAGCGCTCCTGAACCTGCCGGAGGCGGTCGCATTCCACCCCACAAGGGACCTGCTTGCCAGAGCCGGGCAACTTGCCGTGGCGCTGGGACACCCGGTCTATGACTGCCTCTACCTCGCTTGCGCGGAGGCGACGGAGTCCGTGCTGGTCACCGATGATCGCCGCCTGAGGAGGGTTGCCCGGAGGAGCCTCCCAGGACTCGAGGTCTGGAGCCTCGAGGATCTCGGCTCGATCCGGCGACCCGGGTTGGGGCCTCACCCGCTCCAGTAGGGGACTTCGGGACTCCATGCGGGCCGGAACTGGCGCGCTCCAGGCCGGGGGGGCGTCCGTCGGCTGGCTCTGGTGCTAGTTGGGGGGGTGGGCGGATCTGAGGGCTTCGAGCTGGGTCCGGAGGAGGGCGGCTTCTTCGGAGTCGGGGGCGGCGGCGACGGCGCGTTCCCACAGCGCCATGCCGGCTTCCATGTCCTGCTCGAGGAAGAGGCGGATCCGGCCGAGGGCGATCAGGGAACCGAGGTGCTCGGGGTTCCCGGCGAGGATCTCCTCGTAGTCGGCGATCGCGGTCGCCGGGTCACCCAGCGCGAGACGGGCGAAGGCGAGGCGGCTCCGGATGTCGGGGTCGTCCGGCGCGAGGTTGCGGGCCTGCTGGAGCCAGTAGAGCGCCTCCTGGAACTCGCCGGTCTCGAGGTGGAGGTCGCCGACCGCGGCGCGCGCTGCGGGGTCCTCGGGGTTGGCCTCGACCGCGGCGAGGAGGGATTGGAGTTGCTGTTCGACTTCGGCAGGGGTGACCGGTGGCGCGATTTCCGCAGCCGGGGCTGGAGAAGCCGGCTGGGCGGGTGGCGGAGCCTCGGGGTTTCTGGCGAGCAGGACGCCGACGAGCACGCCGAAGACGAGCCCGGCGGCGAAGAAGAGGGCGCGCTCGGGGAGAGAACTCATGGGCCGGCCGGGGCGGAAGGCGGCGCTGTCACCCGGAAGCGCGGCGTTCCGCGAGGGAGAGGCCCCCGACGTAGAGGTAGCCGAAGGCGAAGAGAAGGAGGAACGGCGCCGAGGCGACGACGCCCTGGAACACCGCGAACACGGTAGCCGCAAGCAGCGCGGCGCCGCAGGTCACCTCGAGCCAGGGCAGAACGCCGGCCGCCGTCCGGTAGGACTTGCCGCGCCAGCGGTCGCCGCGGCGCGATACCCCGTACTTGGGCGTCCGGGCGAACGGGGTCTTTCGTCCCCGCACGCCGTCGAGGACCGCCGCGGCGTTGCTGAACGAGAGGCCGATACCCACCGCCAGCGTTGCCGGGATCCGGCCGACCCGCCGCCAGAGGCCTTCGCCGCCGCTCGCGCCGGCGCTCGCGCCGCCGCCGAGGCGCAGCACCCGGGCCTCGGACACCCCGTAGAAGGCGACCACCGAAACCGTGGCCGCCACGAAGATCGGAAGATCGAGCACCAGCATTTCCCGGAGGCCGGTGCGCACGCGGACGAGAAGCGCCGGGACCATGAGCAGGCTCAGCACGGTCATCAGCGGGTAGGTCACGTTCGAGGTCAGGTGGAAGAGCGCCTCCAGCCGGACCCGGAAGGGAAGTCGGGTCGCCAGCACCTGCGGAAGGAGCTTCCGCGCCGTCTGGAGCGAACCCTTCGCCCAGCGCCGCTGCTGCGCCTTGAAGGCGTTCATCGAGACCGGCAGCTCCGCCGGCGCCGCGACCGCCGGGACGAAGACGAAGCGCCAGTCGCGCAGCTGGGCCCGGTAGGAGAGGTCTAGGTCCTCGGTGAGGGTGTCCCCGGCCCAGCCGCCGGCGTCGAGGATGGCCTCGCGGCGCCAGATGCCGGCCGTCCCGTTGAAGTTGAAGAAGGCCCCCAGCGCGTGCCGGCCGCCATGCTCGGCCACGAAGTGGCCGTCGAGGAGGATCGCCTGGACCTCGGTGAGGAGCGAGAAGTGGCGGTTCAGGTGGGACCACCGGGCCTGGACCATGCCCACCCGCCCGTCGCCGAGCAGGCAGGGGAGGAGCGAGCGGAGGAAGTCGGGGCGGGGGAGGAAATCGGCGTCGAAGATGGCGATGAAGGGCTCGTTGGAGACGTCCATGCCTTCCTGGAGCGCGCCGGCCTTGAAGCCCCTGCGGTCCGTTCGATGGATCCGGCGGATGTTCAGGCCGGTGGCGGCGAGCTCCTCGATCACCGGCTCGGCGATCGCGCCGGTGTCGTCGGTGGAGTCGTCGAGGACCTGGATGGCGAGCCGCGACTTCGGGTAGTCGAGCGCGGCGGCCGCGCGGATCACCCGCTCGACGACGTAACGTTCGTTGTAAACCGGCAGCTGGACCAGCACCGGCGGCGGATCGGCGGCGAGGCGGGGCCGGCCGCGGGCGGCGAGGTGCTTGCGCTGCCTCTCGGCCTGGTCCTCGCGGCGCATCAGGCTCACGATGAGCCGGTAGCGGTGCGAGCCGAAGACCGACAGCAGGAGCAGCACCGTGAACCAGCCGGTCAGCACGGCTTCGCCGAGGAATTCCACGTCCGGTGAATTCTGAACACGGAAGCCTCGTGGAGCGAGGGGGTTTGGGGTGGGTTGCCGGCCTCGCGCTGGTTCATGTGGTGCTGGCGGCGGCTTTGGGGTGGGCGCTTGGCGCGGGGGCCGGGTTTGGGTGGCACGCCGGGCTGCATGCTGCGCTGTGTGTGCCGCTCGGGTTGCTGGCGTTGCCGTGGTTCCGGCGCGGACGGCGCGGACGGGGTGGGGCGCCCGCCGGGGGAACAGGGGGGTCCGGGAGCGTGTTGGCGGTGGTGGTGGCGGCGGGGGTCGTGTCGCGGCTCGTCCTTCTGGCGGGGGCTCCGGTGTTGTCCGACGATGTCTACCGGGTGATCTGGGAGGGGCGGGTGGTGGTCTCGGGCGGCGACCCGTGGGCGCAGCCGCCGGACGATCCGGGCCTCGCGGAGCTTCGCGATGCGCATCCCGAGGTGCGGGCCCGGGTGGGCTACTGGATGCTGCCGGCGATCTATCCGCCGGCGCACCAGCTTTTCGCTGCCGCGCTGGCGGCCTTCTCGACGGACGCCCGGGTGATGAAGGCGGCGTTCCTCGTAGCCGAGGGCTTCGTGGTCTGGGCGCTCTTCGGCCTGCTGCGCCGCCGCGGCCTGCCCGACCTGCTGCTGGCGGGATATCTCTGGAACCCCTTGCCGCTCACGGAAATCGCCGGAAGCGGGCACGGGGAAGCGCTTGCTGTCGCGCTCCTCGCCCTTGGTCTCCTCGCGTTCGAGAGGGGGCGGCCGGGCCTCGCCGGCGGGCTCGCGGCGCTGTCGGGGATGGTCAAGTACGCCGGCTTCGCGGCGCTCCCGTTCCTGCTGCGCGCCGCCCGCCGGCGGAGGGACCGCGCCGCCATGCTGCTCGCTGCCGGGGCGGCGGTCGTGATACCGCTGCTGCCGTTTCTCGGCCCGGAGCGGCTCGCGGACGGCTTTCTCGCCCGGTTCGCGGAGTTCGGCGGGACGCTCGTTCACTACGCCCGCCACTGGCAGTGGGGCGAAGGGCTCTTTGCGCTCCTCGCAGCCGCGCTCGGCGCCGCGGCCCGCCCGGTGGCGTTCGGGCTGCTCGCCGGGTTCGGGCTCGCGCTCCTTGTCCGCCGCGTGCCCCCGACCCGGGCGATGGGCTGGCTGGCCGGCGCGGGGTTCCTGTTGGCCCCGACCGCCCACCCCTGGTACCTGCTGTGGGCGCTGCCGTTCCTGTTGCTCGAGCCGGCCCGGCGGGGACCGTTCTTCGGGTGTCTGCTGCTGTCACTGACCGCCGTCTTCAGCTACGGCCCGTTCTGGACCACGCCCCCGGGCGAGGCGTGGGTCTTTCCTCTCGGTCTCCGGCTGGCCGAGTACCTCCCGGTGGCGCTCGTTCTGATCGGCTTCGGATGGTTCGCCGGCGAGCGGAGCACCCGCTCCGAGGCGGCGGTGGTGGGCGACGGCGAGGGCCGCGGCGTACCCGGCTCCGAAGCCGTTGTCGATGTTCACCACGGTGACGCCGGGGGCGCAACTGTTCAGGAGCGCGAGAAGCGCGGCGAGCCCCCCGTATGACGCCCCGTACCCCACCGAGGTCGGGACCGCGATGACCGGGCAGGGGACCAGCCCGGCGACGACCGGGGCGAGCGCCGCTTCCATCCCGGCCACCGCCACCAGCGCGTGCAGCCGCCGGAATCCCGGCGTTGCCGCGAGGAGGCGCCCGATCCCGGCGACCCCGATGTCGTAGCGGCGCTCCACCGTCGCGCCCATCAATTCCGCGGTCAGGGCCGCTTCCTCGGCGACGGGGATGTCCGAGGTGCCGCCGGAGATCACCCCGATGCGGGCGCCGAGGGGCTGGGGCGGGCGCTCCGAGATCACGAGCGCCCGGGCCCGAGGATGCCAGACCGCCCCGGGCGTCCGGTCCAGGACGGCGCGGGCGGTCTCGGGGCCAGCGCGGGTGACGAGGGTCTGGCTGGCGCTCCGGGCCAGCGCTTCCACGATCCGCGCGGTTTCCTCCGGGGACTTGCCCTCGGCCAGGACGACCTCGGGAAACCCGCGGCGCCGCTCCCGCTCGTGGTCGAGCCGGGCGAAGGCGGCTTCCCCCGGCCGGGCCAGCGTCTCCCACGGCAGTCCCAGCTTGCGCTGCGCCTCCTCGGGCGCCACCTCGCCGGAGGCTACGCGCCGCAGGAGGCGGGCCAGCGTCTCGTCGTTCATGCGGCAGGTCTCCGGGAGGCGGTGGGACAGGATGTGGCGCGCCCGGTCGCTATTCTGACCGTGGCAATGGCGTTGTTCGGCGGGGACGGGTTCAGGGAGCAGGTCCGGGACGCGACCGACCTCGCCGAGCTGGTCCGCCCGCATACGGCGCTCCGACCCTCGGGGCCGGGACGGTACTCCGGGCTCTGCCCGTTCCACAGCGAAACGGCCCCGTCGTTCCAGGTGGACGCCGGGCGCGGCTTCTTCCACTGCTTCGGCTGCAAGGAGAGTGGCGACGCGTTCTCCTTCCTGATGAAGCTGGAAGGTCTTTCCTTCCCGGAAGCGCTGGAGCGCCTCGCCCTCAAGGCCGGAATCCCGATACCCCGCCGCGACCCGGAGCGGGCCTCGCAGAAGGATCGCCTTCGCGCCGCGAACCGGAAGGCGCTCGCCCACTTCCGTCGGACGCTCCTCGCCCCGGCCGGGGCCGGGGCGCGGGCCTACCTCGAACGGCGCGGCCTCAGCGAGTCCATGATCGAGGAGCAGGGGCTGGGCTTCGCCGCGGCGAACTGGGACGACCTCTCGCAGTCGCTTGCGAAGGCGGGCGTGCCGGCGGCGGTGCGGGTGGAAGCCGGGCTGGCCCGCGAGGGCAGGCGGGGCGATCCTTATGACTTCTTCCGGGGCCGGGTCATCTTCCCCATCCTCGACGGCCAGGGGCGGCCGATCGGCTTCGCCGGGCGCTCGCTCGGGGAGGACGAGCCCAAATACCTGAACAGCCCGGACAGCCCCATCTACCGGAAGCGCTCGGTTCTCTACGGCTGGAACCACGCCCGCGCCGCGATCCGCCGCGAGCGTTTCGCGATCCTGTGCGAGGGGTACTTCGACTGTCTGTCGGCCTGGCAGGTGGGCATCCGCTGTGCGGTCGCCGTCTGCGGCACGGCGCTGACGCCGGACCACGCGCGCCAGCTCAGGGCGCAGGCGCAACAGGTCATCGTTGCCTTCGACGGAGACGCGAGTGGGCGGAAGGCCGTGCGCCGCAGCCTCCCGGTCCTGCTCGAGTCCGGGATCGGCGTTCGGGTGGCGCGGTTGCCGGAGGGAAAGGACCCCGACGAGGTGATCCGGGCGGACGGCGGGGTCTCCTTCCGGGAGCGGCTCGAGACGGCGCCGACGTTCGTCACCTTCCTCGCCGAGGAGGCGCGGCGCGACGCGCGCGATCCGGCGGCGGCGGCGCGGGCCGTCCTCGAAGTCATCGCCTCGGCTCCGTCTCCGCTCGACCGGGAGGCGTGGCTGAAGCAGGCGGCGGCGCAACTTGGCTTCTCGGTGGAAGCGGCGGCTGCGGAGATGCGTCAGCTCGTCGAGCGGCGCCCTCGGGTCCGGCCGCGGCGGTCGCCGGCGCCCCGGGGAGACCGGCGAGGAGAAGAGCGGGCGGAGCCGCCGGCCGATGCGCCCCGGAACCTGACCCCATCCGAGCGGGACCTCATCCGCTGGGTCGAGAAGGAGCCCGTGGCCGTGGCCCGGATCCTCTCCGCCGCTGATCCGGAGATCTTTGCCGGGCTCGGCGGAGAGGTCATTCTGCTCCGGCTCAAGGCAGCGGCCGACAACGGAGCGGAGTCCGTTGAAGCGCTTCTCTCCCCGGTGGCGGCCCGCTCCGCAGAGATGCAGGCCCAGCTCCGCGAGATCCTGACCGAGACCGTTCCGCTCGCCGGGAAACAGACGCCGCAGGACTGTTTCGATGCGCTCCGGCTGCGCTGGCTCCGGCAGTCGCGGCTGCCCCAGCTGCAAGCGGAGATCGGCCGGGCGGAACTCGCCGAATCGATTGCCGAAGCCCAGGCGGTGACGCGGCGGGTCATGGGGACCATGGAGGAGATCGACCGGCTGCTGCGGGGGCCGCGCCGGGGGTCTTCGACGCCGCCGGACGCACCCTTCTGAGCGGCCTTCGGTGAAGGTTCCCGCTGCTACACTTGCGCGTTCGCCTTTCTGATTTCATGCGGAAAGGCAAGGCGGACGAGGCGCCTCATCCAGACCGGAACCGACACCAGACACACGACCCCGGCGCCCGAAAAAAGAAAAACTTCACGACCAGACCCCCGAGAAAAAAGGCCCCCGTCGCAGACACCTTGCGTCAGGACGCGTCGCCGATCGTTGCAGTCGGCCGGGTGGACCCGGTGCGGGAGGGCTGGCTGACGGAAATGTGGCTTGGGGGCGGCGCTCCACACAGCTAGCCAACACCTCAGAGAGGAGACTTCGCGGGATGGAGATCGGCATGGATCATGCCGGGTCGGCGGGGTTCGACCTGGAACTCCTCCGTAACTTCGGAGTGGAGGCCCTCACCGACGAAGTCAAGGCGCTCGTCGTCCTGGGCAAGGAGCGGGGCTACCTGCTCAACGAGGAGATCCAGGAGGCGTGGGGCGACGATCCGCCCGAGGACTTCCTCGAGAGCCTCACCGGCTGGGGCATCAAGGTCTTCGAGAACGAGGCGGAGTACGAGAAGTCACGCGAGCAGCCGCTTCTCGATCTCACTCCCAGCGCCATCGAGCGCACGAACGACCCGGTGCGGATGTACCTCCGCGAAATGGGCGTCGTTCCACTGCTCGACCGCGCCGGCGAGGTGCGGATCTCGAAGCGCATCGAGCGCGGCAAGAACATGTCCCGCCGGGCGGTTACCCGCCGCCTCTACATCATCGACCAGATGCTGGGGATCAAGCCGGAGGTGGTCGAGGACACGCTCCCGCTCCGCGAGTACTTCGAAGTCGCGGAGGGCAGCACCACGATCCGCCACGACGCCCACCGGAAACGCATCCTCAAGCGGCTGGCCGAGCTTCAGGAGGAGTACAGCCTCTACCGACGGCGGGTTTCGCTGCTCCGGCGCTCCGCCCGCCGCACGAAGGTCCACCGAAGGCGGGCGCGGGCGGCGGGGATCTCGCGAATCCGGATGAGTCACGTCATTTGGAAGATGCGTCCGACCGAGCGTCTCCTGAATCGCTGGATGGACGAAGTCCGGACGCTTCGCGACGAGGCCCGGGTGGCCGCCTCGGAGCTCGAAGCCTGCATCGAGTTGCGGCGCACCCTCCCGGAGGCCGAGGACAAGACCGCCGTCCGCCGCGAGATCCAGAAGCGGCAGCGGGCCGCGAACAAGACCCTGGACCGGGTCGGGCACTCGATGCCGGAGTTCGGCTCCCCCAAGATCCTGAAGTACGCCCGCCAGCAGGTTCTTCCCGAACTCCGGCGGGCGGTCGAGCGCGTTGACCTCGGGGAAGAGCGGGCCCAGCTCGCCAAGCAGGACCTGGTGCGGGCAAACCTCCGCCTCGTGGTGTCCATCGCAAAGAAATACACGAACCGCGGCCTGCAGTTCCTCGACCTCAT
>JAAXGQ010000037.1:18483-41911 GCA_012271265.1 Vicinamibacteraceae bacterium
GTGGATCCGCCAGGCGATCACCCGGGCGATCGCCGACCAGGCGCGGACGATCCGCATTCCGGTGCACATGCACGAGACGATCAACAAGCTGCACCGCACCCAGCGCAGCCTGGTCCAGGAGCTCGGGCGCGAACCGCTGCAGAAGGAGATCGCCGAGCGGATGGGGATGACCTCCACCAAGGTGCGCCGGGTCATGAAGATCGCCCAGGAACCGATCTCCCTGGAAACGCCCATCGGCGAGGACGACGACGGTCACCTGGTGGACTTCATCCGCGATCCCAATGCGGTTTCGCCGCAGGAGGTGGTCATCAACAAGCGCCTCCAGGAGACGATCGAGTCGGTGCTCAAGACCCTGACCCCACGGGAGGAAAAGGTCATCAAGAACCGCTTCGGGCTCGAAGGGGCCCAGGAGCGGACACTGGAAGAGGTCGGCCAGGAGTTCAATGTCACCCGGGAGCGGATCCGTCAGATCGAGACCAAGTCGCTCCGCAAGCTGCGGCATCCCGCGCGGATGCGCAAGCTGCGCCAGTTCGCCGAGTAATGCCGCTCCGGCGCCTGGCCCCCCGCGCGACTCCGGGGTCGAGGTCCGGGCCCGTAGCTCAGTGGTCAGAGCGGCCGGCTCATAACCGGTTGGTCCCAGGTTCAAGTCCTGGCGGGCCCACCGCGCCGCGACGGGTCCGGCCGGGACGCGGGTGAGGAGATGCTTCCCGAACTCGCGACTCTCCTCGACCTTCAGTCGCTCGATGTTCGGGTCGCCGGGCTCGACCGCGAGCTCGCCGCCATCCCGGAGACCCTCTCCGGGATCGATGCCGAGATCGAGAAGGCCCGGAGCGTGCTGGCGGCCGTCGAGACCGAGCTCCAGGACAGCGAGAAGGAGCGACGCCGGACCGAGGGGCAGCTCGCGGACGCCGAGGCCTTGGCCGAAAAGTACGCCGATCAACTGACCCGGGCCCGGACGAACGAGGAGTACGCCGGGCTCCAGGCCCAGATCCGGGCGACCCGGAAGCGCATCAGCGACATCGAGGACCGGGTGCTCGAACTCCTCGACCGGGGAGACGAGCTCACCGTCGCCGTGGCGGAGCAACGGATGGCCTTCCGCCGGACCCGCGCCCAGCTCGAAGCGCAAAAGGAGGCGGTGCGGCGCGAAGCCCGGGTCCGCAGGACCGCGCGGGATCGGGTCGTCGCCCAGCGGCATGAGCGTGCGGGGGTCCTGTCGAAGAGCGTCCTCTCGCGCTACGAGCGGATTCGCAGCATGCGGGGGCGCGGGCTGGCACGGGCGGCGAACGAGATCTGCGAGGCCTGCGGGGTGAGTCTCCGTCCCCAGCTTTTCGAGGAGGTGCGGTCCGATCAGGGCATCTTCGCCTGCGAGTCGTGCAGCCTCCTCCTGTATTTCCAACCACGGGTGGAGTCCGCGTGAGTCGCCTCCTCGAGCGGAGCGCGGCGCGGCGGCTGGCCGGCGAGACCTGGCTCACGCCGGACGGCGCCCCCGGGAGCACCACCGGGGCCGGGCTCCGCGTGGCGGTCGGATACCCCCACCGCTACGCGGTCGGGATGTCCAACGTGGGCTTCCAGGCGGTGCACCGGTTCTGGAACCTGCTTCCCGACGCGGCCAGCGAGCGCTTCTTCTTCCCCGAGCGGGCGGAGCTGGCCGAGTACCGGCGCACCGGGCTGCCGCTCCGGACCCTGGAGAGCGGCAGCCCGGTGCGCGGTTTTGACGCGGTGGCCTTTTCCATCACCTTCGAGCCGGACGTGGTGCGGCTGGTGCGGATGCTGGAGCTGGCCGGAATCCCGCCGCTCGCCCGCGACCGGGGGCCGCGCGATCCGCTGGTGATCGCCGGGGGCCCGGTCACCTTCCTGAATCCGGAGCCGCTGGCGCCCTTCGTGGACGTGATCGGGGTGGGGGAGGCGGAAGCGCTCCTGCCCGCGCTCTCGGAGGGGCTCGAGCGCGGCTCGCGGCAGGGCCAGCTCGACGCTCTGGCCGGGGAATCCGGCTTCTACGTGCCCGCGGCACACGAGGTGGAGACGCTGCCGGGCGGAATGCTGCTGCGGCGGCCGGCGCCCGGAGCGCCCCCGGTGGTGCGGGCGCGGATGGGGAAGGACGCTCGATTTCCGCCCCCGGCCACCTTCATCCTCACGAAGAACACCGAGATGTCGGGGAAGTTCCTGGTGGAGGTTTCGCGCGGTTGTCCAACGCTCTGCCGGTTCTGCTGGGCGGGGTGGAACTACCTGCCCAAGCGCTCGTTCGGGGTGGATCGCCTCCTTGACCTGGCCAGGAGAGCGCGCCCCCACACCGACCGCATCGGGCTCGTTTCGACGGCCGTGGGGGCGCACCGGGAGATCGTCCCGATCGTCTCCGACCTGCGCGACCAGGGGTTCCGGGTGAGCGTGTCCTCGGTTCGGTTCGAGGACGTGCGCGACGAGTTCGTCCGCCCCCTCGCCGAAAGCGGCGAGCGCACCGTGGCCATCGCGCCGGAGGTGGGGACGGACCGGCTCCGGATCGCCATCCACAAGCGTGTCCGGAACGCGCAGATCTTCGAGAAGGTGGAGGTGCTGCTGGACGCCGGGGTGGAGAACCTCAAGCTCTACCTGATGATCGGGCTGCCCGGGGAGACGGAGGAGGATGTCGCGGGCATCGTCCCGCTGGTTCGCCGGATCCGGGATCTCGTGCGGTCGCGGCGGCGCGGCGGGCGGACGATCGCCAGCGTCAATCCCTTCATCCCCAAGCCCGGCACGCCGTTCCAGTGGAAGCCGATGGCGCCGCTGCCGCTGCTGGTCCGGCGGATGCGGCGCCTGCAGCGGGCGCTCGGGAGCCTGGATGGGGTGGAGGCGCACTGCAAGTCGCCCCGGCTGGAGCGACTGCAGGCGCTCCTGTCGGTCGGGGACCGGCGTCTGGCGCCGGTGATCCTTGACCTGGCGGCGGGTCGGGGTCTGCAGCCGAGCCTCGCCCGGGCGGGTCTGTCGGTCGACTGGTACCTCTACCGGGAGCGCGGTCTCGACGAGGAGCTGCCGTGGAGCTTCCTCGACACCGGCATGAAGCCGGCCCTCCTCCGCGACCAGGCCCGGAAGGCCGCCGCCCTCCTCGCGGCGTAGTCACAGCCCGTCGCCCCGGGAGAACGGGCGCTCCATGCCCCCCCTCGGCGGTGGTTGTCGTGTGGGAGGCGCCGGTTACGGCCAGAGGGCGCCGGCGGCGACGCGGGCGGCGAAGCGCGTGGCCGGCCAGATGCGGATTCCGTCGGACGAACGGAAGGAGCGGTCACCGGTGTAGACCAGGATGCGGCGCACGACGCGACGGAGCCGGTTGAGCGCTCGCAGGCCGCGCAGCAGACCCGAGTGGTAGCGATCCGTCGCCTTGGCCTCGATCCCCAACAGGTCTCCGCTTCGCTCCAGCAGGAAGTCGACCTCCGTCTTTCGCTGATGGACCTGCCAGTAGCTCAGGGTGTGGAAGAGGTCGTGGTCGGCGGCATGGGCGCGCAACGTGGTGAGGATCCAGCTCTCGAAGAGCGGCCCGCGCTCTTCCGCGGTGAGCGGGCCCCGGCGGCGCTGGACCGCGCGGACGATTCCGGGATCGATCCAGTAGAGCTTGGGCGCCCGGCGCTCGCGAACGCGCCCGCGCGAGTCGTACCCGGCCAGGCGGAACGCCACCAGCGTGTCCTCGAGGATCTCGAGGAAGCCGCGCACGGTCGAGCGGGCGACGCCGGTGTCCCGTGCGATTCCCGACACATTCACGACCTGACCGTTCATCAGGGCGGCAACGGGGAGGAAGCGAGCGAAGCCCGCGAGGTTGCGGGCCGCCGCCTCGGCCCGGATCTCTTCCTGGAGGTAGAAAAGCGCCCAGGCCTCAAGGGCGTCTGTCCGTGACGGGCTGGTCCAGATGAGGGGCACGGATCCGTAGCGCAGCACGGTGTCGAGTTCGAAGTCCGATCCGAGTTCGGACGCCGTCAGCGGAAACATCGTGCGCGGCAGTGCCCTGCCAGCGAGCAGGTTGACGCCGGCGGCGCGCAGTTTCCGGACGCTGGAGCCGAGGAGGGCGAACCGGAGCCGGCGTCGCTCCATCCAGCGATGGACCTCGTTCAGGAGCCCCGGCAGGCGCGGCACCTCGTCCACCACGACCCAGCTTCCCGGCGCCAGGCGCCGGATCGCCTGGGAGAACAGGGAGGGGTTGGCCAGAAGATCCTGGTAGAGCCGCTCTTCCAGAAGGTCGATGTGGGTGGCGTCAGGAAGGACCTCGCCCGCCCAGGTGCTCTTCCCGACGCCCCGGAGGCCCAGCAGGAAGAAGCTCTGTTCCGGCAACCGCAGCAGACGCCGATATCTGGATATCACGCCGCCAATAATACGTGAAAACTGGCGTCGTACTGGTCAATGTGTGGACTTTGCGTTCCCCCGCCGGGATGCGCGGCCGGGGCCGGGGGAAGGCCGGCGTTCCATGCCGGGTGGGATGAGGTAGATTTCTTCTGTCATGCGAGGCGGGCGGGGAAAGTTCGTGTTGGGCGCGGGGCTGTTCGCCCTGGGTGTTGCCGGGTTGCTGGTGGCCGGGTTCGAAGAGGGCAAGGCCTATTACCAGACCGTCGGGGAGCTGCAGGCCATGGGGCCGGGCGCCGAGGGGCGCCGGCTGCGGGTGGCCGGGGACGTGACGCCGGGCACGATCCGGCGCGAGGGCGAGGGGCAGGTGCTCTTCGAGATCGAGCACGAAGGCGCGCGGCTTGCGGTGCGCTACGTCGGGCGGGAACCGCTGCCGGACACCCTCGTGGACCGGGCGCAGGCCGTCGCCGAGGGTCATCTCCTCCCCGACGGCTCGTTCGAGGCCACCCACGTCCAGGCCAAGTGCGCTTCCAAGTACGACGCCGCCTACGGGGAGGACGGATCCGGCGCTCCCACCGCGTCTCCGCCGAGCCCGAGCGTTCCGGTTACCGACGGCGGTTTCTGAGCCGCGCCCCTGGTCATGGGCGCCCGCTTGGGCCAACGGTGCGGCGCAGGCCGGCGAGGACGCCGGCGCTCCATGGGGCCGGCGCTGCATAGGTCAGGGGGCGGCAACGGCGGCCGGCGGGGGCTCCGATGAGCCGCTGCCGGCAGTCGCGGGACGCCCATCGCGCCGGACCGGCGCTCTGCCGGCCGCCCGTCCGACTCCCCGGCCGACGTCTCCACCGCCGCTTCCCGACCCCCGCATAGAACTCCATGCACCACCTCGGCAACTTCTCGCTGATGGCGGTGGTGGTGCTGTGCGGCTACGCCGTCCTCGCGTCGCTGGTGGGGGCGGGGAAGCGCTCCTCGGCGCTGGTGAACAGCGCCCGCCGGGCGTTGATCGCCGCCGCGGGGTTCTCGGCGCTTTCGGTCATCTCGCTCGGGGCGCTCTTCCTTGCCGACGACTTCCGCTTCGAGGCGGTGGCCAGTTACTCCTCGGCGGCGCTGCCTCTCGCCTACAAGATCTCGGCGATCTGGGCGGGGAACGACGGCTCGCTGCTGTTCTGGACCTTTCTGATGCTGGTCTTCGCCGCGTCGGCGGTGATCCTGCGTCGGGACGACCCGCTCATTCCCCAGGTGGTGACCACGCTCGCGGGCGTGACCCTGTTCTTCGCCTACATGAACACCTGGGTCTGCAATCCGTTCGGGCAGCTCGCCGAGATCACGGCAGCGGGTCCGGTTCCGTTCGTTCCGGCGGATGGAAACGGGCTGAATCCGCTGCTTCAGCACCCCATCATGGCGATCCATCCGCCGATCCTGTACACGGGGTACGTCGGGTTCGTGGTGCCGTTCGCCTTCTGTGTCGCCGCGCTCTGGACCCGGCGCCTCGATGCGGCCTGGATCGCCTCCACCCGCCGCTGGACGCTCGTGGCCTGGTTCTTTCTCGGCAGCGGAATCCTGCTCGGAGGGCGCTGGGCCTACGTGGAGCTCGGGTGGGGCGGCTACTGGGGCTGGGATCCGGTCGAGAACGCCGCCCTGATGCCGTGGCTTACCGGGACCGCCTTCCTCCACTCGGTGATGATCCAGGAGCGGAAGGGGATGCTCAAGGTGTGGAACGCGGGGCTGGTGATGACGACCTACCTGCTCTGTGTCTTCGGCACCTTCCTCACCCGGAGCGGGATCGTTTCGTCGGTCCATGCCTTCGCGTCGTCGGAGTTCGCCTGGCGCTTCCTGGTGTTTCTGGCGGTGGCGGCGGCGCTCTCGGCGGCACTCCTCGTCACCCGGCTCAAGGACCTGAAGGCGGAGAACGAACTGGAAGCGGTCGTTTCGCGCGAGTCGGGCTTCCTGTTCAACAACCTGCTGCTCCTCGCCGCCTGCTTCGCGGTGCTCTGGGGAACGCTCTTCCCGGTGATCTCGGAAGCCATCCAGGGCGAGCAGATCACGGTCAGCGCGCCGTTCTTCAACCGGGTCAACGTGCCGCTCGGCCTGGGCCTCCTGATCATGACCGGGGTGGGGCCGCTGCTCGCCTGGCGGCGCTCCTCGGTGGACAGCCTGCGGCGGAACTTCACCGCGCCGACAATCGCCGGAGCGGCGTCGCTGGGTCTCCTGCTGCTCTTCGGGATGCGGCATCCCTACGCGCTCATCTGCTTCGCGATGGGGGCCTTCGTGGTGGTCACCATCACTCTGGAGTTCCACCGGGGGATCCGCGCCCGACGCGCCCACCGGGGCGGTGGCTACCTGGAGGCGCTCACCGACCTGGTGCTGCGCAACACCCGCCGCTACGGCGGCTATGTGGTCCACTTCGGGATCGTCCTGCTGTTCATCGGCTTCGCCGGGAACGCCTTCAACGAGGACGTCATCGCCGACCTGAACCCGGGCGAGAGCGCAACCGTGGGACCCTGGGAAGTGACGCTCCAGGATCTGCCGGGAGGCGACACGCCGGTCTATGACTGGCTCGGGGCGCAATTGCTCCTCACCAGGCACGACGAACCCATCGGGATCTACCAGCCGCGCCGACAGCTCGACAAGGCAACCGGGCAGGCGACGTCGGAGGTCCGCCGCCACGCGAACTTCCGGGAGGACATCTACATGGTGTTCTCCGGCTTGACCGACGATGGCCGGGCGACGATCCACGTCTACCGGAACCCGCTCGTCCGCTGGGTGTGGCTGGGGGGGCTGGTCATGTTCCTCGGCACCGTGCTGACCCTGCTGCCAGGGCGCGATCCCCGGGCCCGGGCGGCCTCGGTGGCGCGGCGGCGGGCCGCCCTCGCCGCTCCGGAGGTTGCGTGATGCGGGCTCTTGTTCGTTTGGCGGCCGGCGGGCTCCCCTTCGGTCTCGCCGCCGCACTGCTGACCGTCCTGGCCGGCCCCGCTGCCGTTCGCGCGCAGGAGCGCTATTCCAGCGAGGATTACCGCGCGGTGGGGAGGGCGCTCGTCTGCCAGTGCGGGGGGTGCAACGCTCTGGTCCACGAATGCGCGATGGATCGCTGCCCCTCCTCGAACCCGATCCGGGAGGAGATCGCCGAGCGCCTCCAGGCCGGGGACCCGCCGGATTCGGTGATCGCCATGTTCACGGAGCGCTATGGCCTCGCGATCCTCGCGGCGCCGCCGACGAGCGGCTTCCACCTCTCCGCGTGGATCGTGCCCGGCGTGGTGCTGATCGGGGGAGCGGTGGCCGCCGTGTCCCTGCTGCGGCGCTGGCGGCAGGAGGGACCGGACGACGACGGGGCCGGTGGCGCCGGCGGGGAGGACGAAGACGCGGTGGAGGCTTCCGCCGAGGTTCTCGACCGGATCGAGCGCGACGTCGCCGCGATCCGCTGACCTCGGGAATCCGGACATCCGCTCGCACGGGGGATTCCGGTGACGCTGGCGCTTCTCAGCCTCCTCGCGGCCGCCGCCACTGCCTTCGTGCTGCAGCCGATCTTCGGGAAGAAGGAGACGTGGTTGCCGGCGGCCGCCGCTCCGGACCGGGCCGCGCTCCGCCTCCACGAGAAGCGCGACCAGCTGCTGCTCGCGCTTGCCGAACTCGACTTCGAGCGGGATGCGGGGAAGATCGGGGCGAGGGAGCACAGAGCGCGGCGGTCGCGGCTGCTGGCGGAGGCGGCGCGGGCGACCGCCGAGCTCGATGCGCTCGCCGGAACCGGGGTGGGGGCTCGGGCCGGGCGGGGCCGCCGCAAGGGGAGACGGCGATGACGCGCGGCGCGCCTGGAGCGCCGGTGTCCTCACCGGCCCCCGCCCCAGGCGGGCATCGTCCGTGGGGCCGGCGGCTTCCGGCCGGGCTGGTGCTGGGCCTGTTCGCGGCCGCGGCGGCGTCGGCCCAGCCGCTCCGGGTGCGGCTGGTGAACGGGACGACGGGGGGGCCGGGCAGCGCCGACCTCCTCACCCTCTACCGGCTGGGGGAGGGGATGGAGCCGGTCGCCACGGTGGAGAACCCCGGCGCGGAAGCGGTCGTCGAACGGCCCCCGGGGCCGGGCCGGCCGTTCCTTCTCCAGGCCACCTACGGCGGGGTGAACTACAACCAGCCGGTCCCCCCCGGCAGTGGCGCCGACTTCACCCTCACGGTCTACGAGACCTTCTCCACCTGGGCGGAGCCGGACATCGGCCTCCTGACCTGGCGGGTGCTGTACCGGCGGCTGCCGAGGAGCGAAGGCGACGCGTTGCGGGTGGACCAGATCTTCATCGTGGAGAACCGGAGCGCGCCGCCGCGCACCTTCCTCGACCCCGACGGCTCCCTCCGCTTCCGCCTGCCCCCCGAGGGGGTTCGCCTCGACCTGCCCCAGGTGAGCTCCACCGGAGAAACCGGGATGCCGGTGCCCCAGAGCAGCTTTCCGGTCGGGAGCGAGGGCGATTTCGCGATCGCCACCGCGTTCAAACCGGGCGAGACGGAGATCGTGCTTTCCTACCACGTCGCCTACGGGCGCGCCCGCCACGAGGTGGCGCTGCGGGCGCCCCGGGCCAGCCCGGAAGCGCTCCTGCTCGCCGCGCCGGCGGACATCACCATGACGCTTCCCGGCGATGCTACCCCGGGGTGGGAAATCCTCGCCCCGGATGAGGCCGCCGGACTCATCGCAGCTCGCAAGTTCGACCTGGCCGCCGACGAGCCGGTGATGATGCGGCTGGCGGGCGGCTCGGTTCCGCCGCCTGCGTCGGGGGCCGGTGGAGGCGGGCGGGGGTTGCCGCCGGTTGCTTCGGGTGAGGGAACCGAAGGCATGGGCGAGAGCCGGGTCGGACGGCTGCCGGATCCGACGCTGGCTTCGAAGTGGGCGATTGCGCTGCTGATGGGGGCGGCCCTTGGCTTCGGGCTCCTCCACCGGGCCTTCGCCGGGCCAACGCCGCAGCCACGGGAGCGGAAAGACTGACGGGGACGCTCTCCCCGCTCTTCCGGGCCGAGCGGGTCACCAAGCGCTACCGGGAAATCCCGGTCGTGGACCGGGTCAGCCTTCGGGTGGACGCCGGGGAGGTCGTCTGCCTTCTCGGGCCGAACGGAGCGGGGAAGACGACCCTGATCCGGATGGCGGCGACGCTCGCGCGTCCACATGCCGGGGCTCTCCGCTTCCGGGGCGCCGACCTGCGGAAGGCTGGTCCGGAGATCCGCGGTCGCATCGGCTTCGCCTCGCACGCATCGCTGCTCTACCCCGACCTGACCGTTGCCGAGAACCTCCGCTTCCACGCACGGCTCCACGTCGTCCGCCGGCCGCTCGGCCCGCTGCTCGCGCGCCACGGGCTCGAAGCGGTGGCCGATGTCCCGGCGCGTCATCTCTCGCGCGGGACCGCGCAGCGGGCGGCCGTGGCGCGAGCGGTCCTCCACGAACCGGAACTCCTCCTTCTCGATGAGCCCTTCAGCGGGCTCGACGAGGCGGCGGCGGAGGCGGTGATCGAGCTGCTCCGGGACTTTCGCGCCCGGGGAGCGGGCGTCCTGGTGACCACCCACGAGGTCGAACGGGGGCTGTCGGTCGCCGACCGGGCGGCGGTGCTTCACCGCGGGCGGCTGATCCTTGACGATCCCTGCGCGCCTCTTGAAGTGGTGCGGGGGACCTACCGGGACGCGGCGGCCGGGCGGGGGCCGGGGCCTTTGTCGTGAGCCTTCTGCGCGTCGCTGCCGCCATCGCCGCGAAGGACCTGCGAAGCGAGATCCGGTCGCGGGAACGGGCGCCGGCGATGCTCCTGTTCGCGGCTCTGATCCTGCTGGTGATGCACTTCGCGGTGGGGCTCGATTCGGCGGCCGCGGCCGCGCTCGCCCCGGGGGTGATCCAGACGGCGCTGCTCTTCGCCGGCACCCTCGGTCTCTACCGCAGCTTCGCCCCGGAGACCGAGTCCATGGCGATCCACGGGCTCATGCTGGCGCCGGTGGACCGGGCGGCGATCTATTTCGGCAAGGTGGCGTCCGGCGCCGTGCTGCTGTTCGTGGTGCAGATTCCGGTGCTGGCGATCTACGAGGCGCTGTTTTCCGTGAACCTTTGGGGGGTCGCGCCCGTTCATGGAATTCTGTCTCTCGGGGCGGTTCTCGCATGCGGTTCTCTCGCCTTCACGGCTCTCGGCGTGATCGTGGCGGCGATCTGCGCTTCGACTTCGGTCCGGGAAGTCCTGCTGCCGCTCCTGCTGTTTCCGCTCGCGGCGCCGCTGGTCATCGCCGGGGTGAGCGGTCTGCGGGCGGTGATGGGGGGCGATCCCATCGGGGAGGCTGTGCGGTTTCTGCTGTTCGCTGCGCTGGCGCTGGGCGCGGTCTCGTGGATGGTCTTCGAATTCGCGCTGGAGGAATGAGCGCCGGGCTGGTGATGGCCCGGGCCGGGTTGGCGCTGCTGCTCCTGCCGGGAACCGGCCTGGGGGAGCAGGGGGAGCACGCCCGCGCAGTGACCGCGACGCTGGTGGACGAGATGCCGGTGCTGGACGGGACACTCGACGAGGCCATCTGGGCCCGTGCTGCCCGCGCCGACGGGTTCATCCAGACCGAGCCGACCCAGGGGGAACCGGCGCGGTGGCCCACCGAGGTCTACGTCGCCTACACCCCGGACGCGCTGCTCGTCGGCGCCCGGCTGCGCGACGAAGATCCGGACGGGATCGTGGCCCGCGAATACCGCCGCGACGCGAACCTGGACGCCGACGACAACTTCATGGTCGTGCTCGACACGTATCACGACCACCGGAACGCCTTCTTCTTCACCACGAACGCCGTCGGGACCCGCCAGGACGGACTCATCCAGAACGAAGGGGCGGCGGTGAACAACGAGTGGGACGGGGTGTGGCGGGTGGGATCCACCCGGACCACCGACGGCTGGTCCACCGAGATCATGATTCCTTTCGAGACCCTCAGGTTCCCTCGCGGGACGTCCGGGTTCGGCGTGAATTTCGGGCGGCAGGTCGCCCGGACCCGGGAGCAGAGCTTCTGGGCGGAGATCGACACCGACTGGGGCTTCAACGCGATGTGGCGGATTTCCGCCTACGGCCTGCTCGACGGGCTGGAGCACGCCGAACCCGGCGGCCGGGTCAAGCTCAAGCCGTTCGGCGTGGGCGGGGTCACCGCCGAGGGCGATGACGCGGATCGAAGCACCGACCTGGGGCTCGATGCGAAGGTCGCACTCGGCTCGAACCTGAACCTCGACCTGACGGTGAACACCGACTTCGCCCAGGTCGAGGCGGACGAGCAACAGGTGAACCTGACGCGGTTCGAGCTGTTCTTCCCGGAGAAGCGCGAGTTCTTCCTGGAAAACGCCGGGCTGTTCCAGGTCGGGGAGGTGACCCGTCCCTTCGAGCCGCCGGAGACGCTGCTCTTCTTCAGCCGCCGGATCGGGCTCTCCGACGACGGGGATCCGCTGCCCATCCTTGGCGGCGCCCGCCTGACCGGGAAGCTCGGCGGCACCCAGATCGGCGCCTTCCACATCCGCCAGGAGGAGTTGCCGGGCATCGCCGCGGCCACCGGCTTCTCCGCCGTCCGGGTGCGCCAGGACGTGCTCGAACGCAGCACGATCGGGGTGCTGGCGCTGGACCGCACCGAAATTGACGGCGCGTCGCACCGGGTGGGGTCGGTGGACTTCTCATGGGCGCCGACCGGGGGATCCACGGTCAACGGGTTCTGGGCGCGCAGTTCGACCCCCGGGGCCGAGGGGCGGGAGACGGCTTGGGGGTTCCACGCCGAGGCGACGAATGACCGGTTCTTCTTCGCCGGGAACTACACCGACATCGGCGAGGGGTTCGATTCGCAGATGGGCTACGTGCCCCGCCGGGGCATCCGCAAGACGAAGCTCAACGCGATGTGGACACCACGGCCGGGACGGTTCGGCATCCGCCAGATCTTCTTCGGCCCCAACCTGATGTGGATCACCGAGCCGGACGGGACGGTACAGACCGGAGTCATGAACGTCGGCCCGTTCTTCCTCTTCAACGACGGCTCGCAGATGTTCATCGACATTGGACGGAGCGTCGAGGGGCTCTCGCACTCGTTCGAGCTGCGCGAAGGCGTGGTGATCGAGGCCGGGGAATACCACGCGAACGCCGTCCTGGGGATGTTGAATTCATCGGAGAGCCGCAGGGTGTCGGTGAACGTCTTCGCGATGAGCACCGGCTTCTTCGACGGCACGCTCCGGATGGCCTCCCCCGGCGTCTCGGTGCGGCCCCACCCCAGGGTGCGGCTGGGGGTGAACTACCAACGAAACCAGATCCGCCTGCCGCAGCCCGGGGGGGATTTCAACACGAACCTTTTCATCGTGCGGGGGTTGGTGGCGCTGTCGGCGGACGCCTTCGTGCGGGGGTTGCTGCAGTGGAACGACGACGACGAGACCTTCTCCGGCAACGTGCAGTTGCGGTGGCATTACGCCCCGGGGAGTGATTTTTACCTGGTCTACAACGACCGTCGTCCCTACGGTGGCGTTCTGGGCGGCCCCGGGGATCCCGCGCGCCGCGAGCTCGTCGCCAAGCTCACCTGGTACTGGGTCCCGGGCTGACCCTGACGGGACCGAAGGCGGCCGCCTGGAGCGCCGGCGTCCTCACCNNGAGCGCCGGTGTCCTCACCGGCCGTTTGCACCGGGAGCGCCGGCGTCCTCGCCGGCCACCGCCCGCGTGGAGCGCCGGCGTCCTTGCCGCCCACCGCTGCAGACGGGCATGGTCCGTGGTCCTCCCGGCCCACGGCTTCTTCCTGCTGGATTCCCGGGGTGGTCGGTGTTGGTGTTCGCGATCTTCGCGAATCCGGGACGGCGTGGTGGTCGTCGCGTCTCATGGGGATTTCCATGATGCGGGTGGCCAGGCGCCGGTGGGGTGTCCAGTCTGAGCCAAGAGAGCTCCGAACGATGACGCGAGCTTCCGGAAAGATCGGGACGCTTGCCAGGCTTGAGCAAGGGAGAAGGCGGCGCTCATCCTGGGCTGGGCCAGCGTCTCCAGGTAGGTGCGACCGGCGACCATCCGGGCCTCAAGGCGAGCCTTCGCGTCCCGCGGCGATTCAGGATGGGGGTGGGCCGGCGCGTCCGCGCGAATTCCGCATTGCGCGCGTAGAGAGGCGGCCGCCGCCAGGAACCACGCTTCGTATTCCCGGTGGGCGATCACGACTTCGCAGGGGATGTCGGGCATCTCGGCATCGGCCCACTCCTGCAGGCGAGGCCCGAGCTCGGCCGGGCAGTCGTCGTCTCCGTCAATCAGGACGAGCATCGCCTGGCAATTGCTGGTGCGAGCCAGCCGGATCGCGTGCGTGAGACCTTGCTGTTTCACCAGCCGGCCTCGCGGCTGGCGGACCGCGGTGTTGATCGTCACGTTCCACGCCTCGGCTGCCATCACCAGCCGGCGAAGCAGGATGGGGAATGCCTCGACTTCGCCATGCCCTTCCACGATGGGCTGGAGTCTCACCCGGGGAGCGGGTCGAAAAGGCTCGGCTGCCGCAGGGGCGGGTCGATCTTCGGACTGGACTCCAGAACATTCGCCCGAAGAAGTTCCCCCGCGCTGGAGAGATGGCTCTCGAGTGACGCGCGCACCGGAGAGGACACGCTCCCGATCCGGGTTGATCCTTTTTTCCAGGCGACCAGCCGAAGGTGGTCGGGCTCGATCCACTTGGCTTCCAGGAGATCCGGACTGTGGGTCGTCACCACGATCTGCATGCTGCGACTGGCGTGCCGAACCAGATCCTGTACGGCACCCAGCGCTCCGGTGTGCATGGTGGCTTCCGGCTCCTCGATCACGAGGAGGGAGGGCTTGGGGCGCTGAAACACTGCGGCCAGCAATCCGACGGCGCGCAGGGTTCCGTCGGACATGCTGGAAGCAGGAAACCGCACGGGTTTCTTCAGGCCGAAGTCCTGCGTGAACTCCAGGGTGAGCCGGTTGCCCAGTTGCCTCGTCCGGACGTTTACCGTGCCGGGAACGATCTTGGTCAGGAGCGCTTGAAGCAGATCGAAGTCCTCCTGGGACTCGCTTCGGATCGCGCGAAGGACGCTGGCAGCGTTATCGCCGGCGGGATCGAGACGCGTGCCTCCTCCCGGGGTCTGGAGCTCCCGCAGCGAGCCGGGCTCGATGCGGCAGAAGCGCATCCCCTGAAGGAATGGAACCACGCCCTCAAATCGGGAGTCACCGCCCATCAGTGGCAGCGCCAGACCGCCTGGGTGCAACGCCGGACGGAGTGCCGGGGCGGTGCTGGTGAATTCCTCCGGACACCGGTCGAACCAACATGGAGGCCCGGATTGCGGGTGCACAATGCACCTTTCGTGGACCACCCGCACTCCGCGCCGCCGTGTTGCCTGTAGTTCGAAGGCGTACATCGCCTTCCAGTGCGGCGTCCGCAGGCGCACCCGGAAGCCCATGTTGGCCGGGCGGCCCCGTGCCGAGCTCCGGTGTCCGACGACGGACATCCCGCCGCGGCGCTCGCAGACTGCCGATAGCGGCAACTCCATCGCTTCGCCGAGGAAGCTGAGGGCATCGGCGAGGTTGCTCTTTCCCGCGCCGTTGCGGCCGACGAGGAAGAGCGGGTTCCCAAACCGCACGGCCGCTGACCGGAAGCTCCGGAACCGCCGGAGCGTCAGTTCAGCGAGCATGGTCGAGTCGGGGCGTTCCTGTTACGGGATCGTACCTACCGTTGGGCTCGACCCTGGGTCCGCCTTCGTCTCCACCGATTTCGCGGGCACCCGACGGGGTTGTCGCACGATGCCGACGAGGCTCCGGGGTTTACGCGGTGGCGCCGGTCGGCAGATTGGCGCCGCATGCTGCCGGCCTTCCGTCGGCGGCGGATGCGCCGTGCCGGGGGGTGGTGGGAAGAGTGGCGGGTTACCAGATGTCGCCGAGGGTGAAGCCTTCGGGGAAGGGGTCGGCAGGGTCCACGGTGTACTGGGCGAAGCTGGTGATCCAGGCAGCGCCGCTGATTTCGGGCACGACGGCGGGAACGCCGCCGACTGTGGTGCGCGCCTTGAGACGGCCGATGAATCGGGTGCCCACCGGGCCGAAGCAGTGGAACTCCTCGCCGAGGGCGAGCTGGCCGCGGGCGTGGAGCACCGCCATCCGGGCGGAGGTTCCGGTCCCGCAGGGCGAACGGTCGAGCGCGCCGGTCCAGGTTTCCGGGCGGTCCCAGTCGAGTTCGCCGGTGGCGACCGACACCGCGTTGCGGGCGCTCTTCGTCTCCGGATCGAAGGGGCCGGTGAGCTGCCCGATGCTCGCCTGGCGGATTTCCGGGTTCTCCGGGTGGACGGCTT
This sequence comes from Vicinamibacteraceae bacterium, assembly GCA_012271265.1. Lineage (GTDB taxonomy): Bacteria > Acidobacteriota > Vicinamibacteria > Marinacidobacterales > Marinacidobacteraceae > JAAXGQ01. The sequence continues at coordinate 34,037 of JAAXGQ010000037.1, forward strand.
CGAGCTGCTCCCGCGCGGCCTGCTTCACCATGGAGCCGATCCGGGCCAGCTCCCGGCCGTGCTCCGGAGCGATCGTGAGGCCGAACCGCGCTGCCTCCGCGATCGCGTAGAACATCCCGCCCCAGGAGACATCCACCTCGACCTTTCCCAAGGTGGGGATCTCGACCTCGGCGCCGAGGTGGACGGGGAAGGCGGGGACGTTCTCGAAGGTGACGCGGGTCACCTTGCCGCCCTCGATCCTCGCCTGCACGGTGATCAGGCCGGCCGGCGTTTCGAGGACGAGTTCGGTCACCGGCTCCACGGTTGGGAGCATTCCGGTCTCGAGCAGGGCCGTGACCGTGCAGATGGTGTTCGTTCCCGACATCGGAGGGTATTCGGTCTGCTCCATGATGACGAAGCCGGCGTCGGCGTCGGGATGCGTCGGCGGCAGGACCAGATTGCAGTTGGACGCGGGATAGCCGCGCGGCTCGCGCAGCATGAGCTTCCTGAGGCCGTCGGCGTGGCGCTCGAGGTGCTGCATCTTGCGGAACATCGTCTCGCCGGGCACGTCGAGCACCCCGCCCACGATGACCCGCCCCGGTTCTCCCGCGGCGTGCAGGTCCACCGCCTGAATCATCCGTCCCAGTCGCATGTTCGTGTCCTTTCGGCCCGGGTTGCCCGACCCGGCTGTGCGGCGGCGGATCGCGGGCGCCGGGCGGAATCGTAGGCGGGCGGGTGGCGTTCAGGGGTCGGCTGTCCGTCGGATGGGAGGACGGTCCTCGATGAGGACGTAGCGGCCGGGGGGGAGGGGGTCCTGGTTCGTGGTGGCGCCGGAGGGCCAGCGGACCGTGAGGGAGATGGCGGGGGCGTCGCCGATGGGGAGGTGGAGTTCGGGCGAAGAGGTGGAGAGGTAGCTTGAGCCGGCGGTGACGACGGTGATCTGGTCGGAGCCGCTGCGACCGATGCGGACGCCGGCGCCGACGGCCCCTCGGTTGGATGGGCGGCCCACCAGGAGGATGCGGGCGGTCCGGCCGGGTGGAGTCGCGTTCGTCAGGATGGCTGGAGGGCCGCCGGACCGGGTGGCGATGAGGTCCCGGCGGCCGTCGCCGTCGAGGTCGGCGGTGGCGAGGCCGCGGCCGACGGCCGGGGGCAGGGTGGAGGGAAGCGGCTCGAAGGTTCCCCCCCGGTTGTGGTAGCAGCGATCCCGCTGGCGGTAGGCGGAGCCGGGGAAGAGGCGCTCCACGTTGTCGAGGACGTGGCCGTTCGCGACGCAGACCTCGGGGAGGCCGTCCTCGTCGAGGTCGATGAAGACGGCGCCGAAGCCGAGACGGGCCAGGGATGGGCGGCCCACACCGGCGGGGAAGGAAACGTCGCGGTAGATGCCGTGGCGGTCGGCGATGTGGAGGGTGTTCGTCTCCCCCTCGAAGTTCGTGACGAAGAGGTCGAGATCGCCGTCGGGTTCGATGTCGGCGGCCGCCACGCCCATGCCGGCGAGGGCGTTGCCGTCGCCGTCGTAGGCGACCCCCGCGGGGAGGGCGCGCTCGGCGAAGCGCAGTCCGCCGAGGTTCTGGAAGAGAAAGTTCGGGACGGTGTCGTTGGCGACGAGGAGGTCGGGGAGGGGGTCGCCGATCAGGTCGGCGGCAAGGACGCCGAGCCCCTTGCCGGTGAGGAGGGCGACCCCGGCTGCCTCGGAGATGTCGCGGAACGAGCCGTCGCCCCGGTTCTCGTAGAGGCGGTCGGGGACGCCGGCGAAGGCGTCCGGGAGGCAGTAGGAACGCACCTGCTCGCCGCCCATTTGGCGCGCGCACACCGGGTTGTTCGTCGGGCTCCAGTCGAGGTAGCGGGTGATGTAGAGGTCGAGGTCGCCGTCGTTGTCGAGGTCGGAAAAGGCGGCGCTGGCGCTCCACGCTCCGGTCGCGGGGGTTTCCGGGAGGGCGGCGGGGCGGAGCGCGAAGGTTCCGTCGCCCCTGTTCTCGTAAAAGAGGTCGGGGCCGGCGCGGGTGATGACCAGGTCGGGGTCCCCGTCGCCGTCGGCGTCGCCGGCGAGAGCGCCCATCCCGTGGCCCTCGGTCGGGGGTGGGGCGCCGAACCCGGCCGGGTTGCTGACATCGCGGAAATGACCGTTGCCGTCGTTTCGGTAGAGGGCGCCGGGAGGGGTTCGGGGGAGGCGGCTGCCGGGGGTCGGGCCGCCCTGGACGAAAAAGAGGTCGGGGGCGCCGTCGCTGTCGTAGTCGAGGACGGCGACGCCGGAGCCCATCGTCTCCACGGGGTGGTAGGCCCCTCGGGCGCCCCGGTCATGGATGAAGGTGATGCCGACCTGGCGCGTGGTGTCCTGGAGGCGAATCTCCTGGGCGGCGGCGGGCAGGGTGATGGCTGCGGTGATCAGCAGGGCAACGGGTGGCGGAAGGCGCATGGGTTGCGCTGCCTTTGCGGTCAGCCGGTTGCGGGGCCGGCACTCGCGCACGATGGGCTGCAGTAGGTCTTTCCCCGGCGGTTGACGGCGCGGTCCTGCGGGACATGCAGCGCGCAACGGACGCAGCCGACGACCTTGCCGCCGTATTCGGCCCGGGGGCGGCGGCCGGTGACGCGGGGTTGGGTGGGTCGCTTCGTGAACTGGAGCCACATCAGGCGCGCCACGAGGATCCCCAGCAGGACGATGAGGAAGCGGATCACGGGTTCCGCGCCATGGTACCGAGGGGTTGGGTGGGGCGTTGGGTTGGCCCCACCGCGTGGTCGGCGGGCCGGCGGGGGCGGGCCCCGCCCGGCGAACTGCCCCTCCGAGGAGAACCGGCCGCCGCTGCCTGGAGCGCCGGTGTGCTCAGCGGCCACCGCTGCCTGGAGCGCCGGCGTCCTCGCCGGCCCACGGTCCATCGGTACGGCGGCGCCGTCGGCACGGGACTGGTTCAGGGACCGCCGGTGCGGCGCAGGCCGGCGAGGACGCCGGCGCTCCATGGGGCCGGCGCACTCACCGGCCACTGCTCGCCTGGAGCGCCGGTGTCCTCCCCGGCCCACCACCCCCCCGGAGCGCCGGTGTGCTCACCGGGCCACCGCCGGAGGGGGGCATGGACCGTGGGCGTCCCGGTCCACGGTTCGGCGGCACGGCGGCGCTGCCGGCGTGGCCGTCCATGGCGTGGCCGTCCACGAACCGATTGGCGGGGACACCTTGCCGGCGGGGGTGGTGGTGCTCTCCCGCCGGGAGGGTCGGTCAGTAGCCGATGGCGTAGGCGGCTCGGCGGGGGTCGGCGCCGGCCGCGAGGGCGCCGGTGAGGAGGTTCCGCAGGATGCCGTTGTTGCTGCCGAGTGCGAAGCTGCTGGTGAACTCGGCGTGGTGGCCGAGCGCGGTCAGGGCGTCCACCGTGCCGGCGGCCATCCGGTCCTCGACGCGGATCAGGATGTCGGACCCGGGGGTGTAGAAGTTGGGATCGGCGAAGAGGCTGAGCCTCGGATAGGCCACGGCCTCCTGGATGCCCATCCCGAAATCGAGGACGTTGAGGAGCACTTGGAACTGGGTCTGGCCGATCGTCTCGCCGCCGGGGGTGCCGAGCGCGAGGACAAACTCACCGTCCCTGAGGACGATGATCGGGGAATTGTTCAGGATGGGAATCTGCCCGCCCCGGGCGTAGTTCACGTGCGCCGGGTCGGGAGCCGTCGAGCCGATCCGGGTCCCGTTGTTGAAGGTGAGGCCGGTGCTGCCGACCACGACCGCGGTCCCGAACATGCCGCCGTGGGTCGGGGTGCAGGCGACGGCGTTTCCGGCGGCGTCCACGACGGAGAAACTGGTGGTGGAGCCGGCGAAGGAGCGGATGGGTCGAGCGTCCGGTCCGGGAGCCGGCGAGGTGGTGGTCTCCGCGCCGAGAGGCACGCCGCCGGCCGGGTAGGGGATCGCCCGGTCCGTGCTCATCAGGGCGCGGCGCTCCCGGGCGTACTCCTTGGAGAGGAGCCCCTCGAGGGGGACGTCGAATTTCGTGGGGTCGGCGACGTAGCGGTACACGTCGGATTTCGCCACCTTGATCGCCTCCGCGACGAGGTGGAGCGTCTCCGGGGAGCCGGGGCCGAGTTCGGCCACCGGGAAGCCCTCGATCAGATTCAGCTGCAGCAGCACTTCGAGCCCGCCCCGGGAAGTCGGAGGGCTGGAGTAGACGTCGTAGCCCCGGTAGGTGGTGTGGACCGGCTCCCGCCAGCGGGGCTCGTAGGCGGCGAAATCCGCCATCGTGAAGTCGCCGCCGTTCTCCTCGTAGAAGCGGGCCATCTCCTCGGCGATTTCCCCCTTGTAGAAGCGGTCGAAGGCCGCATCCAGGGCTTCTTCGCGGCTCTTGCCGGCGCGGCGGGCGTCGCGCTCGGCTTCGACCAGGCTCTCCAGGGTGCGGGCGAGGTCGGGCATCCGGAAGAACTCACCCGGCTCGGGAACGCGGCCCTCCGGAAGGAAGACCTGAACGCTCGTCGGGTGCTTCTCGAAGTCCTCCCGGGAGGCGGCGATCGAGCGGGAGACGGATTCCTCGAGCGGATGACCGTTCTTCGCATAGTCGATCGCCGGCTCGATGGCTTCGCCGAGGCTCACCGTTCCGAAGCGCTTCAGGGCCGCGATCCAGCCTCCGAAGAGTCCCGGGGTCACGCCGGCGCGGATGCCCTTGTTGAGCTGCGCCGGGTTGAGGCTCGCGGCGTCGAGCGCGAGAGGGGCGGCTCCGGTGGCGCTGAGCGAGTGGACTTCCCCGGTCTCCTGGTCGAAGAACGTCAGGAATCCGTTGCCGCTGGCGCCGGACATCTGCGGACGCACCACGTGGAGCACCGCGAGCACGGCTACCGAGGCGTCGATCGCGTTTCCGCCGCGCATCAGGGCGCGGATCCCCGCCATGGTGGCGAGGGGATGGCCGGCGGTCACCAGGCCGTGAACTCCGGGCACTTCGGGACGGTTCACGAGGCGATCGCCAGGCTGGATCGGGTGGGCCGCCTCCTGGGCTGCGGCGTGCGGGGCAAGGCCGCCGGCAAGGAGGACGGCGGCGAGGAGGAGGGGAAGCGGTCGGTGGGTCATCGCGGGTTCACCAGGGGATTGCCGGGGGGAGGAGCGAGGGCGGGCGCGGCGGCGCCCAGCCGGGGCATCGGCCCTGCTGTCAGTCGCCGAAGGCGCGGCGAATCCCGGCGATGGCCTGTTCCCGACCTTTGGTGAAGCGGAGGATGCCCTCGACGACGAGGCCCACGGCCAGCGCCAGCACCGCGAGCCCGACGGCGGCCAGCAGGACGTTGCCGTCCTCCACGTAATGGCCCAGGTTGTAGACCATGGCGCTGATGGTCGTCGCCACCATGAAGACCATCGGCACGATCACGTAGATGAACGGCTTCTTGCGGAAGTAGAGGTAGAGCGTTACCGCGAGCAGGGTGAGCCCGGCCATAATCTGGTTCGTGGTGCCGAACAGAGCCCAGAGCGCGGTGCCGGCCGGGATCATTTCGCCGTTTCCGGCGGGGATCCGCAGCAGCGCAAAGAAGCCGATGACTCCGACCGCCAGCAGCGAGGCGATGTAGCGGTTGCCCAGCAACGGCACTCTGATGCTGTCGGAGATCTCCTCGATGTTGTAACGGAGGATGCGGGTTGCCGAGTCGAGCGTGGTGAGGGCGAAGGACACCGCGACGAGGGCCATGAAGGCCTTCCCGGCTTCGAGGGGGATGCCGATCGTGGTGAGGAAGTTCGCGGCGCCACTGATGTAGGCGTTGAGCTTGTCCGCCAGTCCGTTCGCGGCCTCCCAACTGGCGAAATGCGTGTGCCAGGCGGCGCGGCTGGAGAAGCCGGCGGTCGTCGCCAGCACCGCGGAGAGGCCGAGAATGCTCTCCCCGATCATCCCGCCGTAGCCGATCGCCGGGGCGTCCTTCTCGTTGTCGATCTGCTTCGAGGTGGTGCCGGAGGAGACCAGGGCGTGGAAGCCGGACACCGCGCCGCAGGCGATCACGATGAAGACGAAGGGGAAGATCGGCGGGGCCCCGCTCGGCTGCGGGTTGTAGGCGGGGGCGGCGAACTCGGGGTTCAGGATCACGAACGAGACGAAGATGCCGATCAGCGCCAGGTAGAGAAGGATCGAGTTCAGGAAGTCCCGGGGCTGGAGCAGCAGCCACACCGGGAGAACCGAGGCGCAGAACGCGTAGCCGAGGAGTCCGTAGCTCCAGGTGGTGACCGAGAGGTCCGGGGCCGGAATCACGCCGCCGAGCCAGATGCTGACGAAGAGCAGCGTGGCCCCGATCGGCACCAGGATTCTCAGGCTCACGCCCCTCCTGTAGGAGAGGAAGCCGATCGCGATCGCGAGCACCATGACCGCGGTGCTGGGGGTGACCGCCTCCGGGTAGAACGTGGTCGAGAACAGCTGGGAGACGACCTGGACGAAGACGCCCATCGCCAGGCCGATCAGGAAGACGATGAGGACGTGGAAGAGGTACTTCGCACGGCGGCCGATGATGTCCTCGGCGATCCGGCCGATCGACTTGCCCCTGGCCCGGATGCTGAGGCAGAGCGCGGAGAAGTCGTGCACCGCGCCGACCAGGATCGTGCCGACGACGACCCAGATCATCGCCGGGACCCAGCCCCAGATCACCGCGATCGCGGGACCCAGCATCGGGGCAAGGCCGGCGATCGAGGCGTAGTGGTGCCCGAACAGGACCGCCTTCCGCGTGGGGACGTAGTCGCGGCCGTCGGCCAGCACGTGGGCCGGTGTCGGGCGGGAGCTGTCGAGTTCGAACGACCGCCGCGCGATGCGGCGCGCATAGAAGCGGTAGCCGATCGCGTAGATCGCGAAGCAGACGAGGGTTGCTGCCAAAGGACTCATGGCTTGACTCCAGATCTGCTGCTGACGATGCGCAGTCGGCGGATGCTATCCGAAAACCGTGGATTCCTGACATCGGTTGCGCGGCTGTTAGCATGCGGGACGGCTTCGGAGGACCGTCAGATGCGCAGCGAAAACGTCTCCTTTCCGACATCCAACGGCGGCGCCGGGGGGTACCTTGCGGCGCCGGATCCAGCGGGTCCGGGGGTCCTGGTGATTCAGGAGTGGTGGGGGCTCGTGGGGCACATTCGCGAGGTCGCGGACCGGTTCGCCGAGGCGGGCTTCACCGCGCTCGCGCCGGATCTGTTCCACGGGGAGAAGACGACCTCGCCGGACGAGGCCGGCAAACTGTTCATGGCGCTCGACATCTTGCGGGCGGAGCGGGATCTGCGGGGAGCGGCGGATTACCTCGCCTCGGTCAGTTCCGGTGATTCGGTCGGCGTGGTCGGGTTTTGCATGGGCGGGCAGCTCGCGCTCTTCGCCGCCAGCAAGTCCTCACGGATCGGGGCCTGCGTGGACTTCTACGGGATCCATCCGAACGTGCATCCGGACTATGAGGCGATCCGGTGCCCGGTGCTGGGGCTCTTTGCCGAGAACGACGGCTTCGTGAACGCGGAGGCGGTGGCGGGGTTGCGCGCGTCGCTCGAAGGGGCAGGGGTGGAGGCGGAGCTCCACACCTACCCGGGGACGGACCACGCCTTCTTCAACGACGGGCGTCCTGAGGTTTATGACGCGGGGGCGGCAGAGGACGCCTGGGGTCGGGTGCTGCGGCTGTTCCGCGCCAACCTGTAGCGCAGCGCCGCTGCGCTGCGGCGCCAGGAGCCGGCGGCGCGGGACATTTGGCGCATGGGGATGAGGTGGCTCACGGGGAGGCAGGCATGGGTCGGCGTGGGTGATTTGGGGTCATGTCACCGATGAAGGGGACTCCCCTGCAGCGCCGGCCCCCTGGAGCGCCGGCCCCATGGAGCGCCGGCGTCCTCGCCGGCCTGCGCCGCACCTTCGGCCCCTCGGGCAGTGTCCTGCCGACCGCGCCGCCCCATGGAGCGCCGGCGTCCTCGCCGGCCTGCGCCGCACCTTCGGTCCCTCGGGCAGT
>JAAXGQ010000038.1 GCA_012271265.1 Vicinamibacteraceae bacterium
CCCGGTGCAGGGGCCGGTGAGGACACCGGCCCCTGCGTGGGGGCGGTGGCTGGCGAGGACGCCGGCGCTCCAGGACGCCGCCCCCATGGAGCGCCGGCGTCCTCGCCGGCCTGCGTCGCGGACCGGGATAGGGTCCGTGCATGCCCGAAGGCAACCCGCCGCAATCGCGGCTCCGGTCCCTCGACGGTTTCCGGGGGGCCACGATCGCCGGAATGATCCTGGTGAACAACCCGGGGAGCTGGGGCCACGTCTACCCCGCCCTCCTCCACGCCCCCTGGCACGGCTGGACGCCGACCGACCTCATCTTTCCGTTCTTCCTGTTCATCGTCGGCGTGGCGATCCCGTTCTCGCTGGGGAAGCGGGTGGCGGCGGGCGCCTCCGGCCGGGCCCTGCTGCTACGGGTGCTGCGCCGCAGCGCGGTGCTCGTGCTGCTCGGCCTCTTTCTCGCGGCCTTTCCGTTCACCGACCTCGGCGCGCTGCGCTGGCCCGGCGTCCTCCAGCGGATCGGCGTCGTCTACCTCGTGTCCGGAGCCGCCTTTCTCTGGCTGGGGAAGCGGGGCCTGGCGTGGCTCACCGCCTTCTGCCTGGTCGCATTCGCGGCGGTCATGCGCTGGATCCCGGCGCCGGGCGGCGCCGCCGGCGACCTGGAGCCGGGGACGAACATCGCCGCCTGGCTCGACCGGCTGCTTCTGGGCCCGAACCTCTACCAGGGCACGTGGGATCCGGAGGGCGTGCTCTCCACCCTGCCCGCGGTCGCTTCCGCCCTGATCGGAGTGTTCGCCGGCCTCTGGCTTCGGAGCCGCCGCGATTTCATGACCCGGACCGCCGGGCTTCTGGCCGGGGGTTTCATCCTGCTGACCGCCGGGTGGATCTGGAGCTTCTGGCTGCCGATCAACAAGAACTTGTGGACTAGCTCCTACGTGCTCTTCACCGGGGGGATCGCGCTGTCGTTCCTGGCGATCTTCGCACTGGCCCTGGATCGGGGCGCCGCGCCGCGCGGGACCGGGCCGCTCGAAGCCATGGGCCGGAACGCCATCGGCATCTTCGTCGGCTCCGGCCTGCTGGCGAAGACGCTACTGGTCTTCCCGGAGCCGGGTGCGGGATCGGCGTGGACCCGGATCTGGGAGGTCGGCTTCGCCACGTGGCTGGGTCCGAGGAACGGTTCGCTCGCTTTCGCCCTGACCGCCGTGGCCCTCGCAACCCTGGTGGCGGTCCTCCTCGACCGCAAGCGGATCTACTTCAAGGTCTGACCCCCGGCGCCGCGGAGCGGTCGAGGCGCCAAATGGACGAGCGGCGGGGGTTACCGGACGGCGAAGTCGTGGAGGCGGCGCCAGGAGACGAGATCGCCTTCGGAGCGCGCCTGGGTCGCACCCCCGCCGTAGGCGACCGCGAGCCGGCACCGCCGGCCGGCGGTTTCGAGGATGCGCGCAACCCGCTTGCCTCCGGCGAAGTGACGCCGTGACGGGGTTGCCGACGCCCTCGCCTCGATCAGCTGGAGCCGGTCGGCAGCCTCGATGACGAGATCGGCCTCGGCGCCGCCCTGGTCGCGGTAGAACGAGAGCCCGCCGGTCTCGCCCCGGTTCGTCCGGTGCTTCAGGACCTCGGAGACGACCCAGCTCTCGAAGATCGGCCCGCGCAGGGGGTGAAGGCGCAGTTGGGCCGGCTCCCGGATGCCCAGCAGCCAGCAGAGCAGCCCGCTGTCCAGGAAGTGGAGCTTCGGCCGCTTCGCCAGCCGTTTCCGGATGTTGGCGTGAAACGGCGGCAACCGAAACACGACGTAGGTCGCTTCCAGGATGCCCAGCCACGCCCTGGCCGTGGGCTGGGAGATGCCGCAGTCGGCGGCGAGCGACGAGAGGTTCAGTACCTGTCCGGTGCGCCCCGCCGAGAGGCCCAGGAACCGGTGAAAGCGGCCGAGGTCGCCGACGTTCGTGACCGTCCGGACATCACGCTCGAGGTAGGTGGCGGCATAGGCCCGAAGCCAGTCCGAGGGTTCGAGCTCCCGGTCGAAGATGCGCGGGTAGCCCCCGGCGAACAGCGCCCTTTCCAGGCTGGCGGGATGGTGGGGGAATCGGGTGACCTCCCCTCGGGTGAGGGGCAGCAGCGTCTCGACCGCGGTGCGTCCGGCGAGCGACTGCGTGACGGACCGCAGCAGGGCCAGGTTCTGCGAACCGGTCAGGATCCAGCGCCCGGGGGTGGGATCGTCGTCCACGATCCCCTGCAGGTACGACAGCAGATCCGGAACCCGCTGGATCTCGTCCAACACCGCCCCGCGCGGAAACTGCGCCAGAAAGGCCCGGGGATCGGAGACGGCGAAGGCGCGGACATCGGGGTCCTCGAGGCTCACCGCAGGGCGGTCCGCGAACAGCGCCCGCGAGAGCGTCGTCTTTCCGCTCTGGCGAGGCCCGGTGAGAGTGACGACGGGGAAGGCCTTCGCCGCCCGGACCAGCCGGGGACCGAGGTCGCGGGGGATCAGCATCGCCCCGGCAGTCTTACCCAGATTCGGACTGTTTCAAAATCGAATCTTGATTCTGTCAGAATCTCTCCGTCGGCCGTGCGGCGTGGCGGGGAGACGTCAGCGGCCGAGGTGGCGCTCGAAGAAGGCGGCGCTCCGGCGGAAGACCTCCAGCCAGTTCTCGTGGCGAAGGAAGCCGTGAACCTCGTCGGGGAACACCAGCAGCTCGTGCTCGACGCCGAGCTCGCGCAGCTTCTCCACGAGTTCGACGGTCTCGTTGAAGGGCACGTTCCGGTCGTCGTCCCCGTGGACGAGGAGCACCGGGGAACGCCAGCCGTCCACCGAGGAAAGCGGAGAGGATGCGAAGGCGAGGCGTTGCTGTTCCGGGTGGTTCTCGGGCTCGTAGCTTGGGATGAACCCCTGGATCGTCCGGTTCCAGTCATGGACCCCGTGGATGTCCACGCCCGCGGCGAAGAGATCCGACGCTCGTGAGAGCCCCATCGCGGTGAGGTAGCCCCCGTAGGAGCCGCCCCAGAGCCCCACCCGCTCCGGATCCACCCCGGGAAGATCGGCGAGATACCGCCCGGCACCGAGCACGTCCTGGTGCTCGGCGCCGCCGCTCGCGCCGTAGTTCAGCGCCTCCCGGAACTCCATGCCGTAGCCGGTCCCGCTCCGGTAGTTCACCGAGAGGACGGTGAAGCCCCGGCTGGCGAGCACCTGGTGGAACGCGTAGCAGTTCGCGTAGTAGCCCATGTAGTGCCAACCGAGGAGCATCTGCCGCCGCGAGCCGCCGTGCAGGAAGAGCACCCCCGGACCCGGCTCTCCGTTTCCTTCCGGCGGACGGAAGAGCTGCCCGTGGATCTTCATTCCGTCGGCGGAATGAAAGACGACCTGCTCCGGGTCGATCATCGCCTCAAGCGGGAACGCCGCCGGAAAGGCGTCGGGCGCGAGCGCCCTGGCCGGCCCGTCCCCCACAGCGACCATCGGCTGGAGCGGCCGACGCCCGTCGCCGCCAAGAAAGGCGAAGCCGCCTGCGACCGGGACCGGCAGGGTTTCCACCCCGGCGCCGGAGGTCAGCGCCTCGGCGGGCGCGCCCGCCGTCAGTCGCCACAGGTGGCGGCGGTCCACGTCATCCTCGTTCGTCGCGGCGAGGAGTCCGCCCCGCCGGTCGGCCACGGCGTACTCCACTTCGAACGAGCCGATCGTGAGCGGCTCGGCCGCTCCGCCCCGGGTCGGGACGGCGTGGAAGTGGCGGTAGCCGCTCCGCTCCCAGGGGAAGAGCAGCGTCTCCGCGTCCGCCCAGTGAAGCTGGTCCGGGGACGCCGTCCCGGAGAACACGCTGCCCGGGCCGGCGGCGGCGCGGAAGACCTCCCGGCCCGGCCCCGGCTTCCCGTCCGACCCGAACGCCACCACCCGAATGCTCCAGGGAGCCCCCTCCCGCCGGGGGACGAACAGGTACGGCTCGAGCTGCGGTGGGAGGCGCAGGAAGGCCACGGCGTCGCCGCCTGGCGACCACGCCGGGGAACCGTCCCGGTCCACCGACGGATCGAGGTAGTGGACCGACGCGGCCGCGAAGTCGTACACCCCGACGAAGGAGTGCGCGCCCCGGGCGGAGACGAAGGCCAGCCGCGAACCGTCCGGGGAAAGGCGGAGACCGGAGAAGGACCCCCGGCCATGAATCAGTTGCTCCGGCTCGTCGTCTTCGGCGAGGCCCACCCGGAAGACCTTGCCCCGGCGCAGGAAGAGGACCGCCTGCCCGTCGGGGGTGAACAGCGGCGCCGACGCCGGAGCGGTGATCCGCCGCGGCGGTCCGTCGCCCTCGATGACCCACAGCGCCCGCTCGACGCCCGCCGGGTCGCTCGTCGGGTTCGGCAGCTCCCCGGCGCGGTTCGGTCCGTCGCCCCGGACGAACGCGATCCGTCCGCCGTCAGGGCTGAAGGCGAGCGCGGAGATCGTGGTCCCGCCGTCGCCGGTGAACGCCGTGAGCCGCCGGCCGGCGAACTCGGGAGCCTCGGCGGCCCAGACATTCCGGGCTCCCTGCTCGTCGAACACCCACGCCACCCGGCGACCGTCGGGCGACGAGGTCAGCCCGGTCGGGAACGGCGCCGAGAACGCCGCCTCGAGCGGGAAGGCCGGCTGAACCGCTTCCGCCGGCCCCCCGGTCGCTGCCGCGGCAACGAGGCCCGCGGCGAGCAGTCCGAACGCACGCATCCGCTTCATGATCTGTCTCCTTCTCCGGAGGCCCGTCGTCCCCCGCCCGACCCCTTCAGCTGCCCGCCGCGAATCGCCGGGCGGTCTCCGAGAGGGTGCGCACGCCGAACCCGGTGGCGCCCTTCGTGAAGTACTTCCAGGGCTTTTCCACAAGGAAGGGGCCGGCGATGTCCAGGTGGGCCCACGTCGCGCCTTCCGGCACGAACTCGCTCAGGAAAAGCGCGGCGGTAATCGTGCCGGCGTTGATCCCGCCGATGTTCTTCAGATCCGCCGAGTCGCAGCGGAGCTCCTTCCGGTACTCCTCGACGAGAGGCAGCTCCCAGTAGGCCTCGCCGTGGGCGCGGCCGGCTTCGGTGACCTCGCGAACCCACCCCGGATCGTTCCCCAGGATCGCCGCGACCCCCGGGCCCAGCGCCCGGACCGCCGCCCCGGTCAGGGTGGCGATGTCCACGATGTGGGTGGCGCCCTCCTCCCCGGCGCGGAACAGCGCATCGGTCAGCACCAGCCGGCCCTCGGCGTCGGTGTTGTCCACCATGACCGACTTGCCGTTCTTCGCCCGGAAGATGTCCCCGGGCCGGGTGGCCTGGGGCCCCACGTAGTTCTCCGCCGCCGCGATGATCCCGGTCACCGCCGCCGACGGCGCCATGCGGCCGACGTGGGCCATGGCCGAGAGCACCGCCGCCGCGCCGGACATGTCCCCCTTCATGTGCCACATCTTCGAAGGCGGTTTCAGCGAGATGCCGCCGGTGTCGAAGGTGATCCCCTTGCCCACCAGCGCGAGGTGCGGCGCCCCCTCCCGATGCCCCTCGGGGCGGTAGCGCAGGACGATGAGGCACGGGGGCCGGGGGCTCCCCTGCCCGACCGAGATCAGCCCGGCATACCCCTCTTCGCGGAGCGCCGCTTCGCGCCAGACGCTGACTTCGAGGGACGTGTCCCTTCCGAGTTTCTCGGCCTCGACCGCCAGCACCTCCGGGGTGACCGCTTCCGCCGGCTCGTTGATCAGGTCGCGGGCGGCGTTCACCTCCGCGCCGAGGTGGGCCGCATCGGCGACGGGTCCGCGGGTGAGTCCGGCGGCTTCGTCCCCCACGTCGAGGTGCGCGTCGGGAGGCGCCGAACCCGGATCGCGGAAGTAGCGCCGGAAGCGGTAGGCGCCCAGCACGACCCCCTCGGCGACCGGCGTCGCGGCCGAAGGGCCCTCCGCTCCGGCGAGACGGAAGACGACCTCATCCAGCCGGAAGCGGCGGGCGTGATCCACCGCCCGGGCGGCGAGGATCCGGATCGCTTCACGGTCCGGGACCCCGGCCTCCGCCCGCCGGTGGAGCGCGAGCATGGAAGGCGCGGAGGCGCCGCCGTGCCCGGCGACGGCGCTCTTGACCTCCGGGTTCGAGAACGCCCACGCGGCCCGTTCGAGGAAGGCGCGCTCCGCCTCGGACGCCGGGTGCGACAACTGCCGTTCCTCGTCGAGCAGGAACACCACCAGGGCGCCGGCTCCGGCCTCGCGCCCCGGAGTGACCGAGACTTTCGCAGCGTCAGTCCTCATCGCCGTAGTCCTCCCGGAGCTGCTCCACGACGGCCGGATCGGCCAGGGTGGTGGTGTCGCCGATCGCCTTCCCGGCGGCGATGTCCCGCAGGAGGCGCCGCATGATCTTTCCGGAGCGGGTCTTGGGCACGTCGGCGGCGAACACGATGTCGTCCGGACGGGCGATGGGGCCGATCACCGAGCCCACGAACTTCCGCAGTTCGGCGGCGCGATCCGGCCGGGGGGCGACCCCGTCCTTCAGCACCACGAACGCCGCGATCCCCTCGCCCTTGATTTCGTGCGGCCGCCCGACCACCGCCGCTTCGGCGACGTCCTCGTGCTCGACGAGGGCGCTTTCGACCTCGGCGGCGCCAATCCGGTGCCCGGAGACGTTCAGCACGTCGTCCACCCGGCCCATGATCCAGAAGTGCCCCTCCTCGTCGCGCCGGGCTCCGTCGGCGGGGAAGTAGATGTCCCTCCACTGCCGCCAGTAGGTGTCCCGGTAGCGCTCCGGGTCGCCCCAGACGCCCCGCAGCATGGACGGCCAGGGGCGGGTGATGGCGAGGAGGCCGCCGCCGACCTCGACCCGGTTCCCCTGCCGGTCGAGGATCTCCAGGGAGATCCCCGGGAACTCCCGGGTGGCCGAGCCCGGCTTCAGGGTGGTGATCCCGGGGAGCGGTGCGCACATGACCGCCCCGGTCTCGGTCTGCCACCAGGTATCCACCACCGGGCAGCGCCCGCCGCCGATGACGCGGTGGTACCAGACCCACGCCTCTGGGTTGATCGGCTCCCCCACCGTGCCGAGGAGGCGGAGCGAGCTGAGGTCGCGGCCGGCGGGGTGGTGATCTCCCCACTTCATGAAGGCGCGGATCGCGGTGGGGGCGGTGTAGAAGCAGGTGACCCGGTACCGCTCGATGATGGACCACAGCCGGTCGCGCCCGGGCCAGTCGGGCGCCCCCTCGTACATCACCTGGGTGAGGCCGAGCGCGAGCGGGCCATAGACGATGTAGGAGTGGCCGGTGACCCAGCCGATGTCCGCAGCAGCCCACCAGATGTCCGTGTCCTTCAGGTCGAAGACGGCGCGGGCGGTGGCGGTGACGCTGGTGAGGTAGCCGCCGGTGCTGTGGACGATGCCTTTCGGCTTCCCGGTGGTGCCCGAGGTATAGAGGATGTAGAGGACATCCTCGGCGTCCATCTCCTCCGGCTCGGCGGTGTCGGGCTGGCCCGCGACCAGCTCCGCCCAGTCGTGGTCCCGCCCGACGACCATCGGGACGTCTTCGCCGGTGCGGCGGACGACCACCACCGAGTGGATCGAGGGGGTGTCTTCGAGGGCCTCGTCGCTGATCGCCTTCAGCGGGACGATCCCGCCGCGGCGGTGCCCGCCGTCCCCGGTGATGAGGACCTTGGCTTCGGCGTCGTTGATCCGGTCCCGGAGCGACTGCGCCGAAAAGCCGGCGAAGACCACGCTGTGCGGCGCCCCGATCCGGGCGCAGGCCAGCATGGCGATGGGGAGTTCAGGGACCATTCCGAGATAGATCGCCACCCGGTCGCCCTTCTGCACCCCGAGGCCGCGAAGCGCATTGGTGAAGCGGCAGACCTCCCGGTGCAGGTCGGCGTAGGTCAACGTCACCCGGTCGCCCGGCTCGCCCTCCCAGTGAATGGCGGTGCGGTCGCCAAGGCCGGCATCGAGGTGACGATCGAGACAGTTGACGCTGGCGTTCAGCTTGCCGCCGACGAACCAGCGGGCGAAGGGCGGGTCCCAGTCGAGCACCCGGTCCCACGGCCGGCTCCAGGAGAGCTTCCGAGCGTGCGCGGCCCAGAACGCCTCCGGATCCCGCGCCGCTTCGTCGTAGATGGACGGGTCGCGGACATTGGCCGCGGCGCGGAATTCGTCCGGCGGCGGGTAGGAGCGCTGCTCGTCGAGCAGCGATTCGATCTCGGGGGCGTTCCCTGGCTCGGACATCGCCCCGATTCTAGGAGGAACCGATCGAAGGCCGCACGGAGCGCCTGCGTCCCCGCCGGCAACCACCCCCATGGAGCGCCTGCGTCCTCGCCGGCCACCGCACCGGGAGCGCCGGCGTCCCCGCCGGCCTCCGCCGCAGGCGGGCATAGTCCGTGGGCCTCCCGGCCCACGGTTCATCGGTTCCGCGGGCGCTGGCGGCAGCAGACTGCCCAAGGGACCGAAGGTGCGACCCAGGCCGGCGAGGACGCCGGCGCTCCATGGGGCCGACGCTCTCACCGGCCACTCCTCGCGTGGAGCGCCGGCGTCCCCGCCCGCCACCGCCGCAGGCGGGCATGGTCCGTGGGCCTCCCAGCCCGCGGTTCATCGGTTCCGCGGGCGCTGTCGGCAGGAGACTGCCCAAGGGACCGAAGGTGCGTCCCAGGCCGGCGAGGACGCCGGCGCTCCATGGGGCCGGCGCTCTCACCGGCCACTGCTCGCATGGAGCGCCGGCGTCCTCGCCGGCCAACACCCGATCGAGCGCCGGCGTCCCCGCCGGCCAACGCCGCAGGCCGGCATGGTCCGTGGGCCTCCCAGCCCACGGTTCATCGGTTGCGCGGGCGCTGTCGGCAGGAGACTGCTCAAGGGACCGAAGGTGCGGCCCAGGCCGGCGAGGACGCCGGCGCTCCATGGGGCCGACGCTCTCACCGGCCACTCCTGTCAATGTCAACTGAAAATGT
>JAAXGQ010000039.1 GCA_012271265.1 Vicinamibacteraceae bacterium
CCCCCACCCCGATCAGCACCCTGCCCCGCTCCTCCTCCGCCTGGAAATCCTCGAACTCCCTCCGAAGGTCCTCGATGTCGACCTTCATGTCCATCATCGTGCGGAAGATGAACTCGAGCTGGGGGCGGAGCGACTGCACGCCGTCATCGCCCTGTCTTCCAGGACGCGGCACCGGCACCATCGCAAGCGACCCCTCGCCGGACCGCACGTCGTCCGGGATGTCCTCGGCGCGGATCTGCCGGCCGGGCGCCAGCACCACCATGCTCTCGACAAGGTTGCGCAGCTCGCGCACGTTGCCGGGCCAGCGGTGCCGCACCAGGATCCGCATCGCCTCGTCGGAGATGCCGCGGAAGGGGCCGCGGTCGTGGCGTCGGCTCGCATCACGGATGAAGCTGTCGACCAGGCGCGGGATGTCGTCGCGGCGGTGGCGGAGCGGGGGCAGCGCGATGGTGAGGACGTTGAGGCGGTAGTAGAGGTCCTTGCGGAAGTCGCCGGAGACGACCAGGTGCTCGAGGCGCTGGTTGGTCGCGGCCAGGATCCGCACGTTGACCTGGATGAGCTTCTGGCCCCCCACGCGGTGGAATTCCTGCTGCTCAAGGACGCGCAGCAGCTTGGTCTGGGTCTGGGGGGGCATCTCGCCGATCTCGTCGAGGAAGATCGTGCCGCCGGTGGCCAGCTCGAAGAGGCCCTTGCGGGTGTCGATGGCGCCGGTGAAGGCGCCCTTTTCGTGGCCGAAGAGTTCGCTCTCGAGGAGGGTCTCGGAAAGGGCGGCCACGTTGACGGGGATGAAGGCCTTGTGGCGGCGGCGCGAGAGGGCGTGGAGGCCGCGGGCGACGAGTTCCTTGCCGGTGCCGGATTCGCCGGTGATGAGCACGGTGGCGTCGACCGGGGCGATCTGGACGATGCGCTCCATGACCTGGAGCATGGCGTCGGTCTCGCCGACGATCCCGGTGGCGGCTCGGAGGCGGTTGCGCTGGATGAGGCGCGTGCCGACGAGGACGATTTCCTCGGGGTCGGGGGGTGGGGGGAAGGTGGTGGTGATTGCTGGGGGGAGGTCGGCCATGGTTTTCGCATGGGTGACCGCGAAAACGGGGGTGCCGAGTTTCGCGGCCTGGCCGGCCTGCCGGAGGGCGGCGGCGGTCTGCATGCCGCCGGTGAACACCAGCAGCGCGGGATCGTCGGCCGCGGTTACGTCCTCCGACGAGGTGAAGAGCTCGACCCGGTAGCCGGCATGGCGGAATCCGTCCCGTAGCTTGCCCGCGAGGGGCAGGTCGTGCGTGGTGACCAGAACGGCGTCGGCCATGGGCGGGGTGCGGGTCACGGGTCGGGTGCTATCTCCGGATCGAGCCCTCGGTGTAGAAGGGCGGACGTTGTGTGACGCCCGCGATGACGCGGCCGCGGATGCGGACGCCGACCTCGGTGCCGGGACGGGCCGCGGCGACGGGAAGGTACCCCATCGCGATACCTCCGCCCAGCGAGGGGCTGGCGACCCCGGAGGTGACGGTTCCCACGTCTTCGCCGTTGTGGACGAGGGGGTAGCCGGGACGCGGAAATCCCCGCTGTGTGAGGCGGACGCCGGCCAGGCGGCGGGTGACGCCCCGCTCCTTCTCGGCGGCCAGCGCCGCGCGTCCGATGAAGTCGCCCGCATCCAGCTTGACGATCCAGCCCAGGCCGGACTCCAGCGCGGTGTGGTCCTCGTCGAGGTCGTTGCCGTAGAGGGCGTAGCCCATCTCGAGGCGGAGCGAGTCGCGTGCGCCGAGGCCGGCGGGGATGAGGCCGTGGGAGGCGCCGGCACCGGTGACCGCGTTCCAGACGGCGGGGGCAGCGGGGGCGGGGAGGTAGAGTTCGAAGCCGTCCTCGCCGGTGTAGCCGGTGCGGCTGATCGTCGCCGGGACGGCTGCTACGTAGCCCTCGGCGAAGCGGTAGTAGCCGATCTCGCCGAGGTCGGTTTCGGTCAGGGGCGTCAGGATCTCCTGGGCGGCCGGACCCTGTAGGGCGATGAGGGCGATGTCGTCGGAGTCGTCGGAGATCTGCACGTCGTAGCCGGCGGCGTGGCTGGTGACCCAATCCCAGTCCCTGGCCCTGTTGCTCGCGTTCACCACCAGCACGATGCGGTCGGCGAAGCGGTAGACGAGCAGGTCGTCGAGGATGGTGCCGCCCTCGTTGCATAGCGCCGAGTACTGGGCCTGCCCGACGGCCACGAGCGACACGTCGTTGACCGTCAGGTACTGGACGAGGTCGTCCGCCTGGGGCCCGCGCACGGTGAATTCGCCCATGTGCGACACGTCGAAGAGGCCGGCGGCGGTGCGCACGGCCGCGTGCTCGGCGCGGATGCCGGCCGGGTACTGCACCGGCATGGCGTAGTCGGCGAAGGGCACCATCCTGCCGCCGAGTGCGATGTGCGTGTCGTGCAGCGGGGTTCTGGCGAGGGTTGCGTCCATTCTGTTCACGGGCAGTCAGCCGATCAGGTCGAGGAGGATGGCCTTGATGACATGCAGGCGGTTCTCCGCCTCGTCGAATACGCGCGAGCGGGGGCCGTCGATCACGCCCGCGGTCACCTCTTCGCCGCGGTGGGCGGGAAGACAGTGGAGGAAGATCGCCGACGGGTCCGCCCGCTTCATGACGGCTTCGTCGACCCGGTAGTCCGCGAAGGCCATCGCGCGGGCGCGCTGTTCATCCTCCTGGCCCATCGAGGCCCACACGTCGGTGGTGACGATGTGGGCGCTCTCGGCGGCCTCCGCCGGCGAAGGGACGAGTTGCACGTCGGCGGCGGAGCGGGCCCGTTTCAGAATCTCCGGGTCGGGGCCGTACTCCGGGGGACAGGCCAGCCGCAGCGGGAATCCGAAGCGGTATGCGGCGTTCAGCCACGAGTTGGCCATGTTGTTGCCGTCGCCGATCCAGGCGACGCGCAACGCGGCGGGGTCGTCGCCGAACTCCTCGACCCCGGTGAAGAGGTCCGCCATGACCTGGCAGGGGTGCAGCAGATCGGTGAGGCCGTTGATGACCGGGATCGACGCCTCGCGCGCCAGTTCGACGACCTCGTCGTGGCCGAAGGTGCGGATGAGGATGCCGTCCACGTAGCGGCTGAGGACCCTGGCCGTGTCGGCCACCGTCTCTCCGCGCCCCATCTGGGACTCGCGGTCGGAGATCATGAGAGCGTGACCGCCGAGCTGCGCCATCCCCGCCTCGGTGCTGACCCGGGTGCGGGTGGAGCTCTTGCGGAAGATCAGGGCCAGGGTCCGGCCCTCGAGGGGGCGGCCGGCGAACTCTCCCGCTTTCATGCGCCCGGTCAGCTCAAGGAGGTGGCGCAGGTAGGCGGTCTCGTGGGACGCGAGGTCGAGGAAGTGGCGCGGCTGCGGTGCCATGTGTCCCGAGCGTCCCGGTGGCGTCAGAGGATGTAGCGGCTGAGGTCGTCGTCGGAGGTGATGCGGTCCAGCCGCTCGCTCACGAACTCCGCCGTGACCGTGACCGTCTCGCCCCGTCCCTCGTCGGGCAGGTCGAAGAGAAGGTCCTCGAGGAGCGTGGTCAGCACGGTGCGGAGCCGGCGCGCGCCGATGTTCTCCATGCGGTCGTTCAGGTCGGCGGCGATGCGCGCGATCTCCACGATGCCGTCGTCGGTGAACTCGACTTCCGCGCCTTCGGTGTCGACCAGCGCGCGGTACTGTCTCACGAGCGCGTTCCGGGGCTCGCGCAGGATGCGGGCGAACTCGGGTGCGCCCAGGTTCTTCAGCTCGACGCGGATCGGGAAGCGGCCCTGCAGTTCGGGGATGAGGTCGGAGGGCTTGGCGACGTGAAAGGCTCCCGCCGCGATGAAGAGGATGTGGTCGGTGCGGACGAAGCCGTACTTGGTCTGCACGTTGGAACCTTCCACGATGGGCAGAAGGTCGCGCTGCACCCCCTCGCGGCTCACATCCGGCCCCGCCCCGCCCCGCTGCCCCGCCACCTTGTCGATCTCGTCCAGGAAGATGATGCCCGTCTCCTCGGCCCGGTCCAGCGCCTCGTTGACCACCTCGTCCATGTCGACCAGCCGGTCCAGCTCCTCCTGGAAGAGGATGCGGCGCGCCTCGGCGACCGAAACCGTGCGGCGCTTGGAGCGCTTCGGCAGCATGTCCTGCAGCATCTCGGTGATGTTCATGTCCATCCCCTCCATGCCGCCTCCCATCGGGAACATCATCCCGCTCACCGGCATCCCCTGCTGGATGTCGATCTCGACGGTGCGCTCCTCGAGGTGGCCGTCGACCAGGAGCTTGCGCAGCTTCTGGCGGGTGCGCGCACGGCGTTCGGCGAGTGAGGCGTCGCCGTTGGGGTCCCCTCCCGGCTGGCCGGTCTGGCCCGCCACGGCGGGACCGGCGACGAAGACGTTCCCGGGAGAACCCGTCACGCCCGGGGATGGGGGCGCGGTCCCGGCGCTGGCGGCACCACCCGGCTTTGCGGGCGTGGCCGGCGCCGCCGAATCCGGGAGCAGCAGGTCGAGCAGGCGTTCCTCGACGTGCCGTTCGGCCTCGTCTTCCACCTCGTCCTCGCGCGCCCCCCGGACCATGGCCACCGCCGTGTCCGCAAGGTCGCGGATCATCGACTCGACATCCCGTCCCACGTAGCCCACCTCGGTGAACTTCGACGCCTCCACCTTGATGAAGGGGGATCCCGTCAAACGGGACAGCCGCCGCGCGATCTCGGTCTTCCCGACCCCGGTGGGACCGATCATGATCAGGTTGTTGGGCAGAATCTCCTCGCGCAGCTCCTCCTCCACCTGCTGCCGGCGCCAGCGGTTGCGCAGCGCGATCGCCACCGCCTTCTTCGCCTCGGACTGGCCGATGATGTACTTGTCCAGCTCTTCCACAACCTGGCGGGGGGTGAGGGGATCCACCCAGCGGGGGGGGTCGTCGGGCCGCACGTTCCGGGGCGGTGCGGCGTCGTCGGCTGTGACGATTCCTGTGCTCATGCCTATGCGAGTTCCAGTACGGTGATCTCGTGATTCGTGTACACGCAGATTTCGGCGGCGATCTCGAGGGCGCGGCGCGCGACGGCCGGGGCGTCCATCTCCGAGCACTCGACGAGCGCCTTGGCCGCCGCGAGGGCGTACGCGCCGCCCGACCCGATGGCGAGAACCGGCAGGTCGGGTTCGATGACGTTGCCGTCGCCGCCCACCAGGAAGAGGTGGTCGCGGTCGGCCACCGCCAGCAGCGCCTCGAGGCGGCGGAGATAGCGGTCCGTTCGCCACTCCTTGGCCAGCTCGACGCAGGCGCGCGGCAGGTTGGACGGCCACCGCTCCAGCTTGCCCTCCAGCTTCGAGAAGAGGGTGAAGGCGTCGGCCACCGCACCGGCGAAACCCGCGAGAACCTTGCCGTCCTTGAGGAGGCGGACCTTGCGCGCGGCCCCCTTGACCACGGTGTCGCCCATGGTGACCTGGCCGTCGCCCGCCATCGCTACGCGGCCGTTGCGCGCCACGGCGATCACGGTCGTGGCGTGAACGGGTGCGCCGGGGAGGAGGGGGGACGGGGGGTACATGCGGTGGTGCAAGGGAGGCGTCGCGTGTTGCGCCGGCAGGACGGCCGGGTTGCGTTGAGTGGGGGCCGGGAAGAATCCGGCGCGGGTCCAACCTTTAAAGATAGTGATTCCGGGAGGGGGTTGTCCAACTGAGGCCCGACTGACTAGGCCCGCGGATGCGCTCCCCTGTACACCCGCCGCAGCCGCTCCTTCGACGTATGCGCATAGATCTGCGTCGTGCCCAGCGACGCATGGCCCAGCAGCTCCTTGACCGCCATGAGGTCCGCCCCCGCATCGAGCAGATGCGTGGCGAAGGTGTGGCGGAGCGAGTGCACGGAGAGGTCGGCGTTCTCGGCGAAGTCCTCGAGCACCGATTGGACGAGGCGCTGGATGTGCCGGTTCGAGAGGCGGCGGCCGTGGCGGCCCACCAGGAGGGCGCGGGTGCCGGGCCCGGCCACCTCGTCGCGACGCGGAAGATGGCGCCGAATGGCGCGGGCGGCCGCGGCCGTGACAGGCACGATGCGCTCCTTCCTCCCCTTTCCGAGGACCCGGATCTGGCCGCGGTCCAGGTCGAGTGAACGCGCGTTCAGCGACGCCAGCTCGGAGAGGCGCAGGCCGCTGCCGTACAACAGCTCGAGGATGGCGAGCAGGCGGGTCTCGGCGAAACCGTTTTCCCGTGCGGCGCGGGTCTCCGCCCAGCGAAAGAGGGCGGCCACCTCTTCGGCGCGGAGGTGGCCGGGCAGGGTGCGGTCGAGCTTCGGGCCGCGCACGAGACTTGCCGGGTTCGACGTGACCTTCCCCGCGCGGTGAAGGTGGCGGAAGAACGCGCGAACGGCCGACAGCTTGCGCGCCACGGTCCGCGGCGCGAGCCCCCTGCGCCCCGCTTCGCCGAGGAAGGCGCGGATGACGCCCCGGTCGACCTCGCTCCATTCCAAGTCGTCGCGGCACAGGTAGACGCGCGCGAATCCCTCGAGGTCGAGGAGATCGCGACGGTAGGCGGCGACGGTATTGGGCGACAGGTTGCGCGTCCCCGCGAGGTGGTCGAGAAAGGCGGCGACCTCGGGGGTCATGGGGTGGCCGCCGCGGCCGAAGCCGGCACGAGACCCTCCGACTCGATCCACCGGCGGAGGGAGAGGTCGGCGCGCTCGGCCATCGCTTCACGTCTGAGAGCCTTCTTCCGGGGCGCGTCGGGCATGGGATCCACCAGTCCCCAATTCGAGTTCATGGGCTGGAAGTCATCGGGATCGGCCTCGCGCAGGTAGCGGTAGAGGGCGCCGAGCATGGTCTCGGCCGGGGGAAGGACGGGTTCCCTGCCGTCGATCAGGCGGTCCAGGTTGATCCCGGCGACGATCCCCGACGCGGCCGACTCGGTGTAGCCCTCCACTCCCGTGAGCTGCCCCGCGAAGAGGAGGTCGGGACGGCCGCGCGACGAGCCGTACGGGCTGAGGCAGCCGGGAAAGTTCAGATACGTGTTCCGGTGGATGGAGCCCCAGCGCAGGAATTCCGCCTCCCCCAGCCCCGGAATCATCGTGAAGACCCGCCGCTGTTCCCCGGTCCTGAGCCGGGTCTGGAATCCCACCAGGTTCCACATCTGCCCGGCCCGGTCCTCGCGCCTGAGCTGCACGACCGCGTGCGGCCGCCTCCCGGTGCGGGGATCGCGCAGGCCGACGGGCTTCATGGGGCCGTAGCGAAGCGTGTCGTGTCCCCGCGCGGCCATGACCTCGATCGGGAGGCAGCCCTCGAAGTACGGGACGTTCTCCCAGTCGTGCCCATCGTAGATGTCGGCCGCCCTGAGCGCCCCGATGAAGTCGTCGTACTCGGTCCCGGTGAGCGGGCAGTTCAGGTAGTCCGCGTCCTGACGGTAACGGCCCGCCGCGAAGGCGACGCCGGTGTCCACCGAGTCGGCGTGCACGATGGGTGCGATCGCATCGTAGAAGGCCAGTCCCCCGTCCCCCAGCTCGGCGGCGATGCCATCGGCCAGCGCATCCGAGGTGAGGGGACCTGTGGCGACCACCGCCGGGCCGTCGGGCAGGTTTCGGACCTCTTCACGGACCAGTTCGATGCGGGGATGCGTCTCGACCCGCCGCGTGAGCGCGCGCGAGAACAGCTCGCGGTCGACGGCCAGCGCCGCTCCCGCCGGAACCCTGCTCTCCCCGGCCGCCGCCAGCAGCGCCGATTCGAGGTGCTTCATCTCGCGCTTGAGCTGGCCGTGCGCCGTCGTCACGCGCTCGCTCTTGAAGGAGTTGGTGCAGACGAGCTCGCCGAGGCCGGCGGTCTGATGGGCCGGCGTGGTCCTTACCGGCCGCATCTCGACGAGTCGCACGCTCCTCCCCCGCTCGGCCAGCGCCAGCGCCGCCTCACACCCGGCAAGGCCTCCCCCGACCACGGTTACAAGGCTCACCGGATCCCGTCCACGGGCTGCCCGTCACCCCCTCCGCCGGGCGGCGCGGCGGCGGCCCCGAGGCGGCCGGGTCTTCTTCCGTTCGGCCGCCTTCGCCATGAGCTCCAGCGCCTCCTCGACGGTGACCGCCTTCGGGTCGCTTCCCTTCGGAATGCTCGCGTTGACCTGGCCGTCGGTCACGTACGGCCCGTAGCGGCCCTTGAGCAACCGGATCTCGGCGCCGGTTTCGGGGTGGGCGCCCACTACTCTCAGCGCCTGGGGACCCCGCCGCCGTCTCTTTTCCCGGGCCAGCAGGGCCAGCGCCTCATCGAGGGTGACGGTGAACATCTCGTCCGGGGACTGCAGGCTCCGGAATTCCCTGGCCCGCGCCACGTACGGTCCGTACCTGCCCAGCCCCGCCCTGACGTCTTCGCCGCTGTCGGGATCCTTGCCCAGCGTCCGCGGCAGCGCAAGAAGCTTCACCGCATAGTCCAGCGTGACCTCCGACGCGTCCATGCCCTTCGGCAGCCCCACCCAGCGCGGCTTGTCGCCTCCCCTGCGGGCTTCTCCCAGCTGGATGTACGGCCCGTATTGGCCGACCCGGACGAACACCGGCTGACCCGTGTCGGGATCGGTTCCGATGGATCGGTCGGTCTGCGCGCGTGCCTGGAACAGTTCACGCACACGCTCGACGGTCAGCTCGTCGATCAGGAGCTCGTCGGGAATCGTGGCCGACTCGCGCTCGTCCCCCTCACCCCGCTCGGCGAAGACCGAGTTCCTGCCGATCCGCACCCGGATGTCCTTCCCGGTTTCGGGGTCGGTGCCGAGGGGGACGGCGGGAAAATCGATGCCCGGCAGCGCGTCCTCGATCTCGCGGTCCAGGCCGGGCTGGCCGGCTTCGCCGTTGTAGAAGGCGTCGAGGAAGCGGCGGGACTCGACCTCGCCCGTGGCGATGTCGTCCAGCGAGTCCTCCATGCGGGCCGTGAAGCCCAGGTCGATGTACTTGCCGAAGTGGTCGCGCAGCAGGCGGGTGACGGCCAGCCCGACGTACGTGGGCACCAGGGCGCCCTCGCGCTTCCGCACGTAGTCGCGATCCTGGATGCGCGAGATGGTGGGGGTATAGGTGGACGGACGGCCGATCCCCTCCTCTTCCAGCTTCTTGACGAGCGATGCTTCGGTGTAGCGGGGAGGGGGCTTGGTTTCGCGGCGCTCGGGCTCGACGGAGCGCAGGACGGTGGGGGGATCATCGAGTTCCGCAGCACCCTCGGCGTGGATCTCGTCGCCCGGGGCCATCGGGGGCAGGAGCTGATCCTTCCTCCTGTCCCCGTAGACCTTGAGGAAGCCCGGAAAGCGCAGAACCGATCCCGAGGCCCGGAAGGTGTGGTCCACATCCCCGATCCGGGCCACGAGGTCGGCCGTGGTGCGGTCCACACGCGCGTCGGCCATCTGCGAGGCGACGGTGCGGTTCCAGATGAGGCGGTACAGCGCGAGTTCCTGCTTGTCCAGCAGGCGTTCGACGCTCCGCGGCGTGCGGGTGATCCTGGTGGGTCGTATCGCTTCGTGCGCCTCCTGCGCCAGCTTCGACTTCGTGCGGTATCGTCTGGGGCCCTGGTAGTAGTCGTCGCCGAACGCCTTTCCGATGTAGCCGGCCGCTTCGCCGAGCGCCCTCTCGGAGAGCGTCAGCGAATCGGTCCGCATGTAGGTGATGAGGCCTTCGCGGTCGCCGCCGCCCAGGTCGATCCCCTCGTAGAGGCGCTGCGCGACCCTCATGGTCTGCCGTGGCGTCATGCGCAGGCGGCTGCTGGCGGCCTGTTGCAGCGTGGAGGTCGTGAAGGGGGGTGCGGGACGCTGCCGGGTGGACTTGCGGTCCACCGTGCCGACCTTCCAGGGAACCGCAGCCAGGGCCCCGGTCGCGATCGCCCGGGCAGCCTCTCCGTCGAGCGCCACCGCCCGCGAAGATGCGAGCGGCCCTCCGGTCACGGAGTCGAAATCCTTGCTGGTCGCCACCCGCCGCCCGCCGATACGGACCAGCAGCGCCGCGAACTCCAGGTCGCCCGCCGCCAGCAGCGCCCGCGCGCGCCAGTACTCCGACACCTTGAAGCGCAGGCGCTCCTCCTCGCGGTCCACCACCAGTCTGAGCGCGACGCTCTGAACCCGCCCGGCGCTCAGCTTCGTGCGCACCTTCTTCCACAACACCGGGGACAGACTGTAGCCGTAGAGCCGGTCCAGCACGCGGCGCGCCTCCTGCGCCTGGACAAGCCGCCGGTTCACCTGGCGGGGATTGGCGAGCGCTTCACGGATGGCGGACCGGGTGATCTCGTGGAAGGCGATTCGCCGGACCGGCACCGACGGCTTCAGGACCTCGACCAGGTGCCAGCTGATCGACTCGCCCTCG
>JAAXGQ010000040.1 GCA_012271265.1 Vicinamibacteraceae bacterium
AGGACGCCGGCGCTCCATGCGGGCGGTGGCGTAGCCGGCGAGGACGCCGGCGCTCCAGGGGAGCGTGCGAGAATTGGCGCATGAGCGCCAGGTCCACCGATGCCCTCCGGGGAGACGACTCCCCACCTGCCTGTAGCCCGCCGGGCAGCGCCGACGCGATCCGCGCCGCCCACCGCCGCTTCCTCATGCCGGCGGTCCAGACGTTCTACGACGAGCCGATGCCGATCGTCCGGGGACAGGGGAAGCACGTCTGGGACGCCGACGGCAACCGTTACCTGGACTTCTTCGGCGGCATCCTGACCGTCGGGCTCGGCCACTGCCACCCCGAGGTCAACCACGCGATCCGCCAGCAGGTGGACACCCTCCAGCACGTCTCCACCCTCTTCCCGACCCAGCCGATGGTCGAGGCGGCGGAACGCCTGGCGCGTCTGGCGCCGGGGGACTGCGACAAGACGTTCTTCACGAATTCCGGCACCGAGGCGAACGAGATGGCCATCCTGCTCGCCGAGCTCCACACCGGAAGGTCCGAACTGATCGCCCTCCGCCACGGCTATACCGGGCGGAGCCGCCTTGCGATGGGCGCCACCGGGCAGTCCACCTGGCGGGTCGGGGGCGGAAACGCCGCGGGCATCCGCCACGCCGCGAACGCCTACTGCTACCGCTGCCCCTTCGGGCTCGAGTACCCCTCCTGCGATCTCCGTTGCGCCCGCGACATCGAGGACGTCGTCCGCACCACCACCTCCGGACGGATTGCCGGGTTCATCGCCGAGCCGATCCAGGGGGTGGGGGGGTTCATCACGCCGCCGCCGGGGTACTTCGAAGTCGCGGTGGACATCGTGCGCCGCTACGGCGGGGTGTTCATCTGCGACGAGATCCAGACCGGCTGGGGGCGCACCGGGAAGACCCTGAACGCCATTGACCACTGGGGCGTGGAGCCCGAGATCGTGACCTACGCCAAGGCCCTCGGGAACGGGATTCCGGTGGCGGCCACGGTCGCACGCGCGGAGATCGCCGACTCCTTCGTCGGCAACACCCTGTCCACCTTCGGTGGCAACCCGGTGAGCACGGCGGCGGCGAACGCGGTCCTCGAAGTGGTCGAGCGGGACGGGCTGGCGGACAATGCGGAGCGCGTGGGGAAGTTCCTTCGCGAGGGCTTGATGGAGCTTGCCGACGCGCATCCCGTCATCGGGGATGTCCGAGGCAAGGGGCTCATGCTGGCGCTGGAGTTCGTCGAGGACCGGGGCACGAAGGAGCCGGCGGCCGCGTTCACCGCCCGGCTCCTCCAGAACGCCCGCGACGAGGGGCTGCTGATCGGGAAGGGGGGGCTCTACGGCAACTGCGTCCGCATCTCCCCGCCGCTGAACATCGGGACCGCCGACGCGTCCGCCGCCCTGCGTCTCCTCGATCGGGCCCTCACCGCGACCGAAGCGGAACTCCGCTGAGTTCGGTGCGGTGAGTCCCGGCGGCCCTCCGCTCGGAGGGGTGCGGATCCTCGATCTGTCCCGCGTCCTCGCCGGACCCTACGCGACGATGATGCTCGCCGACCTCGGCGCCGAGGTCATCAAGATCGAACCGCCCGCCGGCGACGACACGCGGGGGTGGGGACCTCCGTTCCGGGCTGGGGAAAGCGCCTACTTCCTCGCGGTGAACCGGGGGAAGAAGAGTGTGGTGCTGAACCTCAAGACCGAGGAGGGAAAGGCGGCTCTGACGCGGCTCCTGGAGGGGGCCGATGTCCTCGTGGAGAACTTCCGGCCCGGGACTCTGGCGCGGCTGGGCTTTCCTCCGGAGGAGGTGATGCGGCGCTTTTCCCGCCTGATCTGGTGCTCGGTGTCCGCCTACGGCCAGTACGGCCCGCTCTCGAAGAAACCCGGCTACGACGCGATCATGCAGGGTGAGGCCGGCTGGATGGGCCTTACCGGCCCCCCCGAAGGACCTCCGACCAAGATCGGCGCGTCTCTCGCCGACATCTGCGCGGGGATGGTGGCGAGCTCCGGGATCCTCGCCGCGCTCTTCGCGCGGGAGCGCGACGGGCACGCCCGCCGTGTGGACGTGGCGCTCTTCGACTCTGTCGTGGCCACACTGTGCTACCAGGCGCAGGGCTACCTGCTGACCGGGGAGGAGCCGGTCCGCAGCGGCAATGCCCATCCTTCCCTGACCCCCTACGAGAGCTTCGAGGCTGCGGACGGCCAGGTCATCGTTGGCGTGGGCAACGATTCGCTCTGGAAGCGCTTCTGTCGGGTCGTCGCGCCGGAGTTGGACCGCCCGCGCTTCGAGAAGAACCCCGACCGCGTCCGCTGGCGCCGAGAGCTTCGCGCCCTGCTCGACCCGATCTTCCGCGCCCGTTCGCTGGACGACTGGGAGTCCACGCTCGGCGGCGCCGGCATCCCGGTCGGCCGGGTGCGGAGCGTGGCCGACATCCTCGAAAGCGCGCAGTTGCGCGCGCGGGGGATGGTGGTGGAGCGGACCCATCCGATCGTGGGCAAGCTGCGCCTCGTGAGCAATCCGATCCAGTTCGACGGCAGCTCCCGCGCCGCGGCGCTGCCTCCGCCGACCATGGGTCAGCACACCCGGGAACTGCTCGAGGACTCCGGTTAGGGCACCGGCCCGGACGCTGCTGCTCGGAATGGTTGCGATTTCGGCGCGGTGCTAGCATGGCCGTTCAGGGTTCGGCGGGAGGTTTCTCGGGGGGGTTTCCCCAGGGTCGGAGGCGCATGGCGAGGATCGATTCCCGAGACGGGCGTCCCGACACGCGCCTCGACGGCCTCGCCGGCGGCGCCGAGGCGGCGTCCGCTGCGCCGCCGGTGTGGAAGGGGCCGGGCGCCATGGCCTCCATCGCTCTCCACCTGGCGGTGGCGGCCATCCTGTTCCTGCCCGGGCTGGGTCTTCTGGACTCTTCGGACGACTCCCTTCTCGGCGTGAGCCCGCGGTTCGACTTTCGGGTCGCCGGAGGTGAGGGGGCCGGCAGCGGCGGGGGCGGCGGCGGCAGCCGGGGAGACCGGATCAGCGCCTACATCCCGGTCCGCGTGGAGCCGGAGCCCCAGCCGGAACCGGAGCCGCCCCGAGAGGCGCCGATCGCCCCGCGCAGGCCGCGCCCGCTCCGTTTTGAGGATCTCGAGAACCTCGCCGACCAGCCGGACATGACCACCCAGATGCTGGCGAGCGTCTATTCGCCGCAGGCGGTGGCGTCCCCCGGCCTCTCCCTTTCCGACTTCACCGACCGAGGGGGACGGGACCCCGCCCCGAGTGCCGGGACCGGGGGCGGGCTCGGCGGCGGGGACGGGATCGGAACCGGGGAGGGCCAGGGCTGGGGAGTGGGCCCCGGCTTCGGTGGCGGCTCCGGGGGGGGCGCCTACGCCCCCGGCGGCTACGACGTCGAGCCGCAACTGATCTTCGAGCCGGAAGAACCCCCCTACCCGGAAACGGCCCGACGCCGCCGGCTTGGAGGGGAGGTCATGCTCCAGGTGCTGGTGAAGCTCGACGGCAGCACCGAGGTGCTCACGGTCCTCAAGTCCGGTTGCCGGGCCTGCGTGGAGACGGCCCGCCGCCACGCCCTCCTTTACCGGTGGGCGCCCGCGCTAAAGGACGGCAAGCCGGTCGAAGCGGTCGGCATGATCACGGTCCGCTTCGGCCTGTTCCCGACCGGCTGACCCCCCGCGTGTCCGATTCCGCGGCCGCCGTTGCGGCGCCCGTCGAGGCGGCGCCGGGATGTCCGTCGCCCGAGGCCCGCCCCGTCGAGCTGCTGTCCGAGGAAACCATCGCGGCCCGGGTTCTCGAGCTCGCCGAAGAGATCGCCGCCGCCGCCGGCGATTCTCCGCTCCACCTGGTGGTGGTCCTGCGCGGCGCCTTCGTGTTTGCGGCGGACCTTGTGCGGGCGCTCGATCGCGTCGGGGTCGAAGTGACCGTCGGCTTCTGCCGGATCGCGTCCTACGGTGACGGGACGACCCCGGGAAAGCCGAGGCTCGAACTCCCTTCGCCGGAATCGCTCCACGGCCGGGACGTTCTGATCGTGGAGGACATCGTGGACACCGGGGTCGCGTTCGACGCCCTGCTCCCGGGCCTCGCCGGGTTCGGCCCGCGGTCGCTCCGCACGGTGGCGCTCCTCTCGAAGCCTTCGCGACGGCGGATCGGCGTGCCCATCGACCACGTGGGATTCCTCATCCCGGACCGCTTCGTCGTCGGGTACGGCCTAGACCACGCCGGCCGCTACCGCCAGCTGCCCTTCATCGGCGTCGTTTCCAGGGACTGAAGGCCGGGGGGCCCGGCTCAAGCGCTCCCTTGGAGCTCCGGTTCCGCCGCAGCCGCGGTGATGAGGCGGGCAAGCCTCGGGGCGGCTTTGCCAGCCACCTCGTTCACGTGGTCCGCATCGAGGGGCGCGTCGCCGCACCCCGCCGCGAGGTTGGAGCAGAAGGCGAGGCCGGCGATCCGCAGTCCGGCGTGGCGCGCGGCGATGGCCTCGGTGACCACGGACATCCCCACCACGTCACCGCCGATCCGGGACAGCATCCGGATCTCGGCCGGCGTTTCGAACTGGGGACCGAGAACCCCGGCGTAGACGCCGGCCGGCACCCTCATGCCGAGCCTGTCGGCGGCCCGGCGGAACGCGGCCCGGAGCCCCCGATCCCAGGCGTGGGTCATGTCCGGGAAGCGGGCCTCCGGGCCGGGCTCCTCCCCCCGGAGCGGACTCGTGCCGGTGAGGTTCAGGTGGTCCTCGATGGCCATGAAGTCGCCTACCCGGAGGTCGGGACGCATGGCGCCGACCGCCGCGGTGAGGAGCAGTCGGCGGATCCCGAGCGCCGCCAGAAGGCGCACCCCGAACGCGGCCTCGTCCGGACTCCGTCCCTCGTAGAGATGGTGGCGACCGAGGAGCGCGGCTGCCGGGAGGGGTGGCGCTCCTTCAGGGTGGATGGTCCCGAAAACGAGGCGGCTCCGATGTCCCGGCGCGGTGCAGGCCGCGAGTCCGGGAATGGCGGAATAGGGAAGCGAGCGGGTGTTCTCGAGGCAGCCGGGCGGCTTCTCCGAGGCGCGCGCGAGCCCGGAACCGAAGACGAACCCCACTTCGGGAAGGACGGCTCCGGCCCGGACCGCCCAGTCCCGCACCGCGCCGGACGCCCTTTCGACCATGGCGGCGACTTCAGGCTTCACGGGACCTCCTCAGATGCCGGAAATCAGCATCCCGGCGATGGCCGCCGTGAGCAGCGTGGCCAGGGTGCCGCCGAGCAGCGCCCGCAGGCCGAGACGGGCGAGATCGCGTTTCCGGTCCGGGGCGAGGGCCCCGATTCCGCCGATCTGAATTCCGATGGAGCCGAAATTCGCGAATCCGAAGATGGCGAAGGTGGCGATCACTTCCGTCCTCGCCGAGAGGGCGCCTTCCGCCTTGAGCGCGGCGAGGTCCAGGTAGGCCACGAACTCGTTGAAGATGACTTTCTTCCCCAACATCGCGGCGACCGGCCCGACTTCGCCGGCCGGGACCCCGATCAGGAAGGCGAGCGGGGTGAAGAGGGCGCCCAGGATTCCGGAGAGCGAGAGGCCCACCATCCCGAGGGGCAGGTCGATGAGAGCCACCAGGCTGAGGAAGGCGATGAGCATCGCCACCACGTTGAGGACGAGCTTCATGCCTGCCGACGCGCCGCTCGCAGCCGCGTCGATCAGATTCGCGTCCGGCCGCTCCACCTTCCAGTTCACCTGGCCGGAGGTCTCCGCCGCCCTCGTCTCCGGGACCAGGATCTTGGCCATCATGAGCGCCGCCGGCGCGTTCACCAGGCTTGCCGCCAGCAGGAAGCGCGCGTCCACGCCGAGGGCGATGTAGGCCGCGAGCATCCCCCCGGACACGGTGGCCATGCCGGACACCATGACGGCGTGCAGCTCGGAGCGGGTCATTTTGTTCAGGTAGGGAGCGACCGCCAGCGGGGCTTCCGTCTGGCCCATGAACACGTTCGCCGCCGCGGCCAGGGTCTCCGCCCCGCTCGTGCGCAGCGTCTTCACCATCGCCCGGGCGATCCCGACCACGATCAGCTGGAGGATCCCGAGGTGATAGAGCACCGAGGAGACCGAGGCGATGTAGACGATGGCCGGCAGGGCCGAGATGGCGAGGATCAGCCCGAAACGTTCCCGGTCGGCGAGCGGGCCGAAGACCAGCTCGATCCCGGCGTTCGCCTGCTGAAGGGCCAGGTCGACCACGTCTGCGACCGCCGAAAGCGCGGCCGCCCCGACCGGGCTCTTGAGGACGAAGAGGGCGAAGGCGATCTGCAGGGTCAGCGACCACCCGACGATGCGCCATGGAAAGCGGCGCCGGTCGGTGGAGAACACCCACGCCACGCCGATCAGGACCGCCACGCCGAGGACGGGGAGCGCGGCCGTCATGCGGGGCGGGCCCCCGGGTCCTCGGTCCGACGGGCGCCGGAAGCGATCAGCCGCCCAGCAGGTACATCAGCCATCCGACTCCAAGCGCGAATCCCGTGAACGAGGCGAAGGCCCACGCGGCGAAGCGGATCCGCTCGCGCAGTCCTTCTCGCAGCAGACAGGCGAACGCTGGCGATACGAGGGCCGCGAAGAGGAGCAGCGCCGCGAAATGGCTCATGCGGCGGAAGCCCCGTCCGGGCTCTTCGCCCCGGTGGCGATGTCCCAGGCGTCGAGCACGACCAGCAGGTTGAGGAGGCCGGCGACGATCAGGAAGGCGTACCCGTACTCGTAAGTCGGTGCGGCCGGATCACCGGCGCCAAGTCCGAGGGCCCGGGCGCCCAGATAAAGGCCGCCGGCCCCCATCTCGGCGAGCCCGGCGAGGAGCGTAAGAGGAGCGGCGGTGTCCAGAGCGAAGAACTCGCCATGCATGGCGATCCCGAAACCGAACAGCAGCCCGATCGAAGCCAGGAACACCACCCCGGTCCCCACCCGGCCAAGGAGAACGTGGCCGAGCCCGGGAAGCAACACCCCGGCGGCGCAGGTGAGGGCCGGATTCGCGCCCTCCGGGGTCGGCGCCGGCCGTCCAACGGTGTCGTTCCCGGCGCCGCCGCGCTGTGCCTTGGCCATGGCGCAAAAGTGTACAGAGCGCCGCGATACCCTTCGCGCGCCATGAGCCGGAACGCTGCCGCCCCGCGTCAAGGCGTTCTGATTCTTGGGGGAGCCCGGACTCCGATGGCGCCTTTTCTGGGCGATTTCGCCGGATTCACCGCCGTGCAGCTCGGCGCCGAAGCGGCCCGGGGAGCCCTCGATCGGGCCGGGATCGAACCGGAACGGGTCGACCACGTCGTGGTCGGGAACGCCCAGCAGACGAGCGCTGACGCGATCTATGGCGCGCGTCATGTGGGGCTCGCCGCAGGCGTGCCCGAGGCCGTTCCCGCGCTCACCGTGAACCGGCTCTGCGGCTCCGGAATCCAGTCGGTGATTTCGGGCGTCCACCTGATGCTCGCCGGGGAAGCGAAGATCGTGCTGGCCGGCGGGATGGAGTCCATGAGCCAGGCCCCTTACGTGCTCCGGGGCGCGCGGACCGGGCTCCGCCTCGGTCACGGCAAGCTGGAGGACAGCCTGATGGCGGCCCTCACCGATGCCCGCTGCGGCCTCACCATGTCGGACACGGCGGAAAACGTCGCGCAGCAGACCGGGGTGACCCGTGAGGACTCCGACCGCTATGCCCTCGCCAGCCAGCAGCGGGCGGACCGCGCCTTCCGCGCCGGACGGCACGCCGAGGAGATCGTTCCGGTCACCGTCTCCTCGAGAAAGGGGTCGCGCGTCGTCCGTGAGGATGGACACCGCCGCCCGGGGACGACGCTGGAAGGGCTCGCGAAGCTGCGTCCGGCGTTCCGGAAGGACGGCATCGTCACCGCGGGCAACGCGAGCGGAATCGTGGACGGCGGCGCCGCGCTGGTGCTCGCCCTCGAGGACGTCGCCTCCGAGGTCGCCTCAGCGGCCGACGTCGTCCCGCTCGGTCGGGTCGTCTCCTGGGCCACTGCCGGAGTTCCTCCGGAGGTGATGGGGCTCGGACCGGTGCCCGCGACCCGGAAGGCCCTGGCTGCCGCCGGCCTCGGCCTCGACGACATGGACGCGATCGAGGTGAACGAGGCGTTCGCCCCCCAGGTCCTCGCCGTGGAGCGGGAACTTGGACTCGACCGCGGGCGGACGAACCGGAACGGGGGCGCCATCGCTCTCGGCCACCCGCTCGGCGCGACCGGCACGCGGCTGCTCCTCACCCTCCTTCTGGAGCTCGGGAGAAGCGGCGGCCGTTACGGACTGGCCACGGCATGCATCGGCGGCGGCCAGGGGATCGCCATGGTCGTCGAGTCTCTCGGCGGAGCTTCGGGCGGCGCGGCGGCCTCAGGGGAGGCCGCGTGAGCGGCGCGTCCCGACTCCTCACCGAGACCCGGAAGACCCCCGAAGGGCGGCGGTTCGCCCTCGTCTCGCTGAACCGACCCCGGGCGCTGAACGCCCTGAACCGGCGGATCGTCGAGGATCTCGACGCGGCCTTCGCCGGCTTCGCGGAAGATGCCGGCATCCTCGGGGTCGTGCTCACCGGGGTCGGCGGACGTGCCTTCGCCGCCGGCGCGGACATCGGGGAGCTCCAGTCGCTCACTCCGGAGACGGCATTCGCGACCGCGCGGCGCGGCCAGGAAGTCATGCGCCGGATCGAGGGGACCGGAAAGCCGGTCATCGCCGCGATCTCGGGGTACGCGCTCGGAGGCGGACTCGAGCTGGCCCTCGCCTGCCATCTCCGCGTGGCTGTTCCGAACGCCCGGCTCGGTCTTCCCGAGGTGCACCTCGGGGTGATTCCCGGCTACGGGGGCACCCAACGGCTCCCGCGCCTGGTCGGCCGGGGCCTGGCGCTCCGGATGATCCTGACCGGCGACATGGTCACGAGCGCCGCCGCCCTCGCCGCCGGTCTGGTGGATGCAATGGCCGACGACGCTGTCGAGGGCGCGGTCGCCCTCCTCGACCGGGTCCTCCGGAACGGTCCGCTCGCGGTCCGCAACGCGATCCTCGCGGTGGACGCCGGCATGAGCGGACTCGAGGACGGTCTTCTCACCGAGGCCTCGCTCTTTGCGGCTCTGGCCGGGACCTCCGACATGCGCGAGGGGATGGGCGCCTTCCTCGCGAAGCGGCCGCCGCGCTTCCGTGGCGCCTGACTCCCGAGCGCCGCATCGCGGTGACCGGATCGGGCTGGTCGTGTCCCGCCGCGACGACGTGTCGGCACGGTTGGCTGAGGCGGCCGAGAGCTGGCTCCTGGCCCGAGGGGCGACCGTCCTGCGCTACGAGGCGCCCGCAGCGTTCGAGGTGGCGCAACTCGCTGCCTGGATTGCGGACTCCGGCGAAGTCGATGCGATCGTGGCCTGCGGGTGCATCGTCCGGGGGGAGTCGGTCCACGACCGGCACCTCGGCGCCGCAGTCACCGGGTCCCTTCTCGAGGCGGCCGTGCGGACCGGCGTTCCGATCGGGAACGCAGTACTGACGGTCGAAAGCCGCTCCCAGGCGGCGGCCCGCTCCGGGGGCGCGAAAGGAAACCGCGGAGAAGACGCGGCCCGGGCCGCCGCCGGCCTGCTTCACGCCCGCCGGAGCGCGCTTCCGCGCCGCGCGGCCGCCGGCGGCCGGCGTCTGCCCGTGGACCTGGGCCCCGCGCCGCTTCGCCGGCGCGGCGGCTGAGGAGGCGGCGTGAATCGGCGCGCGCTGCGCACCCGGCGACGGGGCCGGCAGCTCGCCGTGCAGATGGTCTCGTGCCGGATGACCAATGCCGTTTCCGCCGGGGAAGCGGCCGCCCAGGTTGCGGCGCTCACCCGCGCCAGCGAACGAAACCTCGCCGCCGCGCGACCCCTCGCCGATGCCGCCTGGAAGTCGCGCGAGCGGATCGAGCGCCTTCTCGCCGAGACCGCCCGTCCCTACTGGGTCGAGCACATGGGGCAGGTGGAACGCTGCGTGCTCCACGTGGCCGTGGCGGAGCTTCTGCTGGGCGCGACCCCGCCCCGGGTGGTCCTCACCGAAGCTGTCGAATTGGCGCGCCGCTTCTCCGGGGACCAGGCGACGCCCTTCGTGCACGCGGTCCTTGACGCGGCGGCGCGCCGCATCGGGGGGATCGCGGCCGAGGTCCCCTTGCCGGACCGGCCGCTGGAGCCGGCTGCGCGATGACGCCCGCAGGTCCCCGGTCCTCAAGAGCCATGGACCGGGAGGAGCAGGGCCGCCGGCGCAAGCTGAAGGAGATCGAGGAACTCGGCTTCAGGCCCTGGCCGAACCGCTTCGCGACCACCCATGCGGTCGCCTCGGTGCTCTCGCAGTTCGACGGGGCGAGCGCCGAGGCGCTCGAGTCCATGCCGGAGACGGATCGCACCGTGCGGGTGGGGGGCCGGGTCACCGCCCTGCGTTCCTTCGGGCGGGCGGCGTTCCTCCAGCTTCTCGACGGCGGGACCGCCATCCAGGTCCACATCCGCAAGGACATCCTGCCGCGGCCCCAGTTTCTCGCCACCCGGCGCCTGGACCTCGGTGACTGGATCGGGATCGAGGGGTCGCTGTTCCGCACCCGAACCGACGAGCTCACCATCAAGGCCACCTCTTTCACCTTCCTGGCCAAGGCCTTCCTGCCGCTCCCGGAAAAGTGGCATGGACTCTCCGACCGCGACACCCGCTACCGCAAGCGGTACCTCGACCTCCTGTCGAACCCGGCCACCCGGGAGGTGTTCCGCCGCCGGGCGGCGATCGTGACCTCGATGCGGCGGTCGCTCGACGACGCCGGCTTCCTCGAGGTGGAGACCCCGATGCTCCAGCCGCTCGCCACCGGAGCGGCGGCGCGTCCCTTCTCCACCCACCACCGGGCGCTCGGGATCGAACTCTTCCTCCGCGTGGCCCCCGAGCTGTATCTGAAGCGACTCGTCGTTGGCGGTTTCCCGCGCGTCTACGAGATCAACCGCAACTTCCGCAACGAGGGCCTCTCCACCCGTCACAACCCCGAGTTCACCATGCTCGAGTGCTACCGGGCGTTCAGCGACTGCGGGGACATGATGGAACTCACCGAGGCGATCCTCCGGGCCGCGGCGGCCACGGTGCTCGGCGGCGAGGCCGCCGATTTCGACGGCGCCCGGATTGCATTTCACGAGCCCTTCGTCCGGCGCTCGCTGATCGAAATCACCGGTGAAGCGCTCGCATCCCGAGGGATCCTCCTGGAGCCGGCGGCTCTCCGGCGCCGGGCGCCGCTCGTCGAGGCGCACCGCGCGCTGGACCTGGTCCCTCCGCCTGCCGCGACCGCCGGGAAGCTCCTTCTCGGCCTGTTCGAGGCGCTCGTGGAGCGGACGCTGATCCAGCCGACATTCGTCACCGGCTATCCGGTGGAGGTGTCCCCGCTGTCGAAGGCCGACCCGGACGATCCGGCGCTGACGGAACGGTTCGAGCTGTTCGCCGGGGGGTTGGAGATCGCGAACGGGTTCTCGGAGCTGAACGACCCCGACGAGCAGGCCGCCCGTTTCGGGGAGCAGATGGCCCGACGCCAGGCAGGCGACGAGCACGCGATGGACTGGGACTACATCGAGGCGCTCCGCCACGGCCTCCCGCCGACGGGCGGCGTTGGGGTCGGGATCGACCGGGTGGCGATGCTCTTCACCGGCTCGAAGGCCATCCGGGACGTGATCCTGTTCCCGCATCTGCGCCCCCGGGAGAGCCGTTGAAGTTCTCGAAGGGACGGTTCCGAGGCGGCTTCTCGCTGCCGTTCGAACTCCAGATCGCGGCGCGCTACCTGATGGTGCGTCAGCGTGGGATGTTCATTTCGGTGATCTCGGCCATTTCCGCCCTCGGCGTCGTGCTCGGGGTCGCCATCCTGCTCGTCGCGCTTGCCATCATGACCGGCTTCCAGGGGGAGCTCCGGGCCCGAATCCTCGGCGCCCTCTCCCACCTGACGGTGTACAGCAACTCGATGGACGGCTTCGAGGATTACGACGGGATCGCCGACCGGGTGGCCGGGACGCCCGAGGTCGCGGCGGCGACTCCGGTTCTCTATCTCAACGCTCTCGCCACCGGACGTCGGGACGCCCTCGCCCGGCTCAAGGGCGTGGACCCGGTCCGGGAGCGCGAGGTGAGCGAGTTCGCGGCGCGGATGACCGCCGGGGACTTCGCCGATCTGGACGGGGCGAGCCAGGACCAGCCGCCGCCGGTGGTCCTCGGGGAGGAACTCGCGCTGGCGCTCGGGGTGACGGTGGGGGACTCCATTCGCCTGCTCGTTCCCGGGGGGGCGCTGACTCCGTTCGGCGCGCTCCCCCGGAGCCGCCGGTTCGAGGTGGTGGGTCTTTTCCGTCTCGGCCTCTACGACTACGACAGCTCGTGGGCGCTCATTCCGCTCTCCGATGCGCAGCGCCTCACCGGACGCGGGGACGAGGCCAGCCACGTCGAGGCGCGGGTCCACGACATGTTTCGGGTGCGCGAGGTGGAAGCCGGGGTGCGCGAGGCGCTCGGCCCCGGTTACGGCGCGTTGAACTGGATCGACATGAACACGACGCTCTTTTCGGCGTTCTGGCTCGAGAAAGTCGCCACCGGCATCTTCGTCGGGCTCATCATCGGCGTTGCCGCGCTGAACATCGTCGCCGGGCAGATCGTGACGGTGACCGAGAAGACCCGCGACATCGCGATCCTGCGGTCCATGGGCGCGACCCGGCGGAGCGTGATGGCGCTCTTCATGGCCCAGGGGGCGGTCATCGGGATCGTCGGCGCCGCCCTCGGGGCGGGCCTCGGGGTGGCGGCGATCCAGCTTCTCGACGGACGGATCCGGATCCCGGAGGACGTCTACCAGATCACGGCGGTGCCGTTTACCCTGCTGCCGGCCGATCTGGCGCTGGTCTCGGTGCTTGCTCCCATCGTCTGCTTCGCGGCCACGATCTATCCGGCGCGGAGGGCCGCTTCGCTCGTGGTCACCGAAGCCCTTCGCACCCGGTGAGCCTCCTCGAAGCGCGCGGGCTGGCGCGGACCTTCACCACCGCCGCGGGCGCGCTTCCGGTGCTGCGCGGGGTGGATCTGGATGTGCGCGCCGGGGAGATGATTGCGGTGACGGGAAGCAGCGGCGCCGGCAAGACCACGCTGCTCCATCTCCTCGGCGCGCTCGACCGCGCCGAGGCGGGCACGATCCGGTTGGGCGACGCCCGGGTCGAGCGCCTCGCGGGAACCGCGGCCGCAGCGTTCCGAAACCGCCACATCGGCTTCGTCTTTCAGCACCACCGCCTGCTTCCCGAGTTCACCGCGGTGGAGAACGTCGCCTTTCCCCTCCGCATCCGCCGGGTTCCGCGGGGGCCGGCCCAGGCGCGCGCGGCCGGGCTCCTCGCCAGTCTGGGTCTGGAGGACCGCCTCACCCACCGGCCGGAAGCGCTGAGCGGCGGGGAGCAGCAGCGGGTCGCGGTGGCCCGGGCGCTCGTCGGCGACCCATCGCTGCTGCTGGCTGACGAGCCCACGGGGAATCTCGATGACGCCGCCGGGGAGCGACTCGCCGACCTGCTGACGTCGCTCCACCGCTCCCGGGGGCTCACCTCGATCATCGCCACGCACAGCACGCGGCTCGCGGCGCGTTGCGACCGGATCCTGAGGCTGCGCGGGGGCCGGTTGCGGGCGCCGCTGCTAAATTCCGAAGCGGCAGCGCGATAGCAGCCCGAGGATCGTCCT
This sequence comes from Vicinamibacteraceae bacterium, assembly GCA_012271265.1. Classification (GTDB taxonomy): domain Bacteria; phylum Acidobacteriota; class Vicinamibacteria; order Marinacidobacterales; family Marinacidobacteraceae; genus JAAXGQ01. The sequence goes on from JAAXGQ010000040.1 coordinate 13,609, forward strand.
GGTGTTTGAGCGATACACGGAGCGGGCAAAGCGGGCGATTTACTTCGCGCGTCACGAGGCGGCCCAGCTCGGCGGCGACTCGATCGAGCCGGAGCACATCCTGCTCGGTCTGGTCCGTGAGCTCCCCGAGCCGGTGGCCAGCCGGTTGCGGCTGTCCCTGGAGCGGGTCCGCGCCGAAGTCCAGAACCAGGCGCTCCTTCGGGACAGCGTTTCCGCGTCGGTGGGGATCCCTGTTTCGCCCGACTCCCGGCGGGTCCTCGACCGCGCTCTCGAAGAGGCCGATCGGCTCAAGCACCAGAGCATCGGAACCGAGCACCTGCTTCTCGGCATCCTGCGCGAGCCGGGCTCGGTCGCCGCCGGGATCCTGGCCCGGCACGGGGTGCGCGCCTCCGCCGTGCGGGAGGCGATCGCGCTGCATCGGAATCGCCGCCGCGCGGCGGTGTCGGGCCGTTCCGCGCCGATTCTCGCCGATTTTTCCCGGGATCTGACCGAGGCCGCCTCCCGAGGCGAGCTGGACCCGCTGATCGGCCGCGAGCGGGAGCTGCATCGCCTGATTCAGGTGCTGTGCCGCCGCACCAAGAACAACCCGGTGCTCATCGGTGAGCCCGGAATCGGCAAGACCGCGATCGTCGAGGGTCTTGCGGCCCGGATCGCGCGCGGGGAGTGCCCCATTTTCCTGTCGGAGCGGCGGATCGTCTCGCTCGACATCTCGCTGGTCGTGGCCGGAACCAAGTACCGCGGTCAATTCGAGGAACGGCTGAAGACGATCATCAAGGAGCTCGAAGAATCACCGGCCCACATCGTCTTCGTCGACGAGCTGCACACCCTGGTCGGCGCCGGGTCGGCGGAGGGTTCGCTGGACGCCGCCAACATTCTGAAGCCCGCCCTCGCCCGGGGCGGCATCCAGTGCATCGGGGCGACCACCCCCGCCGAATTCCGGCGTTACATCGAGCGCGACCGAAGCCTGGAGCGGCGCTTCCAGGGGGTGGTGATCAAGGAGCCCACCGAGGCGGAGACCCTCACCATTCTCCGGGGGGTGCGCGACCGCTACGAGGACTTCCACCAGGTGCGCTACACCGATGGGGCGATCGAGGCCGCGGTGCGGCGGGCGCAGCGCTATGTGACCCACAGGTTCCTGCCGGACAAGTCGGTCGATCTCCTCGACGAGGCCGGCTCCCGGGTCAAGCTGCGCGACAACGCTTTCTCCCGGGAGTTCGCCGAGATCCGCGCGCGCCTCCTGGAAATCTCCCGCCGGAAGGAACGCGCCCTCGCTGGCGACGACCTCGAACGCGCCTCGCTCGCGCAGGACGAGGAAGACGCCGAGCGCCAGAGCCTCGAACAGATCCGCAGCCGCTTCGAGGCCGGCGCCGCCAAGCGTCCCTCCGTGACCCGCCGCGACGTGGATGAAGTGGTGGCCTACTGGACCGGGATCCCCTTGGGCGCCATCGAAGAAGAGGAGAGTCAGAAGCTGCTGCGCATCGAGGAGGAGCTCCACCGCCGGATCGTGGGACAGCACGAGGCGGTGGTGGAGGTCGCCCGCGCCATTCGCCGTGCCCGGGCCGGTTTGAAGAGCCCGCTACGGCCCGGAGGCGTCTTCCTCTTTCTCGGTCCCTCCGGGGTCGGAAAGACCGAAGTGGCCCGCTCGCTCGCCGAATTCCTCCTGGGAACGGAACGCGCCTTGCTCCGTTTCGACATGAGTGAGTACATGGAGCGGCACTCGGTGTCTCGCTTCATCGGCTCGCCGCCGGGCTACGTCGGACACCGCGAGGGGGGACGCCTCACGGAGCGCGTCCGCCGCCACCCCTACTCGGTTGTGCTCCTCGACGAGATCGAAAAGGCCCATCCGGACGTCTGGAATCTGCTCCTCCAGCTCTTCGAGGATGGCCGCCTCACTGACGGGCTCGGAAACACCGTCGACTTCCGGAACGCGATGATCATCATGACCTCGAACCTGGGCGCCCGGAATCTGCTCCGGCAGGGGTCGCTGGGATTCGGGGCCGGGGATGCCGGGGAGCGCCGGCGGTCGATGCGGGGTCTCATGCGGAACAAGGTCAGGAAGACCTTCAGTCCGGAGTTCGTGGGGCGGCTCGACGCCGTGGTGGTGTTCGACCGCCTGACCGAGGACGATCTCATCGAGATCCTTCGCCGCCTGGTGGGCCGACTCAACCTCGAGCTCACCGGGCACGGCTTCGAAGTGGAGCTGGACGCCGAGGCGGAGCGCTTCCTGGTCGAGTTCACGCGCGGCGAAAGCGCCTACGGGGCCCGTCCCCTGCGGAGAGCGCTGCAGCAGCACGTCGAAGATCCGCTGGCGGAGGCGCTTCTCGCCGGTGACCTGCAGGCAGGGGACCGGGTCCGGATCGTTCGCAGGGGCGACGCCCTTGTGCTCGAATTCCAGCCGGGCGCCCTGGAGGCAGCGCCCCTTGAGGAGGCACTCGTCTGATGTTCCGAATTCCGAGCGGGCGCAAGGCCCTGGAGCGCCGGCGTCCTCGCCGGCCTGAAGCGTCGGCAGGAGACCGCCTGACGCACCTGCGGTGCGGCGCAGGCCGGCGAGGACGCCGGCGCTCCATGGTGCCGGCGCTTCTGGTTCTCCTTCTTCCCGGGGCGTTCGCCGCATCGGCCGCAGCCGCTGCGCCGCCGGCACAGACCGAGCAGACCATCGAGGCCATCCGGATCGAGGGGAACGACCTGATCGCCGAGGACGCCTGGCTTGCGCACCTGACCCTCGAGGTCGGCGAGCCGGTGGACCGCGACCGGATCCGCAGCGAGTTCCGGCAGTTGTGGCAGACCGGATTCGCCGATGACCTGCGCGTCGAGTTGCGGCCGGCTCCGAACGGCGGCGCCGAGGTCGTATTTGTGGTCAGCGAGCGTCCCAAGGTGGTCACCGTGGAATTTCTCGGCTCCGAGGAGCTCGACGAGGACGACATCCTGGAGAAACTGGAGGAGGAGGGACAGACGATCGCGGTCGGCGCGCCCTACGACGCCGACCGCGTGGTGCAGGCCCGCGACCTGATCGAGGAAATGCTGGTCGACAAGGGGCGGACGGAAGGCGCCGTCACCAGCGAAATCACCGAGTCGGATTCCGGGATGCGGGTCGTCTTCAACATCCGCGACGAGCAGCAGATCCGGATCCGCCGGGTTCGCTTCGAAGGGATCGAGGCGCTCGACGACTGGGTTCTGCGCTGGGCCATGAAGAAGACCCGCGAGAGCCATCCCCTCGGGGCGCTTCTCGGAGGTTCGACCTACACCGAGGAGCAGTACGCCGAAGACATCGAGAACGTGCGCCAGGAGTACCTGAAGCGCGGCTATCTGGATGTCTCCTTCGGCCCCCCGCAGTTCGCGTACGAGGACGGGCACTCACGCTTCCTCGTCTTCTGGAAACGGGAGAAGCGGTGGATGGACATCACCATCCCGGTCGTGGAAGGCGAGCAGTACGTCGTCGGGGACGTGAGCGTCGAGGGCGCCAACGTGTTCCCTGCCGAGCTCGTCCGGGGGTTCATTCCTCTCCAGACCGGAGAGGTGTACGACGAGTCCAGGGTCACCGAAGGCCTCGATTCCCTGCGGGAGCTCTACGGCGCGCGGGGTTATGTGCAGTTCACCGGTTTCCCCACCTGGCACCGAAAGCCGGAAGAGAAGATCGTCGACGTGGTGGTGAACCTCGCCGAGGAGGACCAGTTTCTCGTGAACCGGATCGAGTTCCGGGGCAATTCGACGACGAAGGACCGGGTGATCCGCCGCGAGATGTGGCTGAACGAGCAGGACATCATGAACATGGAACTGCTCAAGGCCTCGATCCAGCGCATCAACCAGCTCGGTTATTTCCGCCCGATCGAGCAGCCGGAAATCGTGCCGAGCCCCACCGACGAGACCCGCCTCGACATCACCCTCGATCTCGTCGAGGAGAACCGCAACCAGCTCACGTTCGGGGCCGGGGTGTCGGGGCTCGAAGGGTTCTTCGTGAACGCCTCGTTCGGGACGACGAACTTCCTCGGTCGGGGCGAAACCGCGAACTTCACCGTCCAGACCGGCAACCGCACCCAGAACTACCAGATCGCGATCACCGATCCCTACTTCATGGACAAGCCGGTGACGCTCGGCTTCGATGTCTTCAAGCGCACGCTGAAGATGCGGGAGTTCACCCGCGACGATCTCGGCGGCCGCCTCGTCTTCGGCGTTCCGATCGGGCGCTGGTCCCGGGCCTTCCTGAACTACGGGTACTCGGTGATCACGATCAGCGAGCCGGACCCGGACATCGTCCTGAACCTCTACGACCTCTACTACAACAACATCTATCTCGACCCGCGTTTCTACGGGCTGTCCGGGAACTTCCGGGAGAGCAAGATCAGCCCCACGTTCGTCTACAACACCGTGGATCACCCGATCTTCCCCAGCACCGGGCGGAAGCTCACGGCCTCCCTCGATGTCGCCGGCGGCCGGCTCGGCGGCAACGTCCACTACCTCAAGCCCACCCTCGAGGGGGTCTACCACATGCGGGTGATCGGGAACACCTCGCTGGGTCTGAGGGCGATGGGCAGCTACCTCCACGGCTACGGGGGGGTTGATCCAGCGGCAGGCGAGCCGATCGACATCTTCGACGTGCAGCAGACCGGCGTGCCCTACTACAACCGGTTCTTCCTCGGCGGTGAGTACCAGATCCGCGGCTACTACATCCGTTCGGTGGGCCCCCGCGACGATTCGGGCCGGCTGATCGGGGGGAACAAGATGCTCCTGTTCAACGCCGAGTACGCGATTCCGCTCGCGGGTCCGCTGCGCGCCATCCTGTTCTTCGACGCCGGGAACGGCTTCGCCGAAGAGACCTCGTGGAACTTCAACATGCTTCAGGACCTGCGCACCTCGACGGGCGTCGAAATGCGGGTCTTCATCCCCATGCTGAACGTGCCCTTCCGCCTGATCTTCGCTTACAATCCACATCGGGACTACTACCATCGGGCTACAGCCTTCGTATTCGGAATCGGGACCACCTTCTGACGGCCGCGGCGCCGCTGCCGGGCCACGCCGATCGCATTTCAGGGAGCAGACCAGGGCCATGAATCGTCTTGTCCGCCGCCTCCGGGGCGGCTTTCCGGCGCTCTTGTTCGCCGGTCACTTGCTCGCTGTTCCGGCGGCCGCCCAGGAAGCGGGCTTTGCGCCCACCCGCATCGCCGTCATCGACATCGATCGCGTGGCCCAGGAATCCGAGAAGGGGCAGGCGATGATCGCCGAGCTGCAGTCCCTCCAGGATGAAATCCTGCGGGGGCGCCAGACCCGGGAGCAGGAAATCCGCGACCTCACGAACCGCGCGCAGTCGCAGCTGCTCTCCCAGGCGGCGCGCGCGGATCTGACCCGCGACATCGAGCGGAAGCAGACCGACCTGCAGCGGTGGCTGGAAGACCAGCAACTGGAGTTCAACCAGCGGCAGACGACCGGATTCCAGTCGCTCGAGATGGAACTCGGCCCGGTGGTCGAGGAGGTGGCGCGGGAACGGAACATCCAGCTCATCCTGCGGGTCACGCCCGGACTCACGTTCATCATGGACGCAGCCCTCGACATTTCCGCCGAAGTCATCACGCGGTTCAACGAGGCGGGAAGCGGCGAGTAGCGAGGCCTGCCGCCCGGGTCATCCGCCGGATGCCGGACCCGTGCGCGCCCCGGCCCCTGACCGACGAGATCGGGGAGCCAGAGGGCGGCGGCGACCGGCCCCGGATTCAGGGACGCCGCCGTTTCCCCGCGGACGAGCCCTTCTTCGAGGGGCACTTCCCGGGAATGCCCGTCGTTCCCGGCGTCTTCATGGTGGAGGCGCTCGCCGCCTGCGCGGCCCGGCTGCTGGCCGGCCTCCCCGAGGCAGAGGGGCGTCCCGGCGGTCCCCCCGGCCTCCGCGCGATTTCCTCGGTGCGCTTTCGTCGGCGGGTGGGGCCGGGGGACCTGCTCGAACTCGAGGCGGTTCTCGTCGATCGCGACGGAGCCCGGTTCCACATCGCCGCGGAAGCGCGAGTCGGCTCCCACCGGGCGGTCGAGGCGACGCTGGAGTTCGGCTGAGCCGCGCCAGCGGCACGGGAATGGCAAGTCGGGCGCCAACGTGAGCCGGGAGCGATGAGCCGCGAGACCCTGGGCCTGGCCAGGCGACAGAAGCCGGTAGCCGCATCGCCGCGGCGGCGGCCGAGCCGTCCGCCCTTTCGCGGGAGCCGCGGCGCCGAGGTCGAGGCGGCGGCCCCGGACCGGAGGCTCGCCGGCCTCGAGCACGGCGCCGGCCTGAGCCGGGATTCGGGGAGGAGCCGCCAGGCGGGATTCGCGATTTCAGCCGCCATCCACCTGTTGCTCGCCGTATTCTTGTTCGGCGGGATCACGGCGTTCCCTCCCCCGGAGCCGGTCGAAGTGGCCGAGGGGCCGGAGGAGGAGCCGCTGCTCTACACGTTCGCCGCCGAGCCCTTGGAGGAACCCGAACTCCTGGTCGAAGCCGTGCCGGAAGCGCCACTTCCGGAACCGGAGCCCGTCCGCGCGCCGGAGGCCGCCGAGCCGGTTCCGCCGCGCCCCGCCCTTTCCGCGCCGATCGTGATTCCGGAGGCGCAGATCGCAGTTCCGAACACCGGATTCCAGAACGACCTGCCGTTCTCCGACGGAGACAGCGAAGAGTTCTACGTCGACGAGGAGATGGGGGAAGACCCGGAGTCCGAAGCGAGCGCCAGCGAGACGCTGACCGAGCCGGAGCCGGAACCCGAGCAGATGCTCGCATCGGTAGAGCCGACGCCTCCGGCCGAGACGCTCTCCGGGGGAGCCCCGCTGCGGTTCGACTCCGATGCGTTCCGCCGCGCCATCCAGGATCCGGCCGCGGGCGTCCGGGAGCGGCGCGACGAGCTGGCGATGGAAACCGCCCGCCGGCTTGCCGAGGAGGAGCGGCGGAAGGAGGGGCGACCCACCGACATCTGGCGGTTCCTGGATGGAAAGCGGTTTCGCAATCCCGAGGGCGGCCTGGTGTCGAACCGGAACAACACCCTCTACTACGACGACCGGGGAGCCAACCTGGTCCCCTGGATCGGCCGGCTCATCGCCGAAGTGCGCCGCAATTGGTACATCCCGTACGCGGCGTCCTACCAGGCAGGGCACGTGGCGATCGCGATCAGCGTGCTCCGGAGCGGCCAGCTCGACTGGCTCCAGGTGGTCATCCCCTCGGGCGTGCCCGGGTTCGACAACGCCGCCGTCGGGGCGCTGCGTGGAGCGCAACTGCTTCCATTGCCCGACGACTATCCGGGCCGCGACTTCGAGATCATGCTGGTCTTTTGGTACAACGAACAGCCGTACGATCTCTTCAACCGTTCCCCGTGAGCGTGCGGAGCACCGTCCCGCGCCGGTCACCGTCCGGGCCGATGAGACCAGCCCGCGTCGGGATCGCCGGGATCCTGACGGTGCTGATCGGGGCCGCGGCCGTGCCCGAAGCGGCTTCCCAGGAGATTCGCGTCGGGCTCGCCGACCCGGCGCCAGCGGCCCGGATCTCGGCATCGGCCCCTTTCGTGGTCCGGGCCGGAGCCCTGGAGGTCGAAGCGGTCGAGGCGCTGGTGAGTCCCGTGACCAGGCCCGGCCCGTCGGTACTGGCCCTCGGTTCCTTCACCGACGCGCGGGCGGCGCGGGAGGTGACCCAGGAATTTGCCGATGCCGGTCTCGAGCCGGGGCCGCCCCGGGTTGAGCGCGATCCGGAGACGGGACGCCACCTCGCGGTCCTTCCCGTCTCGGGCGCGACGCGTACCGAGCTCGCCGGACGGGCCGGCCGGCTGCGGGAGGCCGGGTTTCCGGGAGCCGGCGTGTTCGATCTGCCCGTCCCCTCGGGGACCGGTCTCGTGGTGCGGCCGCTCGGTGGTTTGGCCGTCCACCTTCCGGAGGTGGAATCGGTTCAAGTGCTCCCGCCGACCGCCGGCGGATTCCTCGAGTTCGAGGGGCGTCCCTACCGGGGCGACCTGGAGATTCGCCGCGCGCCCGCCGGCGTGATCGTGGTGAATCGGGTCGAGCTCGAGGATTACCTGCTCGGTGTCCTTCCCCAGGAGTTGCCGCCGGATCTCTTCCCTGAGCTGGAGGCGCTCAAGGCCCAGGCCCTTGCCGCCCGCACCTACGCCCTCCGCCCGCGGGAGGCCTGGCTCGCGCGCGGCTACGACCTTTGTGCCGGGCCCGGGTGCCAGGTCTACGGGGGCGCCTCGGCCGAGCATCCGCTTTCGACCGCGGCTGTCCGGAAGACCGCCGGCGAGACGATCACCTACCAGGGGCAGCTCATCGACGCTCTCTACACTGCCGCCTGCGGCGGATCCACGGAAAATGCCGAGAACGTCTTCTCAACGCCGACGCCGTACCTCGTGGCACGGACCTGCATCCGCGGTAGCGGCGGTACCCGGATCCGGTCCGGCGCGCCGGCCGACGAACCGCTCGATGCCGCCGTGGCGCGGACCGCAGCCCCGTTGCCCGACGGGTGGCGCGGAACCGCCCTCGACGATCCCGCCGGGCGCGCCGGCGCCGGCGCTCTGCTTGGCGCAGTCCTCGCGCATCTTGGCCTTCCGGTGTGCGACATCCCGCGAGGAGGTTCGAACCTCACGGTCGGGGACCTCGCGCTGCTGGTCGAGGCCGTCCGCTGCCGCGACGGCTGGAGACCCGGGAACGCGTCGGATCGCTCCGAAGGGGACGCCGGGTCAGCCGTCGCCCGGCTGCTTGCCGAAGGGCTCTTCGATCCCGGCGCCGCCGGTGTGGGGCCCGAGCGTCCCGCGCGGAGGCGGGAAGTCGTCGGGGTGGCGGCAGCACTCCTCCGGCGACAATGGGGTCTCTTCCGCCGGGGCCTGGTGCGGGAAGCCGGGAGCCGCGGCGTGGTGGTCGAAACCGGGGTCGGCCAGGAAGGGACCGGTGGGTGGCGCCGGGACGGGGGGGAGCGCCTCCTGCTCGAGGTGGGGGCCGGAGCACGCCTCTTCCGGGAAATCACGCCCGTCCGGATCCCGGGTCGCGAGGATCCCGACCCGGTGGCGTTCCCCGAGGCGGAGTTGCGGCTTCGACCGGGCGACTTCATCCGCTACCACGAGGTCCCTTCACCGGATCCGGCCGTCCTCCGCGTGGACACCCTGATCCTCGAGGACCTCGGCGAAGCCCACGACCGCTTCTCGCGCCTGCGGTCGTGGCTTGTCCCGAAGAACAACCAGGATCTTTCGGACGCGGTGGCGCGGGTGCGGCCGGTCGGCGAGATCACCGCCCTGGAACCCCTCGAGACCGGGCCGTCCGGGCGCGTCGTCCGTCTCCGGATCGTCGGGACCCGGGGTCAGCTGGACCTCCGCGGGCTCGCGATCCGGCGCACCCTGGGTCTCTCCGAGAACCTGTTCTTTGCCGAGCCGAGGCGGGCGCCTGGCGGCGGGGTCACGGAGTGGTGGTTCTCCGGGCGGGGGTGGGGCCACGGGCTCGGGCTCTGCCAGGCGGGCGCCTACGGCATGGCGGCGGCCGGCGCCACCTATCGGGAGATCCTTGCCCATTACTACCCGGGGACGGCGGTTTCCCCCGCGAGTCGGTAGCCGCGCCGCCCGGGGATCCGTGCCTCGCCGGCGCTCGCCTCTGGCCTTTACGCCGGGGCAACTCCGCGCGGCCGTCATCCTGCTGGCCGTCCTGCTGCTGATCGCTGTTCTGCGCCGCCTCTCCGGCTGAACGCGGCCCGAGGAGAGGACTCCGGCACGTGCCGCGCGCCGCCACGGCGCCAATCCGCGTGCTGGCGCTGCTGGGCCCCACCGCCTCGGGCAAGTCGGACCTTGCGGTGGCCGTTGCCGCCCGCCTGCCGCAGGCGGTGGAAATCGTTTCCTGCGACGCGTTTCAGGTCTACCGTGAGCTGGACATCGGGTCGGCCAAGCCTTCGGCGGAACTGCTGGCGGCAGTCCCGCACCATCTCATCGATGTCCTGGACCCGGACGATCCCTGCTCGGCCGGCCGCTACGCCGAGATGGCGGCAGCGGCCATCCGCGCGGTGGCCGGGAGGGGGGCGCTGCCGCTCGTGGTCGGAGGGAGCGGTCTCTACTTCCGGGCGCTGCGCGACGGAATTTTTTCGGGCCCCCGTCCGGACCCGGAGTTGCGGCGGCGGCTCGCGGCCCTGTATGCCCGCCGTTCCGGCCCCCGCTGGCTGGAGGCGCTGCTTCACCGTCTCGACCCCGAGGCTCACCGGCGCCTTCATCCGAATGACCAGGTGCGGCGAATTCGGGCCCTGGAGGTTGCGCTGAGCCGAGGGGAGCCGATCTCCCGGCTGCAGCGGACGCGGCGGCCACCCATCCCCGACGCTCGCTGGGCGGTAGCAGCCCTGGACCCGCCGCGCCCGGTCCTGGACGGCCGGATCTCTGCTCGCGTGGGCGCGATGTTCGCGGCGGGCCTGGTCGGGGAAGTTCGCCGGCTGGAGAGCCGATACGCCGCGGCGTGGCCGGGGAGGACGGCGATCGGCTACCGCGAAGTGGTCGAGGCGCTCCGTGGCTGTCCGCCGCCGGAGGAACTCGAGCGTCGCCTCGTCGAGGCGCGGCATCGCATTGCCGGCGCGACCCGCCGCTATGCCCGAAGGCAGCGAACCTGGTTTCGCCGGGAAGCCGATCTCGCGTGGCATGCGGGCAGCGCCGCCCAGGCCCGGGTCGAGCGGTCCGTGACCCGGCAGTTCCGGCGCTTCCTGGATCCCTAGAATTCCGCCATTCGTGCGACCTTCCCGTTTCCCTGAGCGGCGCCTGCTGGCCGGCGTTGCCGGAGTCCTGCTTCTTGCCGCCCCGCCTGCCCGGTCTTCGGGCCAGCAGGCCCCCCCCGACGAGGCGCTCGCCTCCGGCTTCCTCAAGCTGGCGGGGCTGACGTCAGGCGAGGACGCGGTCACGCTCTCCGAAGCGGAGGCGAACGCCCTCCTCGCCGCCGAACCGGCGGCGGGGTGGCTCCTGGCCGAAACCGGTCTGCGAAACGTGCGGGTCCGGTTCTTCTCCGGCCAGGCGCACTTCGTCGGCGCGATGGCTGGGGATCGGATGCTCCCCGCTCTCGGGCCGCTTCTCGGCGCCGCTCCCGGCGAGGATCACCCGGTGGAACTCACGTTCAGCCTCGCGGGGGCCGATGGAGTCGGACGCGGCGGCATCGACCGCGGGTCGCTTGCCGGTCTGGAGCTCCCCCCGGATCTGCTGCGGGAACTGGTTCTCGAAGGGTTGGCTGCGCTCACCAGCGTCCCGGAGGAAGTGCGATCCGCGATCCGCGCCGGGACGCCGTTCCCGCTCCCCTACCGACTCGAGACGATCGAGGTGCGCCACGGCGAGGTCCGACTCACGCCGCGTGGCCCCTGAACAGGCCGGGGCCGACGTTGACGTCCGCTTCGTCCGGGGGGTTGGGGACTCGCGCGGCGCCATCCTGAACAAGGCCGGGATCTTCACGGTCGCCGACCTGCTCCTGCGCCTTCCCTTCCGCTACGAGGACCGCCAGGCGACGAATCCGTCGCAGCCCAGCGGCCTCGTGGACGGGCAGGTTGCCGCCGCCGAGGTGCTGGTCGGGTCCGTCCACGTGCGGCCGACCCGGCGGAAGGGCTTTCGCCTCGTCGAGCTGAGTGGGTGGAGCGGCGGCGTCCCGGTGCGCGCCGTGTGGTTCAACCAGGCCTGGTTGGGCCAGCGTCTCCGGCCGAGGCAGCGGCTGGTCCTCTACGGGAAGGTCGAACGCGCGTGGGCAGGCGCACCACCCCGGTTCGTCAACCCCAAGTGGGAGGAGGTGGGTGGCGCCGAGCCCCCGTTGTCGGACGGGGGGAAGGCGCCGCCGAAGAGCGGAGCGAGCCGCGACGAGGCCCGCTTCGGGCGCATCGTCCCCATCTACGAGCGGATAGGAAGGGTCACGCCCCGCCGGTTGCGGCAGAGCATTCACTGGGTCCTCCGCAAGAAGAAGGAACTCGTCGGTCCCGGACACCTGCCCCGGGAGGTGGTCCGGCGGCTGCGGCTGATTTCGTGGCAGGAAGCGCTCCACGCGGTGCACTTCCCGAGAGAGGGCGCCCGCCTGGCCGAGTTCGAGGCCCAGCGATCCCCAGGTCACCGCCGCCTGATCTTCGAGGAGTTCTTTCTTTATTCGCTTGCCTTTCGCCTGTTCCGTGAACAGGTCCGAAAGGAGCGCGGGCGCGGCCGCGCCTTCCGCGTGGACGACGCGATGCGCACCTTGGCGATGCGGGTCCTTCCCTTCAGCCTGACGAAGTCGCAGCGCAAGGCCATGGGCGAAATCGCCGGCGATCTTCAGTCGGAGCGTCCGATGCGGCGCCTGCTGCAGGGCGATGTCGGCTCCGGCAAGACGATCATCGCCGTCCTCGCGGCGCTCATCGTTGCCGAAAACGGCGCTCAGATCGCGCTCATGGCGCCGACATCCGTGCTGGCGGAGCAGCATTTTTCCTCGGTGCGACGCCTGCTCGAGCCCCATGGGATCCGGACGGCGCTTCTCACCGCGCGCCTCCGGGCCCGCGAACGGCGCGAAACGCTGGCCGCGGTGGAGAGCGGCTGGGCCCAACTGGTTGTCGGCACCCACTCCGTAATCCAGAAGGGCGCCGCTTTCCACGACCTCGGCCTCGCCATCGTGGACGAACAGCATCGCTTCGGAGTCGGGCAGCGGGGCCTTCTCGTCGACCAGGGGCGCGCCGCGGACCTCCTGGTGATGACCGCCACCCCGATCCCCCGCACGCTTCAGATGGCGGTTGCGGGCGATCTGGATCTGTCCGAGATCACCGAACTGCCTCCGGGCAGGCAGCCGGTGACGACCCGCGTCCGGCGCCTTCAGGACGCCGAGGAGGCGTATCGGTTGGTGCGCGCCGAGGCCGCGCGCGGACGCCAGACGTTCTACGTGTGCCCCACGATCGAGGAGTCCGACGCCATGCCCGGCGTCGGGGTGGAGGCGCGGAGCCGGGAGCTCGCCGAGGGACCCTTCCGCGGCCTGCGGGTCGGACTCGTTCACGGGAGGGTGCCGGCGGCGCCCCGGGAAGCGGTCATGCGCGATTTCGCCAGGGGACGGCTCGATGTTCTCGTGGCGACGACCGTCATCGAGGTGGGCGTGGATGTCCCGAACGCGACCGTGATCGTGATCGAACACGCGGAACGGTTCGGGCTGGCCCAACTCCACCAGCTTCGCGGCCGGGTGGGGCGCGGCGCCGACCCGGCAACCGCGATCCTGCTCGTCGGAGACGAGCTGGGGGGCAACGCCCGGCGTCGGCTGGCGATCCTGGAGGCGAGCACCGACGGCTTCCGCATCGCCGAGGAGGACCTCGAGATCCGGGGTCACGGCGAGATTCTGGGAACCCGGCAATCGGGGCGCCCGCTGTTCCGGGTGGGCGAATTGCCCCGCGACGGAGACATCTTTCGGGCCGCCCGGATCGAGGCGAAGCGCTTTTTCGACTCACCCGAAGCGCGGGGGCCCGATGGCGGGCGGATCCTGGACCACGTGCGAGGGGCGTGGGGAGAGCAGTTTGGCCTCAGCGGGACCGCCGGGTAGGAGGCTCGAAGCGTTCCGTCCCAGGCGGCGCCTGGAGGCGGACGCTTGCCCGGGCCGCCTCCCGGGTCAGGAACGCGGCGAACTCCGCCGGCCCACCCGGGTTCCATTCCCGCACGGTTGCCGAAAGGGCCATCGGGTGCTTGCCTTCCCGGCGTCCGAGCACGCAGCCCGGGCGATACGTGCGGAGGGCGTCGCCGAACACGCTGAAGCGCCGACCCACGCGCTCGGTCAGCACGTAGGTCATCGGGCCGGTGATGACGGCGACGTGGGCGAGGCCCGCCGTGCGGTACGCCAGATCGTCCACATCCACGGTGGCCGCTTCCGGGCACGTCTCTCCGGCGGAGAGCCCCACCGCGAAGATCGGACGGGTGCGCCGAGGTTCGCTGATCAGTTCGATGAGACCGCGCACGGCGTCGTGGTCACGCACGATCCAGGGTTTGGGACACACACGCCAGCCGTAGTCCACGAGTCCGGGCGACCGGGCGAGGCTCCGAACGATGCCCGGCACCCAGACGGTCCGCACTTCCTCGGCGGACCGCATACGCAGGGTGCGCAGCCCGGTGTGGACCCGGCAGCCTCCCGGAGAGCGGATGAGGGTGACCTCGGTCCGGTATTCCGCGCCCGCGGAGTCCCCTCCCATCTCCAGCGAAAGCCCGAAGCTGCGTCCGGAGGGACTGCTCTGCTCGCGCGTCCGAAGAACCGTCCCCTTGCGCTCGAGGTGGCCGCTCCTCGGGGCCGCGTCGTCCGGAGGGCCGAGGACCGGGGCGAAGTTCTCCGGCAGGGGACCGAGTCGGTGCGCGAGCCAGGCGAGGATGCGACGGCGGGCGCGGGGGAACTCGCTCCTGGCGCCGTCGCGGGGCACCCTGGCCGCTACGCACGCGACGAGACCCGGGCGGGAGTCGGGGTGGGAGACGCGGCGGCGTCCGGGAGGCGCAAGTCGGTCGGGCCGAAAGGCGCGGCGGGGCCGCAGCGGGGGAACGGGAAAGCGCCGCGCCGGGGCGGTACGAGGTCGGGGGAACGGGAAGGGCATCGGGACTCCTGGAGAGGGAAGAAGAAGGGTTGGCTGTCCTCCGGATGAGCATCCGCATGACCGGAGGCCGCTTCGCCGGGCGGCTCTTGCGAGGCCCCGGACGACGGGCGCTCGGGGGAGCCCGGGACGCTGCCGGCGGGAGCCGCCTGGGGTTTCGCCCCAGCGGGGCGCGGCTCCGAAAGAGCCTCTTCGGAGTTCTCGGCTCCGAACTCGCCGGAGCCGTCGTCTTCGACGTTTGCGCCGGAGCGGGGACGCTCGGCTTCGAGGCCCTTTCCCGGGGCGCGGCGCAGTGCGTGTTCTTCGAGCGAGACGCCGCCATGCGCCGCCTCATCGGGCAGAACGCAGCTCTTCTGGGGTTGAGGGAGGTCGAGATCCGCTCCGGGGACGCCGCCGCCCGGCTGGAGGATGCCGCCGCTCGGCTGGGGGTTCCCGCCGCATCGGGACGCCTCGTCGACTTCGTGTTCTGTGATCCGCCCTGGGCGGCGTGGAGCACGCCGAGAGGGCAAGCCCTGTTCCGGGCGGCCCTGGGCGTCCGGCCGCGCGCGGCTGCCTTCGAACACCCCGCGGACCATGCGCTGCCGGGCCGGGTGGTGGACCGAGGCCGGGAAGAGGTGGTCTTCTTTCGAAAGCGGCGGCGGGTCATCGGGTGGGGCGCGTATTCGCTGTATCGACGCGATTCGCGCGAGACCGCGCCCTTTCTCAAAAAAGTCCCAACGGAGAATCCGGGCGATCCTTCCCGCTTCTGATGCCCGAATTGGCCCGATCGGGGAAAACTTCGCGTGAAGATGTCCGCGCGCCGCGTTCCCGCCCCGTGTGCTACGTTTGGGCGCGGCCCTGAACGCCGCCTGAATCAAGTGGAAGCGCACGAGCGGGTGGCCATCTGCCCCGGGTCCTTCGACCCCCTGACCCTCGGCCACGTGGACATCATCCGGCGGGCCGCCCGGCACTTCGACCGCGTCGTGGTCTCGGTGCTCCAGAACCGGGAGAAGACGCCGCTGTTCGTCGTGCCCGAACGGCTCGACCTGATCCGGGCCACCTTCGAGGAGGATCCCCGCGTGGAGGCGGCCGCCTTTTCCGGGCTCCTCGTGGAGTGGGCGCGGGAGGTCGGCGCCACGGCGATCGTCCGCGGCATCCGCGCCGTCTCCGATTTCGAATACGAGTTCCAGATGGCGCTCATGAACCGCCGCCTGGCGCCCGAGGTCGAGACGGTCTTCCTCACGCCCGCCGAGGAGTACTCCTATGTGAGCTCCCGGCTCATCAAGGAGATCGCCTCCCTTGGAGGTGACATCGAGGGCCTGGTTCCGGCTCCGGTCGCCGAGCGGCTCGCCGCCAGGTTCCCGATCCCCTCCGTCCGCTCCTAGCTTTTGCGGGTCGTGCGCCGCTGATCCCGGGCGCCGGGGGTCGAACCCGGCGCCGCTTTCGGGCGCAGCGGCTGCGCCGTCCCCACCGGAGCCTGTCAACCAGGAGCTGCCTGACGATGCCGGACCTGCGCCTCGCCGCCCGTTGTTCCCGGATTTCCCGGTCTCCCACCCTGGCCATCATGGCCAAGGCGATGGAGCTCCGGGCGGCGGGGACGGATCTCGTGGATTTCTCCGCGGGCCAGCCCGACTTCGACACGCCCAAGCCGATTCAGGACGCCGGCGTGCACGCGATCCGCAGCGGCAAGACCCGGTACACCCCCACGTCGGGCGATCCCGAACTCCGGGCCGCCGTCGCGGCTGCCTACCGGCGCGACTTCGACCTCGAGCCGGAGGTCCGGAATGTCCTGATCACGAACGGGGGCAAGCACGCCCTCATGGGGCTGCTGCTGGCAACCTGCGACGAAGGCGACGAGGTGATCATTCCCACGCCGTGCTGGCCCAGCTTTCCCGCCCTTGTCCGCCTTGTCGGAGCGACCCCGGTCTTCGCCCCGGGGGGTGAGGGGGCCGACCTCGCCCCCGATCCGGAGGCGATCGCCCGTGCCGCCGGCCCTTCCACCCGGGCCATCATTCTGAATGTTCCCGGGAACCCCACCGGAGGCAGCCTCTCGCGGACCGGTCTCGAACGCGTGGCCCGGGTGGCGAGGGAGGCCGACGCCTGGCTGATCTGGGACGACACGTACGTTCACCTGCTGTTCGAGCCGGCGCCGTCCGGGGCCTTCCGGCGGATGGCGGACATTCTGGGCCACCGTCTGCTGATCAACGGGAGTGCCTCGAAGTCGTTCGCCATGACCGGATGGCGGATCGGGTGGGCGATCGGCCCCGACCCGATCATCCGCGCCGCAACCGCGTTTCAGAGTCAGATGACGTCGAACGCCTGCTCGATCTCCCAGGCCGCGGCGATCACCGCCCTCGAGACGGATCCTTCGGACTTCGCCTGGATGAGCGAGGTGTTCCGTCGGCGGATGCAGCGGATGCGCGCCGGACTGCTCACGATTCCGGGGGTCCACTGCGGGGTCCCGGACGGCGGGTTCTACCTGTTTCCCGACTTCCGGGACCGGCTGCTGCCGGGAGAGGATTCGAACGCGCTGGCGGCGGCGCTGCTCGAAGAGCGCCACGTCGCCGTCGTCCCCGGCGCGGCGTTCCGAGGCGAGGGCCACCTCCGCCTCAGCTTCACCACCCCTGACGAACGCATCGACGAGGGCATCGTCCGGATCCGGGCTTTCTTTGCCGCGAGGTAGCCCCGGGGCCCCGCACCGAATGCTGCCGCGCCACTTCGTTCAGGGGCCGTCAGCCCTGCCCCGCGGGGGCGGCGTGGCGTCCGGGGGGCGGGGCTAGAATCCGCGCCCAATGTGAGGAAGGCGCGTAGCTCAGGGGGAGAGCGCTACCTTGACGCGGTAGAAGTCGGCGGTTCAAATCCGCCCGCGCCTACCATCCCGGCGGGTGGACCGCCGCCGTGTTCCGGAGCGGAGCTCTCCGCCGTCCGAGGAAGCAGAACGTGACCACGCCATCCGAAAAGCCGCAGGCAGCCGCGGTCCCGCTTCGGAGCACGGCGCCTCGGACGGCCGTGGCGGCGGTCGTGGACGGGCGCGAGGTGGACCTCTCCGAAGTCGCCCCCGAGGGGGCCGAGGTGCGCTTTCTGACCCCCGCGGAGCCTGACGGCCTCCACGTGTTCCGCCACAGCTCGGCGCACCTTCTCGCGGCAGCGGTCAAGGATCTGTACCCCCATGCGCGCTACGGGGTGGGACCTCCGATCACCGACGGCTACTACTACGACTTCGAGACCGCCGAACCCTTTTCGGCGGAGGACCTCGCCCGCATCGAGAAGCGGATGAAGCAGCTGGTCAAGCAGCGTCTCCCCTTCCAGCGGGAAATTCTTCCGAAGGAAGAAGCCATTCGTATCTTCCGCGAGCAGGGGGAGCGGCTCAAGGTCGAACTCGTGGAGGAGAAGGGCGGGGAGCAGGTCTCCTGCTACCGGGTGGGTCAGTTCTTCGACTTCTGCGAGGGGCCGCACGTGCCCCACACCGGAGTGATCCGCGCCCTGAAGGTGCTGTCGTCTTCGAACGCCTACTGGAAGGGCGATGCCCGCGGCATTCCGATGCAGCGCATCTATGCGACCAGCTTCCCGGATCGGAAGCAGCTCGCTCGGCACCTTCGACGGCTCGAGGAGGCGAAGCGCCGCGACCATCGCCGGATCGGGCGCCTCCAGCGCCTCTTCCTGATCCTTGAGGAAGCCCCGGGGCAGGTTGTCTGGCTCCCCGCCGGGATGGGGATCGTGAACCGTCTCCTCGAATGGATGCGGGGAAAGCTCGACCGGCGCGGGTATCAGGAGATCCGCACGCCTCTCATCCTGAACGAGTCGGTGTGGGCCCGGAGCGGGCACCTCGACCACTACCGGGAGAACATGTACTTCGTCGAGGGGGGCGACCAGGGCTACGGGGTGAAGCCGATGAACTGCCCCGGAGCGGCGATGGTCTTCCGTTCCGATGTCCGCTCCTTCCGCGATCTTCCGTTAAGGCTCTCGGAGTTCGGGCTCTGCCACCGGTTCGAGCCCTCAGGGGTCCTTTCCGGGCTGACCCGGGTCCGGGCGTTCACCCAGGATGACGCCCACATCTATTGCCGCCTCGACCAGGTCAAGGCGGAGGTCCTCGATCTCATGGACCTCGTGGCCGAGGTCTACGAAGCCTTCGGGTTCTCCGACCTCCAGGTGGAGCTCTCCACGCGCCCGGGGAAGTCGGTGGGGACCGATGAAAGCTGGGAGGCCGCCGAGTCGGCCCTCCTCGAGGCGCTCACCGAGTCGGACGCCACGCACGTGCTGAACCCGGGTGACGGCGCCTTCTACGGTCCCAAGATCGACTTCCACGTGCGCGACGCCCTGGGGCGGACCCACCAGTGCGCAACGATCCAGGTCGACTTCTCGCAGGCGGAGGCGTTCGACCTTTCCTATGCCACCCCGGAGGGAGCCCGCGAGCGCCCGGTCGTGATTCACCGGGCCATCCTCGGTTCGGTCGAGCGCTTCTTCGCCCTTCTGACCGAACACACCGGCGGCGCCTTCCCGACGTGGCTCGCGCCGATCCAGGTCGCGGTGATCCCGATCGCGGACCGCCACCGGGAGGCCGCCGCCGCGCTCGCCGGCCGGCTTCGAGACCAGGGCTTCCGGGTGGATCTCGACGACCGTCGGGAGAAGATGGGCTACAAGATCCGCCATGCCGAGGTCCGCCGCGTGCCGTTCATGGTGGTGCTCGGCGACCGCGAGATCGCCTCCGGCGCCCTCTCCGTCCGGACCCGCGGACGGAAGGGCGCCCGTCCCCGATCCGAAGCAGACTTCACCGCCCGGCTTGCCGAACTTGTCGCCAGCCAGGCCGTTTCGCCCTGAGGCCGCTGGTTTGGCGGTGGCGCCCGGCGCCGGGAAAGGCGATAATTCGGGTTTCCCCACGAACGGGGGAGGTGATCTATCGATAGCCATCTGAGAGTCAACGACCGCATTCGGGCGCCGATCGTCCTCGTGATCGACGAGGGGGGCCAGAAGCTCGGCAACTTCACCATCATGGACGCGCGGCGCATGGCGAGCGACCGCGGCCTCGATCTCGTCGAGATCGTCGCCAACCGGATCCCGCCCGTCTGCAAGATCATGAATTACGGGCGGTTCGTCTACCAGCAAAGCAAACGCGCGCAGGAGTCCCGCCGCCACCAGAAACAGAACCAGGTCAAGGAGATCAAGTTTCGGATCATTATCGGCACCCACGACCGGGCCACGAAGATGAGGAAAATTCAGCGATTTCTCCACGAAGGGCACAAGGTGAAGGCCACGATCTGGTTCAAGCGCGCCCGTGAACGCAGCCATCGGGAGATTGGGGACCGCATCCTTGACGAGGTGGCTGAAGAACTGCGTGAGATCGCAAACGTGGAATCCCGCTCCGGCAACGTCATCGGCAACCAGATGAGCATGATCCTGTCCCCGAACCGCCGCCTGCTCGAGGCGCGCCGCACCGGAAAGGCCGCGGCCCCGGTGCGGACCCGGCGTCAGGCCCGCCACGCCCCCGCCACCGGCTCCTCCCGGGCCGCTTCCTCCTGACGCCCGACCCCCACGACACCATGAAGAACAAGCTCAAGACCCACCGCGGCGCCGCCAAGCGGTTCCGGAAGAGCGCCAGCGGGCGAATCCGCCGGCGCCGGGCCTACCACAACCACATCCTCACCAAGAAGTCGCCCCGCCGCCGCCGGCGCCTCCGCAGCGGCGCCTGGGTAGCCGCGGGGGACGCGAAGCGCCTCGCCCGCATCATCGGCTGACCCGAACCCGGCGAGAGATCGGACCAAGCGAGACACACCATGTCCCGAGTCAAACGAGGCACCCATCGGCGCGACCGTCGGCGTCGGGTGCTGAAGCTCACCCGCGGCTACCGCGGGATGCGCGGCAAGCTCTACCGCCACGCCAAGCAGGCGGTCGACCGCGCTCTCACCTTTGCCTACCGCGATCGGCGGAACCGGAAGCGGGATTTCCGCCGGCTGTGGATTGCACGAATCAATGCCGCTTCCCGCGAGCGCGGCCTCCCCTACGCGCAGTTCGCCCACGGTCTCTCGCTGGCCGGGGTGGGCGTGAACCGGAAGCAGCTGGCCGAGCTCGCGATCCACGACCCGGCCGCCTTCGATGCGCTCGTGGCGCGGGCGCGGCAGGCGCTGGACCGCAAGGCATCGGTCGCCGCCTGACGGCGCGGACGCGGCAGCCGGGGTCGTTCCAGGGCAGGCCAGGCGTTTCCCGTGGCCGGACCGGAGCCGTTGACCCTCCTCCGCGGTCTCGTGAAGGACCTCGACCGGCTGGAGGCGGCCGCGGTGCGGGCGGCGGCGTCCTGCTCCCGGGCCTGGGTCCGCGCGGCGGAAGAAGGGCAGCGCGCGAGCCGGGCGGAACAGGCGGTTTCGCTCCTCCAGAAGGAGCGGGCCGCGGTGCGGCTGAAGCTGCGCCAGATGGCGGGAGACTCCTCCACCGGCGACGGGTGACGAGGAGCGCTTCCCGCTGATCCAGGAAACCGGTCCGGATGAGTGAAATCTTCGAGTTGAACATTCTGGGGCGCACGTACCCGCTTCAGGCGGAGGACGAGGGCTCCGACATTCGGGCCGTCGGCGCGATCGTGTCCGAGCGGGTCGATGAGATCCGAAAGGTCGCTCCTGACATGGCTCTCGAGCGCGTAGCCATCCTCGCGGCGCTGAACGTGGCCGATGCGTGGCTGCAGGAGCAGGCTGCGGTGGTCCGTGAAGTGGACCAGCTCCGGGCGCGTATCGCGGCGATCCAGGGGCGGCTCGACGGGCTCGCGGCAGATCCCGCCCCGGGACAGCCCGGCTGACGCTTCCCTGCGACCAGCCGTCTTCGGGCGGCGCGCCCGGAGAGGACCAACTGCTCGGGCGCATCCTCGCCGGGCTCCCGCGGGGCCCCTCGGCCGCCGCTGGCCGGGGGCGGATTCTCCTCGGCCCGGGAGATGACGCCGCGGTCCTGCGACTCCCGGCCGGAGGCGTGGTGGTATGGACCGTGGACGCCTGCGAGGAGGGCGTGCACTTCGATCTCCGCTGGCATCCACCGGCGGCTGTCGGCCGGCGCGCGGTCGCCGCCGCGACGAGCGACCTCGCGGCCATGGGAGCCGCGCCGGTCGCTTCGCTGATCTCCCTCGTCGTCGGGAAGAACTGCGAGGCCGGCCGGGCGGCGGCGGTCGCGGGCGGGGAACGGGCGGCGGAGGTTGGCGCGCCGGTAGTCGGCGGCAACATCACCGCCGGAAGCCGGCTGGCTCTCCACGTGACGGTGCTGGGGGTCATGGAGGCCGGGGTGGAGCCCCTCCGGCGGGACCGCGCCCGGCCGGGCGACGGACTCTTCGTTACTGGGCCCCTCGGCGGGGCGGCACTCGGGCTCTCACTCCTGGCCGGCGGGACGCGTTCGGCAAGCGACCGACGAGAGGCGCGCGACCTCATCCGCCGCCAGCTCGACCCGGAGCCCCGGATCGGGGTCGGGAAGGCGCTGGCCGGAGTGGCGGCCGCCGCTTTGGATCTTTCCGATGGTCTCGCCCGCGACCTGCACCGGCTGGCCGCGGCCAGCGGAGTGGGCGCTCTGGTGGAGGAAGCGTCCGTGCCGGTTGCGGGGCGAGGCTCAGCCGGGCGGCAGGCGGCGCTCTACGGCGGGGAGGACTACGAGCTGCTGGTCGCGGGACGGGGGGACGCGTTCGAGGCGGCTGCCGAGGTTCTGCCGGCACCCGGATTGATCCGCATCGGGTCCATCACTCCGCCGGACTCCGGCGTCCGGCTGCGCCGCTCGGGAGGCGCCATCGAGGTCCTGCCCGACCGTGGGTGGGATGCGCTCTCCGGTCCGCAGCCGGGGGAAGCTCCAGGGCGGCCGGGGTAGCTTCGCGATCAGGGAGCCTGCCGGCGCTCGGCCGGAAAGCGGTGTGCGGCGCCCACCGGGCCGGGACGTGCCGGCGCCTCACTCGTTTGGCGTTTGGGCGCCGGTGAGCTGGAAGGCGGCGGCGGCGGAGAGGAGAGCCGCCTCGCTCCACGGGGGACCCATGAGCTCGATCCCGAAGGGGAGGCCCGAGCGTTCTCCGGCGGGGATGGAGATGGCTGGGAGGCCGCCCAGCGAGGCGAGGATGCTGAACCGGTCCCGCTGGTAGGTGAGGGGGAACACGTCCGGCTTCGCGAGTCTTCGCGGTGGCCCTATGGTCACCGGAAGGAGCAGCAACTCCCCTGTTCCGAGCGCCCGATCCAGAACCCCGCGAACGCGGTCGCGCGTGGCGAGAGCCCGGTGATAGGCCGCGTCCCGGTAGCCGCGCGAGAGGGCCGTGGTTCCCAGGATGATGCGCTTTTTCACCTCTCGTCCCAGTCCAGCACTCCGGCTCTCGCGATAGGTGGCCCGCAGCGGACCCTCCGTCCCCTTCCTTTCTCCGTAACGGATCCCGTCGAAGCGCGACAGGTTCGAACTGGCTTCGGCGCAGGCGAGCAGGTAATAGGCGGCGAGGGCGACGGAAAACCGGGGCAGGGGGACCTCTCTGACCTGGCAGCCGGCCTCCTCGAAACGCCGCGCCGCGGCAAGGAATGCGGTGCGCGATGGCGCATCGAGGATGTCGAGCTCGGCGTCGGCGCAGCGAACGATGGTGTGCGGGAGCTTCGGCGATGCGGCGGCGGCGGCGAAATCGGGGGCCGGCTGATCGGCGCTGGTGGCGTCCCTCGGATCCGCGCCGGCAATCACCCCGAGGATCCGCCCGCAGTCGATCAGATCGACGCTGAGGCACCCGATCTGATCGAACGACGACGCGTAGGCGGTGACCCCGAACCGGGAGACCCGGCCCCAGGTGGGACGGATGCCGAAGATCCCGCAATGGGCGGCCGGCTGGCGCACCGAGCCGCCGGTGTCCGTGCCGAGGGCGGCAAAGGCGGCGCCCGAGGCGACGGCCGCGGCCGAACCGCCGGAGGATCCCCCGGCGACGAACTCGGGATCGACCGGGTTCCGTGTGGCGCCGAACCAGGATTTGGTGGTCGTGGCCCCCATCCCGAATTCGTCCATATTCGTGATGCCCAGCACGACCGCGTCCGCTTCCCGCAGCCGTTCCACCGCGGTCGCGTCGAAGGGCGGGCGGTAGCGGCGCAGGATCCGGGAGCCGGAGGTCGTCTCCAGCCCCTTGACGGCGATGTTCCCCTTGATGGCCATGGGAAGCCCGAACAACGATCCCCGCTCCGCCGGGGGCCGGGCGTCGAGCTCGCGCGCCCGCGCGCCAGCACGTTCCGGGTCCAGGGCGGTGTAGGCGCGGACTCCACCGTCGGCCTCCCGTACCCGGGCGAGCGCCGCCGCCACCGCCTCCTTCGCCGAAAGCCGCCCTGCGCGGAGCGCGGCGGCGCGCCGTTGTCGTTCCGGGGCGGGAAGAAGCATGGCGGGGGAAGCGGCCCGGCGCCTGCCAGGCAATCAGCCCTTGAGGACGCTCGGAGTCCGGACCAGCCGGTTGGCCCGGGCCGGCGCCAGATCCGTCACCGTCCCGTCTCGGAAGCCCGGCCTGGGCGCATCAGGGCGAAGGCGGCAGGGCGCGGCGCCCGCCCGGGAGAGCGGACGGCCCGTGCCCTCGCCGTCTGCCGTGGGTGCGAGCTGGACGAGCGCGCCGAAAAGGCGCACCACTTCGCGCACCTCCTCCAGGCGCTGCTCTGCCTCCGCCCCATCGCCGACGGCGAGCGCCGCGAGGTCCGCGATCTCGCGCAGCGCGTCCTGGTCGATGGCGCCTGGTCCTCCTTTGGGGTCGGAGGCTCGTGAGGGGGCGGGCTCGGGCAAAGCGAGGCAGTATATTGACTCTTCGTGGCCGCCTCATCGAGAGCTCCCGTCGGTTCTTCCGGCATTCGTGGCGACGGGCGTCGGCGCCCGGACCATCCCGTCGAACCGCTCCTCGTCGAACGCTGGTCGCCTCGGGCGATGTCCGGCGAGCGGGTGGGGCGGGAGGACCTCATGAGCCTCTTCGAGGCGGCGCGGTGGGCTCCTTCGTCCTTCAACGAGCAGCCGTGGCGCTTCGTCTACGCGGAGCGCGGCAGCCGCGCCTGGCCGGGCTTTCTTGAACTCCTGACGGAAGGCAACCGGAGTTGGGCGCAACGTGCCGGCGCGCTCATCGTCGTGCTCTCGCGCACCACGTTCTCCCGAAGCGGCCGGCCCGCGCCCACCCACTCCTTCGACACCGGAGCGGCATGGCAGAACCTCGCGCTCCAGGGAACAAGGCTCCGCCTCGTGATCCACGGGATGGCCGGGTTCGACCATGACCGGGCGCGCACCGTCGTGGGCGCTCCGCAGGCGTTCGCCGTCGAGGCGATGATCGCGGTGGGCCGCCCGGGGCCGGCGGAGGTCCTGCCAGAGCGTCTCCGGGCGATGGAGCGGCCATCCGGCCGGAAGCCGGTCGCCGGGTTCGCCTTTCCCGGCGCTTTCCCGCCGGGCGCCTGACCCGCAATCGGTTTGGGTCGGGTGGATCCGCATCCTGAGCACAGGCGCGCCGCGCTCGCGCTCGCGCTGATGGCCGGCGTGGGCTGCGGCCCGGCGGCGGAGGCTCCTCCGGAATCCGCCCAACCGGCGGCGGAGCGCTTCCGCTTCCCGGCGGAGTTCGAGCCGCATCGGGCCCTGTGGATGGCGTGGCCGACCTACGAGAACAAGCGCGGCCTTCCCACCGAGCCGCTCCAGCTCGAAATCATCCGCGCCGCCGCGGGCCGGGTCGCCGTGGAGCTGCTGGTTCAGGACGAAGCGGAAGGCGCGGCCGTCCGCGAGCGGCTCGCCTCGGAAAGCGTTCCCGATGCCCACGTGACGATCCGGGCCGTCCCGCACGGAGACATCTGGATGCGGGACATGGGGCCGATCTTCCTTCAGGGCGACCGGGGCGGGCTGCGGATCGCCGACTTCGGCTTCAACATGTGGGGCTACGAGAGCCCGGACTCGCCGGCCTCCCGCCTCGAGGAAGCGGTGGACCGCCAGGTTGCCGAGGCGCTTGGACTCGATCTCGTCGCGTCCACTCTGATCAGCGAGGGCGGCGCGCGGGAGTTCAACGGCGCCGGCACGATGATCGTGGTCGAGGCGGTGGAACGGCAGCGCAATCCCGACTGGTCCCTCGAGGCCATGGACGCCGAGTTCCGGCGCGTGCTCGGAGTGGACAAGGTGATCTGGCTGGCGGAGGGGATGGCGGAGGACGAACTCACCTTCCGGGGACAGCTTCCCGGCGGCGTCTTCACGGTGATCACCACCGGCGGCCACGTGGATGAGTTCGCGCGCTTCGCCGATCCGAACACGATCCTGCTGGCCGAGGTGAGCGCGGAAGAGCGCGCGGCGGACCCCATCGCCGCGATCAGCGGGGGGCGCCTCGACGAGAGTCTGCGCCGCCTTGAAGCGGCCACCGACCAGGACGGCAACCCCTTCCGAATCGTTCGCGTGCCGGTCCCCGATTCGCTCTTCGACACGATGCGGGCCGGGGACGGGGTGTTTGACTACATCCAGCCGCTCGAGTACGAAGACGGTTCGGGCATCGACCCGGACGAGGAGATCCGGGTCATCGCCGCCGCGAGCTACCTGAACTTCCAGGTCACCAACGGGCTGGTGCTGGCCCAGAAGTACTGGAAGCCCGGGCTTCCGGAATCCCTCCGCCAAAAGGACGCGGAGGCGCTGGCGATCCTCGCCGAGTCCTTCCCCGGCCGTGAGATCCTCCCGCTCGATGCCATGGCGGTGAACCTCGGCGGCGGCGGGATCCACTGCATCCTGCAGCAGGAGCCGGTGCGGATCGCCGACTCGCGCTGAGGCCGGTGTGGGCGGGAGCGAGGGCTGGGGCGCTCTCAGCCTGCTGCCGACGCTGCTCGTTCTCGGGCTCGCTGTCGCCACCCGGCGCCCGCTGGAAGCTCTGATCGCCGGCGCGCTCTTCGGGCATCTCCTGCTGTTCGGCGCCGCCTTTCCGGCGGCGTTCCTCGAGACCCTGCAGGCGGTCATGGCAGAGCCGGCGAGCGTGTGGGTCACGCTCGTGGTGCTGCTTTTCGGCGCCCTCGTCGGGATCCTGGCGCGCTCCGGCGGATCGCGCGCCTTTGGGGAGGCGCTCGCGCGGCGGCTCCGCACCCGTCCCCGTCTGCTGCTCGGCGCCTGGCTGCTCGGCGTCGTCACCTTCGTTGATGACTACCTGAACGCGCTTGCGGTGGGCGCGGCGTTCCGCTCGGCGGCCGACCGCTTCCGCATCTCCCGGGCCAAGCTGGCGTGGGTGGTGGACAGCACCGCCGCCCCGGTCTGCGTCCTGATTCCCGCCTCCACCTGGACCGCGTTCCTGATCGGCCTGTTCGAAGAGGGCGGGCTGGCGGCGCCCGGCGCCGGCGGGGCGCTCTACCTCTCGCTCATCCCGTTCCTGCTCTACCCATGGGCGGCGCTCCTGCTGGTGGTCGGCGGCGCGGTCGGGCTGGTTCCCGACTTTCGCGGGATGCGCACGGCGGAGCGGCGCGCGGCCGCCGGGGACGCCGATCCGGAGGCGGTGGCCGCGCTCGACGAGAGCCTCGAACCACCCCCCGGCCATCCGCCGTCGAAGCGTCCCGGCCTCCGGGCTCCGGCATTCCTGGTTCCCCTCCTCGTCCTCCCGCTTGTGACGCTGCTCCTCGGGGGCGACGCGCTGCTCGGTGTCAGCGCCGCTCTCGCCCTCGCGGTGCTGCTTGCCGGCGCGGTGGGTCCGAGCGGGGGCTTCGGGATCGTGGCGGATGGCGCCCTGAGGGGGATGGAAGCGATGCTCCACCCGATCGGAATCGTGCTCGTCTCGTTCGTGCTCCGCGACGTGAACGACGCGCTCGGCCTCACCGAATGGGTGATCGGCGCGGTGGAGCCGCTCGCGACGGGCTGGATGCTCCCGGCGCTGGTGTTCGTCGCCCTCGCCGGAGTGGCCTTCGCCACCGGCTCGTTCTGGGGCACCTACACCGTGAGTCTGCCGGTGGTCGTCGGACTCGGCGGCGCGGTGGAGGCCTCGCTCCCGCTGACGCTCGGGGCGCTGGTCTCCGCCGGCGCGTTCGGCTCCCACGCCTGCCCCTACGGCGACTCGACCGTCCTGGCGGCGAAGAGTTCCGGCTGCGGCATCATGGCGCACGTCCGCACCCAGTTGCCCTACGCCCTCCTCGCGGCCGGCGTCGCGACCGTCGGTTTCGTCGTTCTCGGCCTGCTGCTCGCGCCATCCGGCGCCTGAGCCGGGTCGGTGGGGCAGGCCATGGGCCATCGCGGTCCGCAATCCCTCTCGGCATCCAGACTCTTTCCACGATTCGGTCTCACCGGCGGCCTGGACCTGGCGGAGGGCTGGCCTCCGCGTCTGCCCGCCCTTCCGGGTACCGTGGCCTCCGCCGCGATGAGCCGTGGACCCTGGGGGGAGAGAGGTCGGCGCGACCCTGCAGTGCGGCGCAGGCCGGCGAGGACGCCGGCGCTCCAGGGGGGCCGGGCGCGCGGGCGGATCGTCGAGGAGTTCGAGCCCGCGGTGTCGATCATGTGGCTGCGCCCGATCAGACCACCTCGACGATGTAGCGGTCGCGCAGGAGGCGCCAGGCCGAGGCCAGGAAGGCGGTCAGCGGGATCGCGAGCATCGTTCCGGTGAGGCCGCCAAGAGCGCTGCCCCAGAAGAGAATCGCGACGATGATCGCCATCCAGTGGAGGCCGGTGCGGTCTCCCATGATCCTTGGGGTGAGCACCCAACCCTCGATCAGCTGGACGACGACGAGGACGCCCCCGGTGAGCGCAGCGAGCAGGAGGCCGCCGTCGGGCTGGACCCAGGCGAGAGGAACCGCGGCGAGAAAGCCGATCCCGGTGCCCAGATAGGGAATGATCGTGAGGATCCCCAGCCCGAGGCCCAGCACGAACCCGTAGTCGAGTCCGATCAGGGTGAAGCCGATCGCGATGAGCAGGCCCTGCAGGAAGGCGACGAGCAACTGGGCGCGAAAGAAGACGGTGAGGATTCCGGCGAAGTCCCGGGCCAGCTGGACGACCGTGTCCCGCGTGGCGGGCTTCAGGAAGGGGAGGATCTGGGCGGCGTCGGCCGGCGGCGGTTGCCAGATCAGGAAGAACCCGAAATAGAGCGGCAGCACCAGCCAGGAGAAGAGCGAGGCGATGCCGCGCAGCAGGCCGGCGCCCGCCGCCACGGCCTGTTGGCCCACCTGTTCTCCGAACCGGGCCAGTCCTTCGAGGAGGGCCGTCTGCTGGCTCACCCCGAACCCGTACAGGCGCCGGCCCACCGGGTGGTTCTCGATGAAATCGATAACCGCCGGGACTTCGGCCGCGACGAAGGCGCGCGCGGACTCGAGGAGGGCTGGCGCCTGGCGGAGCAGGTCGGCCACCTGGTCGGCGAGAAGCCGGCCGAAGACGAGCACGAAACCGCCGAGAAGAGCGGCGAGCGACACGAAGACCGCGGTGAGGGCAGCCCACGCGGGGAGCCGGAGCCGCGTCCGGAAGGCCTGGAACCACGGCCTGAAGACCATCGCCGCCAGCCCCCCCACCGCGAGCGGCAGCAGGACGTGGGAGAACGCCGCGGCGAAGCGGTAGAGGAGCCAGGCGACCCCGAGCGCCGAGGCCAGGAGGACGGTGGCCGAGAGCAGGACCAGCGCGGCGCTCTGGACCCGGGCTCCGGGAGAGCCGGGATCGGGGCCGGAGGCGATCATGCCCTCGCCGTGGTCAGTAGCGGTAGTCGTCCGCCTTGAACGGGCCGTCCACCGGGATCCCCAGGTACTCGCTCTGCTCGGCGGTCAGGCGGGTCAGCCGCGCCCCCAGCTTGTCGAGATGCAGCCGGGCCACCTGTTCGTCGAGCCGCTTCGGCAGCAGGTGGACCCCGGTGGGGTAGCGGTCCCGCGCCCGGAAGAGCTCGATCTGGGCGAGCACCTGGTTCGAGAAGCTGGAACTCATGACGAAACTCGGGTGCCCGGTGGCGTTTCCCAGGTTGAGCAGGCGGCCCTCGGAGAGCACCAGGACCTGTCGTCCTCCGGGGAAGACCCACGCGTCCACCTGGGGCTTGATGTTCTGTTTTCGGATGCCGGGCTCGGCGGCAAGCCCGGCCATGTCGATCTCGTTGTCGAAGTGCCCCACGTTGCCGACGATCGCGTTGTGCTTCATGCGCCGCAGGTGCTCCACGCCGATCACCCGCACGTTTCCGGTCGCAGTCACGAAGAGGTCGGCCTCCTCCACCACATCCTCGAGCCGGACCACCTGGTACCCGTCCATGAGCGCCTGGAGAGCGCAGATGGGGTCGATCTCGGTGACCACGACCCGGCACTTCTGCCCGGCGAGCGACTGGGCCGCGCCCTTGCCCACCTCGCCGTACCCGAGCACCACCGCCAGCTTGCCGCTCAGCATGACGTCGGTGCCGCGCATGATGCCGTCCACCAGCGAGTGACGGATCCCGTAGACGTTGTCGAACTTGCTCTTCGTGACCGCGTCGTTCACGTTGATCGCCGGGAAGAGCAGCTCGCCGTCACGGTACATCCGGTGCAGGCGGTGGACGCCGGTCGTGGTTTCCTCGGTGACGCCGATGATGCTCCCGGCCAGCCGGGTGAACCAGCCGGGCCGCTCCTCCATGGCCGTTCCGATGAGCGAATAGACGACCGCGAGGTCCGGATTCTCCGCCGTTCCGGGGTCGGGAACGGCGCCAGCGGCCTCGAAGCGGGCGCCCAGATGGACAAGCAACGTGGCGTCGCCACCGTCGTCCAGAATCAGGTTCGGGCCCCGGTCCGCGCCCCAGTCAAACGATTGGGCGGCGCACCACCAGTACTCGGGAAGGGTCTCGCCCTTCCAGGCGAACACCGGAGGGCCGGCCGGGTGGTCGCTGCTTCCGTCCGGGCCGGCAACGACCGCGGCGGCGGCATGGTCCTGGGTCGAGTAGATGTTGCAGCTCGCCCAGCGGATCTCGGCGCCGAGCTCGACCAGGGTCTCGATGAGCACCGCCGTCTGGACGGTCATGTGAAGGGAGCCGGTGATCCGGGCGCCCGCCAGCGGGCGTTCCTCGCGGTAACGGTCGCGCAGCGCCATCAGACCCGGCATCTCATGCTCGGCGAGGCGAATCTCCCGTCGTCCGAAGGCGACCGTTTCCGGCGCCAGCGAGGCGACGCGCGCGGGGGCCCCGGAGAAGAGTTCGAGGCCGGTGTCGAGGAAGGGGCGAGCCGGAGCGACGGTTTGCGGCACGGTGCGAATCCTGCGAAGGGGGAAAGCGCCGCGGAAACGCCCGAAGAAACGGACCCTCGCGGCCGGGGAGTTCAGTCCGTGTTGGACTGGATCGCGGAGGCCGATGCCCGGGCTGCCTGGGCCCGCCCGGCGGCAAGCCGGCGTTCCCGCCGTATGACGCGCGACCGCGCCCAGGCAGTCCGGGCTTCCGGGTTCGCGATGCGGAGCACGAGCGTCGCGGCGATACCGACGACGATCGCAGCGAGGGCGATCCCGACATCCGCGAGATCTGGCGTAAACCGGACCCGGTTCACGTCCTGGAACGGCCAGAGTCCCACGAGGGCGCCCACCAGGAGACCAAAAAGGGCTCCCAGCGTCCGCTGCCGGAACCGGGCCAGCAGGAACTGCACCAGCCGGGCCGCCGATGCGATCCCGAGCAGCATCCCGAGGAAGAACGGCGCGACACCGAGGAACGCCTCGAAGAGAAGCGGAGCGCTCAGGGGGCGGACGCCCAGAGCGGTCGTGAAGCCGTCCACCGCGTTCAGGTAGGGCAGGTAGAGCCCGGTCACCACGAGGAGCGTGCTGCCACTGATCCCGGGAAGCACGAGGGCGAAGGCAGAGGCGGTTCCGGCGATGAGGAGGGTGACGGGGCTCACGGCGCCTGCCGCCGCGCCCGCCGCCGATGGTTCAGCGATCAGCAGCGGGACCCCGGCGATCAGGGCGCCGAAGATCGCCCAGCGCACAAACAGGCTGCTCTTGTGCTCCGGCATCTGCCAGAGCGGGAGTGCGCCGCCGAGCGTCAGGCCCAGGAAAAGGGCAAAGAAAATGCTCGGCCAGGCGTTGAACGCGTCGCGGACGGCGCCCGCTGCGAGGAACAGCGCGGTGAGCGCGGCGACGAAGGTCGCCACCAGTGAAAACAGGGAAGCCGGCCGCAGCCGGAAGGCGGTCAGGTCGGAAATGGCGCCGATGAGCTGGGGGTACACCCCCGCGGCCAGAACCATCGTTCCGGCGCTGATTCCCGGCACCAGGCTCGCGAGACCGCCCAGAACGCCGGCGATGAGAAACCGCCCCACGTGGGGGTGGGGCAGGTGTGGAGCGTGCAGGCTCATGCGGGTCCGGAGCGATGCCTTGCGCGTCCGTCAACGAACCCCGTCTCTGGGGAGCGTCGGGACGAAGGAAACCGGGATGGCGTGCTGCGGTTGCTCCCGGAACGGCCTGGTGAGGGGGCTCGCCCACCACATCCGGACGGCGGGAGCCATGTCGTTGGACATCGTGCGGAATGAGAGCCGCACGGGGGCCGGGAAGCCGGAGGTCAAGTCAGATCGAACCGGTGTTGTCGGAGGGGTCTTTCGATGAAATCAGGCGATGAAATCAGGCGATGAAATCGGGCGATGAAATCAGCGATGAAATCAGGCCGGACGGCCGCGGGAATCCGGTCCAGGGACGTGCCCGCACAGGAACCGATAAGCATACCGGAACCCCGTCAGCGGGCAACCAGGCCCGGTGTTCCACCGGTTGCGCAGCGTGTTCGAGGGCCCGGAGCGACGACGGCCCTCCCGAAAGCGGGAGAATCCCGCCCGTGTTCCGCGTGCGCCGGCTCCGGATTCCCAATCTCCCGCCCCTTTCGTTCGAGACCCCGCCGGGCGCCGCGTTCGCCGTGACGGGACCGTCGGGGTCGGGGAAGACGCGACTGCTCCGGGCGCTGGCAGATCTCGATCCCCACGGGGGAGAGGCTTCCTGGGCCGGTCGAACGGCCGGGTCGATGCCGGCTGCCGCGTGGCGCCGTCAGGTTGGCCTGCTCCCCGCCGAGCCTCGCTTCTGGGCCCCCACCGTCGCCGCGCACTTCCCCTCGGACGACCAGACGCTCCCGGAAGAGCTCGCAGGCCTGGGCCTCGCGCCCGAGGTGGCCGAAGCCGACCCCTCCCGACTCTCTACCGGGGAGCGGGCCCGGATTGCCCTGCTGCGGCTCCTCGCCCGGCAACCGGCCGTGCTGCTGCTCGACGAACCCACGGCGAACCTCGACGTCGGCAGCCGGCTGCTCGTCGTCCGCCGGCTGGACTGCTATCGGAAAGAGCGGGACGCCGCGCTGCTGTGGGTTTCGCATTCCCCGGACGAGCCAGCCGCGCCGTACGGGCGGCTGCGGCTTCCCGAAGGAACGTTCGAGGTCTTCGGCCACGCGCCGCCGGCAGCGCCCCGGGTTTCACGATGATCGCTCTCTCGCCGCTCGACCTGGTTCTGGCCGGGGGCGCCGTGGTGGTCCTGGCGGTCGCCGGGTGGCGCGCGCGTCTCGGAGTATCGCGGCGTCTCCTGTGGCTTGCGTGCCGGGCGTCGGCGCAGTTGCTGCTGCTGGGCCTCGTGCTGCGGTTCGTGCTCGGCACGACCCGGCCGCTGGTCGTGGGCGGCGTGGCGCTCCTCATGCTGGTCGTCGCCGCCCGGGAAGTGAAGGCGCGGCAGACGCGGCCGCTCGCCGGGCGCTGGGGTTACCTGGTGGGCGTCCTCGCGATGTTCCTCTCGTCCTTCCTCTGCGCCGCCTTCGCCCTCGCGGTGATCCTCGGCCCGGAACCCTGGTGGGCCCCCCGATTCTCCGTACCGCTCCTCGGCATGCTGCTCGGGAACACGATGAACGGGGTTTCGCTCTCCATGGAACGGCTCACCGAGGCTGTCGTGCGCAGCCGGGAGGTCATCGAGCAGCGCCTCGCCCTCGGGGAGCCGCGGGATGCCGCCGTTTCCGACCTGCTGCGGGAGAGCGCCCGCGCCGGGCTCATCCCGATCTTCAACTCGATGGCGGCCGCCGGCATCGTGAGCCTGCCGGGCATGATGACCGGCCAGATCCTGGCGGGCGCCCCGGCCGGGGAGGCCGTTCGCTACCAGATCCTGATCCTGCTCCTGATCGCTGCGGGGACCGGGTTCGGAGTGTTGGGCGCCGTGCGGATTGCGTCGCGGAGGCTGTTCGACGACCGCCACCGCCTGCGCCTGGACCGGCTCGAGAGCCGCTGATTGGCTGCCCCGCGGGTATGGGATACTCGCCGAATTCGGAGGAAACCCTGCTCATGAACACCCGGCCCCGCCGATTGCCGCTCCTTCTCTTCCTCGCCTTCGCCCTGGCCTTCGCCGCGGCTGCGTCGGCCGCCGCCCAGAGTGCGTCCGAGGAGGAAATCCCGTTCCCGGTTCCGGACCGCACGGACGGCGAGGGACCGTGGGACCGGGTGATCCTGCGCGGGCCCATCGTGATCGACGGCACCGGAGCGCCCCCCTACGGCCCCGTGGACATCGTCGTCGAGGGGAACATCATCCGCTCGATCCGCAGCGTCGGCACCGGGGTTACCCCGATCCATGAGGAGGACCGGCCGCCAGCGCAGCCGGGAGACCACGAAATCGAACTCGAGGGGCATTACGTCCTGCCCGGGTTCCTCGACATGCACCTCCACCAGCACTACGAGGGAGAGGGGCAGCGCGTCCCCACCGAGTACATCCACAAGCTCTGGATGGCGCACGGTATCGCCACCGGCGCTGACGTCGGCAACTTCAACACCGCCTGGCTGCTGCACCACGCGCGGCGTTCCTGGGACAACGAGATCACGTCGCCCCGGATCGAGACATTCGTGGTCTTCGGACGCGACGGCGAGGAGCCGGTCACGAACCCTGACGCCGCCCGCCGCTGGGTCCGGTGGGTCAAGGAGCAGGGCGCCGACGGGATCAAGTTCTTCGGCGCCGCGCCGCGCATCTTCCGGGCCGCGCTCGACGAGGCGGCGAAGGTGGGGCTCCTCTCCACCACCCACCACGCCCAGCTCGACGTGGTCGGAATGAACGCGCTCGACACCGCGCGCGCCGGGCTGACCTCGATGACCCACTGGTACGGGCTTCCCGAGGCCCTGTTCGCAGACAAGACGATCCAGCATTACCCCGCGGACTACAACTACAACAACGAGTACCACCGCTTCACCGAGGCGGGCCGGCTGTGGGCGCAGGCCGCGCCGCCGTTCTCCGAGAAGTGGAACGACGTGATGAACGAGATGTTGGAGCTCGACTTCACGATCCACCCGACCTGGGTGGCCTACATCGCCACCCGTGACCTCATGCGCCAGCAGCGGAACGAGTGGCACTCGGTCTACACCCACCCGAACCTCTGGGAGTTCTACCGCCCGAGCGCCGTGAACCACGCCTCCTATTTCTTCGACTGGACCACCCAGGTGGAGCTGAACTGGAAGGAGAACTACCGGCTCTGGATGGCGTTCGTGAACGAATTCAAGAACCGGGGGGGCCGCGTCGTGGTGGGCAGCGATTCCGGCTACACCTTCAATCTCTACGGCTTCGGCTTCGTGCAGGAGATGGAGCTGTTCCAGGAGGCCGGGTTCCACCCGCTCGAAGTGATCAAGGCCGCCACGCTCGATGGGGCCGAGTACCTCGGGCTCGACGAACAGCTCGGGAGCATCGAGGAGGAGAAGATCGCGGACTTCGTGATCCTCGAGGAGAACCCGCTCCACAACCTGAAGGTGCTCTACGGCACCGGCACGGTGCGGCTGAACCACGCGACCGCCCGGACCGAGCGGATCGGCTCCATCAAGTACCTCATGAAGGACGGCATCCTCTACGACACCCGGAAGTTGCTTTCCGATGTCCGTGAGACGGTGCGGGCCGCCCGCGCCGAGCAGGGGCTGCCTCCGCCGCCGATGCCGCTGTTCCTGGAGGACGACCCCGACCACGACTACCCCAAGCCCAGCCGTCCGCGTTAGCGATCGCGACCGGCTCGGACCGCCGGCTGGCGCTGCTGCCAGGCCCCTTCAGCAGGGCGCCGAGCGAGGACGGCCTCCTGCACCGAGAGCACGGGGGCGGTCCTTGCCGCGGTGGCCCGTGAGGACACCGGCGCTGCATGCGGGCGCGCGCTGACGATAGAGCGCCGGCCGCCCTGGAGCGCCGGCGTCCTCGCCGGCCTGCGGCGCACTATCCGTCCCTGCGGGGGTGACTGGCGAGGACGCCGGCGCTGCGTGCGTGCGCGGCCTGACGATAGAGCGCCGGCCCTGGAGCGTCGGCGTCCTCGCCGGCCTTTGGCGCAGCTTCCGTCCCTGCGGGGGTGGCCGGCGAGGACGCCGGCGCTCCATGCAGGGGCGGCCTGACGATAGAGCGCCGGCGCTCCATGCAGGCGCTCCCGGCCGCCGCCCGCCTCAGCCGGCCGGCCGATTGGCGACGATCGCGATTCGGGCGCCATCCGGGCTGACGGCGAGACGGGTGATCCCCTCGAGACCGAGGTCCGCAAAGTCGCTGATCCCGGTCCAGTCCGAGCCCTCCGACCAGGAGAACAGGCGCGAGCCGTCGCCCATGAGGATCTCGCCCTCAGGGGTCCACGCGTAGTCCTCGCGGCCCGGCAGCGTCCGGGTGATCCGCACCGTGGTTCCCGCGGCGGGGTCGAGGCGTTCGATCCACCACACCTCGTCCGAAACCTTGCGCACGAAGGAAATCTCCTCCGTCCCCGGGATCCGGTGGAGCGACCGGCCTGGATGCTCGGCGACGGTCCGGATCTCCCCGCTCAGCGCGTCCCCCACCTGGAGGGTGGCCGGATCGCCGAGGATGAACATCGCGACGATGCTCCCGTTGGCCCACGCGTGGTACCCCACCGGCTCGGCGGTGGCGAAGATCGGACCGAGGGGTTCGCCGGAGAGGTCGTAGCGCCACAGGTACTGCTTGCCGCGGAGTTCGTGGATCGCGGAAAAGGCCTCCTGTCCGGGGATCTGGAGCGCCGAGAACTCGCTCGCCTCCGTATGCGTCAACTGCTCGGCAAGGGTGATGGCGGACTCCGCGCCGGAGGTGACCTCGAGGCGCGTGATCTCGGTCTGGCGCCGTTCCAGCGCGGTCGTATAGAGGATGGCGGAGCCGTCGAGCAGGAAGCTGGGCTGGTTGTCGTAGCCGTCGCGATCGGTCGCCCGCTCCAGGCCGGAGACCCGGAGCGCCGTGCCGTCGCGGATCACCGTCGCCAGCCAGATGTCGGTAGCGGGTACCCCAACCGCCGTCGGCACGTAGTCCGCGGGCGCCGGCCCGATCTCGGGAATCGGGCCGTCGGGGGGCGCGGCGGGGAAGGAGACCGGCGTCTCCGTCACGTCTGTCCCCCGCGTCTCGTCCGTCTCGTCGCGGTCGCCGGCGGCGCAGCCCGCCAGCGCCAGCGCAGCGAATCCGCCGGGCAGCAGGACCATCACCAGGCGCGCCGCCCAACGCAAGGCCGGCGAGGACGCCGGCGCTCCATGGGGCAGACGCTTCATGACCCTGCCGGGACGCGTGGCGGCGCTGTCGGCAGGGGACTGCCCAGGGGACCGAGGGTGAGGCGCAGGCCGGCGAGGACGCCGGCGCTCCATGGGGCGGGCGCTCCATGGGTCAGGGCGCGCCAGTCCTGGAGCGGTGTCCTCACCGGCCACCCCACCGGGAGCGCCGGTGTCCTC
>JAAXGQ010000271.1 GCA_012271265.1 Vicinamibacteraceae bacterium
CCTGTCCACGCTCGAGTCGGGCGGGGTCCTCCTGGGCGACGACGGGACGGGGGTGTGCCTCATCGGCAAGGGCTTCGTGCGGAGCCCGGCCCTGCCGGCGGTAGTCCCCCCGGTAGCGGACCGGCTCGCCGGCACGTGGACCGACTACCGGTCGGGCACTGTCCCGGTCGAGTGTCCGAAGGAGGACGGAACCGCGGGGTTCACGTCCGCGCCGGCCGGCAGCCCGGCGCCCGCGTTCGACGTCTCCGTGTCCCTGGACTTCGCCCCGCTGATCCACGAGGAGGCGGCGGCCGAGTCGTACTCCCTGCGGGAGTACCGGTCGTCGAGGCCGTGCTCGGACTGGCCGGAGGGCGCCGATCCGGCCCCGGTGGCGGGCGTGGACTGCGGTGTCGATCTCCCCGTGTCGCCCGCCCGCAGCCGGCGTCTCGATTCGTTCCGGCGGCAGGTGGCGACGTCCGCCGGCACAGGCCGGATCACCTCGCTGTTTCTCGACGATGCGGCCTCGATGATGTCGCACTCGTGGGACGTGCGCGGCGCGTCGGCCCTCGCGGGCGTCGTCGAGCTCGATACGCCGTGGGGCGGCGGCGCCGACGTCGGTTCCGGCGTGGCGGCCGAGGCGCGGCGCTTCGGCGCTTCGGTGTCCTCATGGACCGATTGCGGCCGCCGGGACTTGCTCATGGGCCTGGGGGCGGACTCCCTGTGGGGCGCGTGGGTGGAGCGGGCCCGATCGCACGGGGCCACGGAAGTGGCGGACTCTCTCGGCCTGCTCCGACTCGCGGAGGGTTTCGATCCTCGCGCGACCGTGACGTGCACGCCGGGAGGGGACTGCCGGCCGGCGCCCGACGCGCTGCTGGACCGCCAGCGGGCGATCGAGGAGGCGGCGCGGCGGCTGGGCGCCGATAGGCAGGCTGAGCCGGATCGAGTGTGCGGGATAGGGGATCGGGTGTCGCCGCCTGGCCGGTAGGCGACCCGGTTCGTGGCGATGCAGCAGGGCGAGAGGCGGTTCGCAAAGGCGCTTCGGGTCCGCGTGTCGCGTGGCCTGTACGACCACATCGACAAGCTCGCCACGGAT